>NZ_JBEGDO010000019.1:0-97053 GCF_051913525.1 Pseudomonas sp. PKS | reverse complement strand
ATCTACAGGATTCTCCGCGGACCAGGTGGGAGCGGGTTTACCCGCGAAGGGCTGCGCAGCCACCTCCAAGCGGATCGATAGCGTTCCATTGGAGCGATTTCGCTACGCCAGGCGTGAGCGTACGGCTCATGACGCCTGCGCCGCATCGATCGGCGCGCAACGCGCTTTTCCTGGAGCGACTTCATTACATGCCGAATGCGACAGGGCCGCCTGGAATGGGCGTTCCAGAGGCTTTTTTTGCCTGGCACAGACCTTGCTCCAGGGGTTGTGTCCAGCCGGGCAAGGCAGTGGGTACCTGGCTGAGGCGTTTGAACTTGTGACGTTATAAAAATAATTCGACTTACAAGGTGAAAACGATGAACAACTCGCCGCTGGGTGTCAGCCCGCCTGACCAACAAGCGCACGAACTGCAACGCAACCTCTCCAACCGTCATATCCAACTGATCGCCATCGGCGGTGCCATCGGCACGGGCCTGTTCATGGGCTCGGGCAAGACCATCAGCCTGGCCGGGCCGTCGATCATCTTCGTCTACATGATCATCGGCTTCATGCTGTTCTTCGTCATGCGGGCGATGGGCGAGCTGCTGTTATCGAACTTGAAGTACAAGTCGTTCATCGACTTCGCCCACGACCTGCTCGGTCCTTGGGCCGGGTACTTCACCGGCTGGACGTATTGGTTCTGCTGGATCGTGACCGGTATCGCCGACGTCATTGCCATCTCCGCCTATTCCCAGTTCTGGTTCCCGGATATCCCGCAGTGGGCGCCGGCGCTGGGCTGCGTGGGGCTGTTGCTGTCGCTTAACCTGATGACGGTGAAGATGTTCGGCGAGCTGGAGTTCTGGTTTGCCATGATCAAGATCGTGGCGATCTGCGCCTTGGTCTGTACCGGCTTCTACATGGTGGCCACGGCCTACCAGTCTTCCACCGGTAGCGTGGCGTCGCTGGCCAACCTGTGGAATGACGAGGGGATGTTCCCCCATGGTGTGATGGGCTTCTTCGCCGGCTTCCAGATCGCCGTGTTCGCCTTCGTCGGCATCGAGTTGGTCGGCACCACCGCAGCGGAAACCAAGAACCCCGAGCGCAACCTGCCGCGGGCGATCAACTCGATCCCGCTGCGGATCATCGTCTTCTATGTGCTGGCCTTGATCGCCATCATGGCCGTGACCCCCTGGCGTGATGTGGTGCCGAGCAAGAGCCCGTTCGTCGAGCTGTTCGTCCTGGCCGGCCTGCCGGCGGCGGCGGGGATCATCAACTTCGTGGTGCTGACCTCGGCGGCTTCCTCGGCCAACAGCGGCGTGTTCTCCACCAGTCGCATGCTCTACGGCCTGGCGGTGGACGGTGATGCGCCTGGCAAGTTCAGCGCACTGTCCAAGCGGGCGGTGCCATCCAATGGCTTGATCTTCTCCTGCACCTGCCTGCTGGGCGGGGCGCTGCTGATTTACCTGGTACCGAACATGCTCGAAGCGTTCACCTTGATCACCACGGTGTCGGCGATCCTGTTCATGTGCGTGTGGTCGGTGATCCTGCTGTCCTACCTGGCCTACCGCAAGAAGCGTGACGACCTGCACCGCGCCTCGATCTACAAGATGCCCGGCGGCACCCGCATGGCCTGGGCGTGCCTGGTGTTCTTCGCCTTCATCACTGCCTTGCTGGCTCTGGAGGATGACACCCGTCAGGCGCTGTACTTCGTGCCGGTGTGGTTCGTGGTGATGGGCGTGTCCTATCGCTCGATCCGCCGCAAGAAGGCCGAGGCTGTGCAGCTTTCCTACGAAGTGGACTGAGCCTCGGCGTCACTTCGGTCATCCCAAGGGGGCGGCATTGGCGTGCGGTCCCCTTGTTGTCTTTTCAAGAAAAGGGACCCGCGATGCGCATTCACGTGACCTTCATCGACCGCGTCGGCATCACCCAGGAGATCCTCGCCCTGCTGGGCTCACGCAACCTCAATCTGGACGCGGTGGAAATGATCCCGCCCAACGTCTACATCGACGCACCGGCGCTGTCCCAGGCCGTGCTGGATGAACTGCACGATGCCTTGCTGCGGGTGATGGGCGTTCAGGCGGTGGAGCTGGTGGACTTTCTGCCCGGCCAGCGCCGACGCCTGCAACTGGAGGCATTGCTGGCCGCCATGAGCGATCCGGTGCTCGCGGTGGACCCCAATGGCCATGTGCTGCTGGCCACGCCCACGTTGGTGAGGCTGCTGGGGCGCGAGCCTGCCGGGGAGCCGTTGTCGAACCTGTTCACCGAGCCGCGCCTGGCGCAGAACCTGATCGACAAGGGCTTTCGCCTGCCCATGTGCGAGGTGAGCTTTCAGGGCCAGGCGTTGTTGCTGGAGGCCACGCCCATCAGCGGTGGTGCCGATGCGTTGGTCGGTGGTTTGCTCACGCTGTATCCGCCCAGCCGTATCGGCGAACGGCTGGCCTCGTTGCTGCACGACCCCGGCGAGGGGCTGGACGCCCTGTTGGGCGAGTCGCCGGCGCTCAAGTACCTCAAGACCCGCTTGCACAAGGTAGCCAGCCTGGATGCGCCGATTCTGATCCAGGGCGAGACCGGTACCGGCAAGGAGCTGGTGGCGCGCGCCTGCCATGCCCTGAGCAACCGCCGTGAGGCGTCCTTCCTGGCCTTGAACTGCGCAGCGTTGCCTGAGAGCCTGGCCGAAAGCGAGCTGTTCGGATACTCCGCAGGCGCCTTCACCGGCGCCCAGCGTGGCGGCAAGCCAGGCCTGCTGGAGCTGGCCGATGGCGGTACCGTGTTTCTCGATGAAGTGGGCGAGATGTCGCCCTATCTGCAGGCCAAGCTGCTGCGCTTTCTCAATGACGGCAGCTTCCGTCGCGTCGGGGGTGGGGGCGAGGTGCGGGTGAATGTCCGTGTGCTGTGCGCCACCCACCGCAACCTGGAAAGCATGGTGGTCGAAGGCGGTTTTCGCGAAGACCTCTATTACCGGCTCAACGTGCTCAACCTGGTGGTGCCGCCACTGCGTGAGCGTGGCACCGACATCCTGCTGCTGGCCGAGCACTTTTTGCACCAGGCCTGTGCCCAGATCCAGCGTTCCCCGTGCCGGCTGGCGTTGACCACCCATCCGCTGCTGTTGGGCAATCGTTGGTCCGGCAACATCCGCCAGTTGCAGAATGTGATCTTCCGCGCTGCGGCGATCAGTGAAGGGGAGGTGATCGACTGCGATGATCTGGAGCTGGCCGGGACAGCGCTGAGCAGCCAGCAAAGCGATGTGATGGAGGTCACCAGCCTGGAAGCTGCGGTGCAAGGCTTCGAGAAATCGCTGCTGGAGAAGTTCTACGCCGTCTATCCCTCCACCCGCCAGCTGGCGGCGCGTTTGCAGACCTCGCACACGGCGGTGGGGCAGCGTCTGCGCAAGTACGGGATTTCCAATCGCGTGTCGTGAAACGGCCGGTTCGATTTCGCTCCATTGGAGCGTATTTGCTCCGCACATCCGTACGCCGTGCTTTACAAGGGATGAGCTCAGCCGCGCTACTGCAGGCCTTGGTGCCTGGAGCGATTACGCTCCAGGGGAGATGCCGCAGAAAACGCATAAAGTAAATGTAACTAGTTGAAATTAAAGGTTTATTTAGAGTTGGCATCCCCCTTGCTGTTGTAGAGGTAGGTCCTGCCCCCAGGGCCCATCCAACAATAAGAGGAAGATCCATGAGCACGTTGCGTTTTACCCCTGAGCACGAATGGTTGCGCCTGGAAGCGACCGGTGAGCTGACCGTTGGCATCACCGCCTACGCCCAACAGGCCCTGGGCGATGTGGTGTTCGTGCAGTTGCCGGAGCCGGGCGAGTACGGCGAGGGGAATGAAGTCGCGGTGCTGGAGTCGGTCAAGGCCGCCAGCAACATCACCATGCCGCTCAACGGCCAGGTGGTGGCGGTCAACCAGGCATTGGCCGCCGACCCTGAGCTGGTCAACGCCTCGCCCATGGAAGACGGCTGGTTCTTCCGCATCCAGGCGGACAACCTGGCGGACCTCGACACCTTGATGGACCAGGACGGCTACGACCGCTTCCTGGCCGACAACGGCTGAGCCTGGAGGGCGCCATGAGTACAGCACCGATTGCCCTGGGCACGGACAACAGCTTCATTGCCCGTCACATCGGCCCGAGCGAGGCCGACATCGAGGCCATGCTGGCGCTGACCGGCCATGGCTCGCTCGAGGCCCTGATCGACAGCGTCATCCCCAACAGCATCAGGGGCACCAGTGTGCTCGAGCTGACCCCGGGGCAGGGTGAAAGCGAAGCCTTGGCCGCGATCAAGGCCATCGCCGCGAAGAACCAGCTGTTTCGCAACCACATCGGCCAGGGCTACTACCCGTGCCATACCCCGGCGCCCATCCTGCGCAACCTGCTGGAGAATCCAGCCTGGTACACCGCCTACACCCCATACCAGCCGGAAATCTCCCAGGGCCGTCTGGAAGCGCTGCTGAACTTCCAGACCCTGATCGTCGATCTGACCGGCATGGAGATCGCCAACGCGTCCCTGCTCGATGAGGCCACCGCCGCTGCCGAGGCCATGACCTTCTGCAAGCGCCTGGCCAAGAACAAGGCCCCGGCGTTCTTCGTTTCCAACGCCTGCCACCGGCAGACCCTCGACGTGGTGCGCACCCGCGCCGAGCCGTTGGGCATCGAAGTGGTGGTGGGGGATGAAACACACCTGCAAGGGCAAAACCTGGAGGGCTACTTCGGCCTGCTCTTGCAATACCCGGCCAGCACGGGAGCCATCGGCGATCACCGTGCCCTGGTGGCGCGCGCCCATGCGGCAGGCGCCCTGGTGGCGGTGGCGACCGACCTGCTGGCCCTGACCTTGCTCACGCCACCGGGCGAGTTTGGCGCCGACGTGGTGTTCGGCAGTGCCCAACGCTTCGGCGTGCCCCTGGGCTTCGGTGGGCCGCACGCGGCGTTCTTCGCCACCCGCGATGCCTTCAAGCGCGACATGCCGGGCCGCCTGGTGGGGTTGTCCATCGACCGCTTCGGCAAGCCGGCCCTGCGCCTGGCCATGCAGACCCGCGAGCAACACATCCGCCGCGAGAAGGCCACCAGCAACATCTGCACCGCGCAGGTCCTGTTGGCCAACATCGCCAGCATGTATGCGGTCTACCACGGCCCGGAAGGCCTGACGCAGATCGCCCGCCGCGTGCACCGCCTGACCTCGATCCTGGCGCAGGGCCTGCGCCAGCTCGGGCATTCGGTGGAGCAGTCGCACTTCTTCGACACCGTCAGCGTGGTGACCGCGCGCCCCGTGGGCGAGGTCTTGGCGGCCGCCAATGCCCAGCGCCTGAATTTGCGTCCGATCGATTCGGCGCGTGTGGGGCTGTCGCTGGATGAAACCTGCGAGCAACAGAGCGTCGAGGCCCTGTGGCAGGTGTTCGCGGCGCCGGGCCAGGCCCTGCCGGACTTCGCCGCGCTGGCTGCCAGCGGTGTGGATTGCCTGCCGACGCCATTGCTGCGCCAGAGTGCGTTCCTGCAGCACGAGGTGTTCAACCGTTACCACTGCGAAACCGAGCTGATGCGTTACCTGCGTCGCCTGGCCGACAAGGACCTGGCCCTGGACCGCAGCATGATCGCGCTGGGCTCGTGCACCATGAAGCTCAACGCCGCCAGCGAGATGATGCCGATCACCTGGCCGGAGTTCGGCGCCCTGCATCCGTTCGCCCCGGCCGAACAGGCCCAGGGCTACCGGCAACTGACCGACGAACTGGAAGCGATGCTCTGCGCGGCGACCGGTTATGACGCCATGTCGTTGCAGCCCAACGCTGGCTCCCAGGGCGAGTACGCAGGCCTGTTGGCGATCCGCGCCTACCATGCCAGCCGTGGCGAATCCGGGCGCGACGTGTGCCTGATCCCGTCCTCGGCCCATGGCACCAACCCGGCCACGGCGCAGATGGCGGGCATGCGCGTGGTGGTGGTCAACTGCGATGCGCGAGGTAACGTCGATGTGGCCGACTTGCAGAGCAAGGCCGAACAGCACAAGGAGCACCTGGCCGCGCTGATGATCACCTACCCCTCGACCCATGGCGTGTTCGAGGACGGCATCACCCGCATCTGCGACATCATCCATGAGCACGGCGGCCAGGTGTACCTGGACGGCGCCAACATGAACGCCATGGTCGGGCTGTGCGCGCCGGGCAAGTTCGGTGGCGACGTCTCGCACCTTAACCTGCACAAGACCTTCTGCATTCCCCATGGCGGTGGCGGCCCGGGTGTTGGCCCGATCGGCGTCAAGGCGCACCTGGCGCCGTTCTTGCCGGGCCATGGGCACATGGCGCGCAAGGACGGCGCAGTCAGCGCCGCGCCTTATGGCAGTGCCAGCATCCTGCCGATCACCTGGATGTACATCCGCATGATGGGCGGGCAAGGGCTCAAGCGCGCCTCGCAGGTGGCGATCCTCAGCGCCAACTACATCGCCCGGCGCCTGGAGGAGCACTACCCGGTGCTCTACACCGGCGAGAACGGCCTGGTGGCCCACGAATGCATCCTCGACCTGCGCCCGCTCAAGGACAGCAGCGGCATCAGCGTCGAGGACGTGGCCAAGCGCCTGATCGACTTCGGTTTCCATGCCCCGACCATGTCCTTCCCGGTGGCGGGCACCTTGATGGTCGAGCCGACCGAGAGCGAGTCCAAGGACGAGCTGGACCGCTTCTGCGAGGCGATGATCCGTATCCGCGAAGAGATCCATGCGGTCGAGAACGGCACCTTGGACAAGCACGACAACCCGCTCAAGAACGCCCCGCATACGGCGGCGGAGCTGGTCGGCGAGTGGACCCATGGCTATAGCCGGGAACTGGCGGTGTACCCGCAGGATTCGCTGCCCGACAACAAGTACTGGCCGCCGGTGGGCCGCGTGGACAACGTCTACGGCGACCGCAACCTGGCCTGCGCCTGCCCACCGATGTCGCTCTACCAGGACGCGTGATCGCCAGGGCTGCGCTCGCGCCCTGTGGCAGTGGGAGCACCTGCGAATGCGAGGTTGGCCTGTTGGCCGCCTTCGCGGGTAAACCCGCTCCCACAGGGGCTGCGCTGCCAGCAAGTACACAGGAGCTCGGCCACAAGGCCCGATGTTCAAGCGGCAGTGGGCGCGGGTTTACCCGCGAACACCGGCACCGCCGGTGCCGTCCGCCCTCGCAGGATTTGCCTTCAACCAGAACAACAAGGAAACACGCACATGTTCCATAAAAGCCTGACACTGTCCGATTTCGACCCTGCGCTGTTCGAGGCCATCGCCCGCGAGGCCAAACGCCAGGAAGACCACATCGAGCTGATCGCCTCGGAGAACTACACCAGCCCGCAGGTGATGCAGGCTCAAGGCACCGAGCTGACCAACAAGTACGCCGAAGGCTATCCGGGCAAGCGCTACTACGGCGGTTGCGAGCATGTGGATGTGGTCGAGCAACTGGCCATCGACCGGGCCAAGGCGCTGTTCGGCGCAGGCTATGCCAACGTCCAGCCGCACTCTGGCTCCCAGGCCAACGCGGCTGTCTACCTGGCCCTGTTGCAGCCTGGCGACACCCTGCTTGGCATGAGCCTGGCCCATGGCGGGCACCTGACCCACGGCGCCAAGGTGTCGTCCTCGGGCAAGCTGTACAACGCTGTGCAGTACGGCATCGACGCCAATGGCCTGATCGACTACGACGAGGTCGAGCGCCTGGCGCTCGCGCATAAGCCGAAGATGATCGTCGCCGGCTTCTCGGCCTACTCCAAGACGTTGGACTTTGCCCGTTTTCGCGCCATCGCCGACAAGGTCGGTGCCTACCTGTTCGTCGACATGGCCCACGTTGCGGGCCTGGTCGCAGCGGGCGTCTACCCCAATCCGCTGCCTTATGCCGATGTGGTCACTACCACCACCCACAAGACCCTGCGCGGCCCGCGCGGCGGTCTGATCCTGGCCAAGGCTGATCCGGAGCTTGAGAAAAAGCTCAATGCGGCGGTATTCCCAGGAGGGCAGGGCGGCCCGTTGATGCATGTGATCGCGGCCAAGGCCGTGTGCTTCAAGGAAGCGCTGGCGCCTGAGTTCAAGACCTACCAGCAGCAGGTGGTCGCCAACGCCCAGGCCATGGCCGAGATCTTCATGCAGCGCGGTTTCGATGTGGTCTCTGGCGGCACCGACAACCATCTGTTCCTGGTCAGCCTGATCCGTCAGGGCATCACCGGCAAGGACGCCGATGCCGCCTTGGGCCGTGCGCATATCACGGTCAACAAGAACGCGGTGCCCAACGATCCGCAATCGCCGTTCGTGACCTCAGGCCTGCGCCTGGGCACGCCGGCCGTCACCACCCGTGGCTTCCAGGCACCGGAGTGCCGCGCCCTTGCGTCGTGGATCTGCGACATTCTCGAGCATCTGGGTGATGCCGATGTCGAGGCCCAGGTGGCCCGCCAGGTCGCGGAGCTGTGCGCGCGGTTCCCGGTCTATTCGGCCTGATTCGCAGTGCTCGCCGCCGCGACGGCGTGATCGTTCACCTCATCGAATGCCAGGAGTCTTCCGTGTCCAACGAACCACTACAAAAAACGCCGCTGCATGCCCTGCACCTGCAACTGGGCGCGCGCATGGTGCCGTTCGCCGGCTACGACATGCCGGTGCAGTACCCGCTGGGGGTGCTCAAGGAGCACCTGCACACCCGTGAACAGGCCGGTCTGTTCGATGTCTCGCACATGGGGCAGATCCGTCTGCACGGCGCAAATGCTGCCAAGGCCTTGGAGAGCCTGGTGCCGGTCGATATCGTCGACCTGCCGGTGGGCATGCAGCGCTATGCGCTGTTCACCGACGCCCAGGGCGGCATCCTCGACGACCTGATGGTGGCCAACGCCGGGGACTACTTGTTCCTGGTCGTCAATGCCGCCTGCAAGGCGCAGGACCTACAGCATCTCAAGCAGCACCTGGAAGGGCTGTGCGAGGTCGAGTCGTTGTTCGACAGCCGCGCCTTGCTCGCCCTGCAGGGGCCGGCGGCCGCCACGGTGCTGGCGCGCCTGGCACCCGAAGTCAAAGCCATGACGTTCATGCAGTTCGCTCGCGTGCGGTTGCTGGGGGTGGACTGCTATGTCAGCCGCTCGGGCTACACCGGCGAGGACGGCTACGAGATCTCCGTGCCGACCCAGGATGCCCTGATGCTGGCCCGCTCGCTGCTGGCCGAGCCCGAGGTCGAGGCCATCGGCCTGGGGGCGCGTGACTCGCTGCGCCTGGAGGCCGGGCTGTGCCTGTATGGCCACGACATGGCCCAATACACCACTCCGGTCGAGGCGAGCCTGGCCTGGGCGATTTCCAAGGCCCGTCGTGTCGATGGCGTGCGCCCAGGTGGCTTCCCCGGTGCCGAGCGCATCCTCGCCCAGTTGCGCGATGGCGTGCCGAGCAAGCGAGTCGGTCTGCTGGCCCAGGAGCGAGTGCCGGTGCGCGAAGGCGCGCCATTGCTTGATGCCCATGGCCAGGTCATTGGCCAGGTCACCAGCGGTGGTTTCGGCCCGAGCCTGGGCGGCCCGTTGGCCATGGGCTACGTGCAGAGCGCCTGGGCGGCCCTGGACACCGAGGTCTTCGCCGAGGTGCGAGGCAAGCGGGTGCCGATGCGCGTGACCCGCACGCCGTTCGTGGCGCAACGTTACTACCGAGGCTGAAGGCCTGCCTGCCGGAGCATGAAGATGAACCAAAACCAGCCTGTCGCTACTCGCCCGGCGCCCCTGGAGCCCGGGGTCAAGCTGCGCGGCGCCGAGAAGGTGGCGCGCATCCCGGTCAAGATCCTGCCCACCGAGGAGGTACCGCGCAAACCGGACTGGATCCGCGTGCAGATCCCGACCACGCCGGAGGTGGCGCGCATCAAGGCCTTGTTGCGCAAACACAAGCTGCACAGCGTGTGCGAGGAGGCGTCCTGTCCGAACCTTGGGGAATGTTTCTCCGGTGGCACGGCGACGTTCATGATCATGGGCGACATCTGCACGCGCCGTTGCCCGTTTTGCGACGTGGGCCATGGCCGGCCCAAGCCGCTGGATGTCGATGAGCCTCGCAACCTGGCGATCGCCATCGCCGAGTTGCGCCTGAAGTACGTGGTCATCACGTCGGTCGACCGGGACGATCTGCGCGACGGCGGGGCGCAGCACTTCGTCGACTGCCTGCGCGAGATCCGCCAGCGTTCGCCGGGCATCCAGTTGGAAACCCTGGTGCCGGACTACCGAGGGCGTATGGATGTGGCCCTGGCGATCACCGAACAGGCGCCACCGGATGTGTTCAACCACAACCTGGAAACCGTGCCACGCCTGTACAAGGCGGCGCGGCCTGGCTCGGATTTCGAGTGGTCGCTGGATTTGCTGGAGCGGTTCAAGCAGCGCATCCCTGGCGTGCCGACCAAGTCAGGGCTGATGCTGGGGCTGGGCGAGACCGATGAGGAGGTGCTAGAGGTGATGCAGCGCATGCGCGAACACCAGGTCGAGATGCTGACCCTGGGCCAGTACCTGCAACCCTCGCGCAGCCACCTGCCGGTGCAGCGCTTCGTGCATCCGGACACTTTTGCCTGGTTCGCCGAGCAGGCCTTGGCCATGGGCTTTGGCAACGTCGCCTCGGGGCCGCTGGTGCGCTCGTCGTACCATGCCGATCAGCAGGTGGCGGCGGTTGCGACGCGCACCGCCTGACCCAACGCTTTCGACGCAAGGGCTCACATGCCTGGATATGTGACGACTGCTTCGCGGATAGACCCGCTCCCGATCCCTATAGGGGCGGATTAACCCGCGAAAGCGTCCGTACAGGCAACGCAACGACAGCGTGCTGGGGCTGCCTGTGCAGCCCTGGGTCAGAACTTCTTGCTCACACTCCCCACCCAGGTCGCCGAACACACATCATCGAACCCATAGCTGCTGGCGCATTCGGTCTTGGACAGGTCGGTGTCGATGTACGACAAGCCCCAGGTCAGACCGGCCAGCTCACGGGTCAGCTTCACTTCCCACTCATGGTGGTCCGACGATGCCTTGCCATCGGCGGCCGTGTACATCGGGTCCTTGAAGTCCATGCGCCCGTAGCGCAGCTGCAAGCCGATCTCCAGCGGCAGGGCGGTTTCGTAGCCCACGTAGCTGTAGAGCGTGTCCTGGTCATCGCCCAGGGCGCTGCCGGTGTCGTTGGAGTAGTTCGCCCCGAGGGTGACGCCGTAGAAGGTGAGGGCGGCGTAGTAGTCGCTCAGGTTGTACAGGCTCGACTTGGGGTAGGTGTACTTGAGGTAGCCCACATCCAGGCTGATCTCATCGGTGGCCTGCCAGTACCAGCCGGCGTAGTAGTCCACCTCCTGGCGCGTCTTGGTGCCGAAACCAAAGTCCACGTTGGAGGTCCAGGCGCCGAGGTACAGGCCGCTGGCGTGCTGCAGGGTGATGGCGAGCTGGGCGGCGGGGTCGTTCTGGGTCTGGGAGATGCCGCGGGTACGGTAATCGCTGACCAGCGCGGGTTCGATCTCCAGGTAGAAGTCATCACTCAGGGACACGGCCTGGCTGGTCAAGGGGGCCAGGGTCGAGGCAAGGAGCAGGATGCGGCGCATGAAGGTACCTGTTTGTTGTGATTGTTCTGGCAGGTGCGGGCAAAGCGCGGCCTGGCTCCCGGGTAGCCCGGGAGCTTGGTGTGGTGCAGTGGGGGTCAGTGCTCGGCTTTGTAGACTTCGCGGCCGCCGAACCAGGTCTGCAGGACGCGGGTGTCGGCCAGGTCATTGTCTGCGACGGTGAGTACATCGCGGTCCAGCACGATGAAGTCGGCTTGCTTGCCGGGCGTGAGCGAGCCGATCTGCTTGTCCAGGCCAATGGTGCGTGCGGCGTTGAGGGTGTAGGCCTGGAACATGGTCTGGCGGTCGATGCGTTCCTTGGGGTTGAGCACACCCTTGGGGCCTTCGCGGGTGATGGCCTGGTGAATGGCCAGCCACGGGTTGGGCGAGGACACCGACCAGTCGCTGGCCCCGGCGATGGTGGCACCGTGACTGAGCAGCGAATGGGCAGGGTACTGGTAGGGGAAGACATGGGGGCTGACGTAGGGCTTGACCATGTCCAGGGTGTATTCGTCGCCCGAGGCCCAGAGCAGTTGCATCGAGGCGATCACGTTCAAGGGCTTGAAGCGGGCGAACTCGGTGGGGTTCACCAGTTGCAGGTGGGTGATGGAGTGGGTGACGCCACTCTGGCGGTCCTTGCGCGCCTGGGCGATGCCGTTGAGCGATTCGCGTACCGCCCGGTCACCGATGGCGTGGATGTGTACCAGCCAGCCTCGGGCGTCGGCGGCGCTGACCAGGTCGCCGAAATGCGCCGGGTCGATCAAGAGCTCTCCGGTTTTGTGGGAATTGCTGTAGGGCTCGAGCATCGCCGCGCTTTGCGCCGGATATTCCACCACGCCGTCGGCGAATACCTTGATGCCGGGCAGCGTCAGGTTGGGGACGCCCTGGAATTGCTGGCGAACTTTGTCCAGGGTGTCGAGGTCGGCCGGCAGGCTTTTGGGGTTGGCCACCAGCAGCGCGGCGACATGGGCATTCAACTGGCCTTTCTCGGCCAGGGCCTTGTAGGCCGGCAGTACGCCGATGGATTTTTCCGTGGGCTTGAGGCTGAACACCGACTCCCCAGGTGCGGCGTTGGCGGCCGGGTCCATCCAGGCGGTGATGCCGAAGGCGTTGTTGTATTTCACCGCGGCGTCGGCGGCGTGCAGCAGGGCGGCGGCGCTGGGGGAGGGCATGGCGGCGCTGATGCGGTCCCAGCCGGCATCCACGGCAAAGCCATTGGGTGTGCCGTCTTGCTTCTGGCCCAGGGTGTCGCGTTCGGCGGCGGGCAGGGCGGCCAGGAGCTTGGCGTCGATACCGGCGCGGTCGAGCATGGCCTGGTTGGCCCAGGCGGTGTGATGGTCACTGCCGATGAACACCACCGGCACCGTTGCCCACTCACCGTGGTTGAAGGTCGCGCCCAGTTCCTCGGCCTTGGCCCAGTAGGTGGAGCTCACCCCGACCACGGTCAACACATCGCCCTGGCGGGCAGTGCCGTCGTCACGCCAGGTGCGCAAGCGTTTTTCCAGCTCCGCGGTGGGCACGTCCTCCTCATCGGCCAGGCTGGCCGCCGACAGCTCCAGGCCGCCGAAGATGGCGTGGGAGTGACTGTCGATCATCCCCGGCATGACCCGCTTGCCGCCCAGGTCGATGACCTGGGTCGTGCTGCTGGCCAGGGCCTTGATCTGGGCATCGGTGCCTACTTTGAGCACTTTGCCGTCCTGTACGGCCATGGCCTGTGCAGATGGGTGGGCGGGGTCGGCGGTGTACAGCTTGCCATTGAGCAGCACCAGATCCGCAGCGGCCATCGAATCCATCGAGGCAAAAGCCAGCGCCACGGACAGCAACGTAGGCGTGAAACGTCTCATTGCAAAACCTCTTGTTTTTTTGGGTCTGTTGGCGAGACTAACGGCTGGCCCGGGCAGGCAGAACGCCCGAAATGCGCAAAAGCTTTTTTCCTGAATGGAAAAACCATGGACAAGTTCGCCGCCATCACCATGTTCGTCGCCACTGCCGAGCACGGCAGTTTCAGTCGCGCCGCCGAGCAACTGGGCAAGACCCCGTCGGCCCTGACCAAGGCCGTGAGCCATCTGGAGGATGACCTGGGCGTGCGGCTGTTCGAGCGCAGCACGCGGCGCACGGTGCTGACCGAAGCCGGAAAGGTCTACCTGGAAACCGCGCGCCAGGTGCTCATGCGCATGCATGAAGTCGGCGAAGTGGTGGGGCAGATGCAACACGGTCTGCATGGGATCCTGCGGCTGACGGCGCCGCTGGCCTATGGGCGGGCCTTTCTGGACCAGGTGTGTTCACAGTTTCTGCGCGACTATCCGCAGATCCGCCTGCGCGTGGACCTGTCCGATGACTTCGTCGACCTGGTGGAAAGCGGCTACGACCTGGCCCTGCGCGAGGGGCATAACGATTTGCCCGGGTTGATCGCCAAGGAGGTCGGTCGCAACCGCCTGACCCTGTGCGCCAGCCCCGACTACCTGGCGCGCAACCCGATACCGGTCACGCCCCAGACCCTCGATCAGCACGATTGGCTGTTGTATCGCCATGCCGCCCTGAGCCGCACCTACTGGTGGGTGGAGAAGGACGGCGAGCGGCTGAGCCTGCTGCAGCCCACCAATGCCCGACTGGAAAGCGACAACTACGACCTGCTGCTGGCCAGCGCGCTGGCCGGTGGCGGGTTGTTTCATGTGCCGCTGTGGAGTGGCGCGCCCTATCTGGCCGATGGGCGCCTGGTGCGCTTGATGGAAGACTACGCGATCGACCCCGACGCCTTCGGGCCGAAGATCCTGGCGGTGTACCCCAGCCATCGGCGGGCGACGGGGAAGGTGCTGGCGTTCATCGAGTACCTGGCGGCATACCTGGAGCGCACGGGGTTGGCCTAGCCCTCGATGGCCGGCTCGCTGGCTGCACTGTGCTCGAACACATGGACACGGTTGCGTCCTGCAGCCTTGGCGGCATACAGCGCGTCGTCCGCCAGCGCCAGCAGGCGCGAGAGTTCGTAGCCTGCGGCCTCGCTGGTGACGACACCGATGCTGACGCTCAGGCTCCCTGGCGTCGGCAGTGCCGCGCTATGAAAGCGCTGACGAATGTTTTGCGCGACCAGAGTCGCGATCTGTTCCCCTGCACCGGGCAGAAGGCAAGCGAATTCCTCGCCGCCGATCCGGCCGAACACATCGTCGTGGCGCAGATTGTGGGTAGCCAGTTGGCTGAAGGCGATCAACGCCTGGTCGCCTGCCTGGTGGCCGAGGCTGTCATTGAGGTGCTTGAAGTGATCCAGGTCGAACAGCAGCAGGGCGATGGGCGCTTTGTTGCGCTTGGCGTCGGCCAGCACGTGTTCGCCTTGGGTAATGAACGCACGGCGGTTGCCGATACCGGTCAGCTCATCAGTATTGGCGGCGGTCTTGTACTTCTGTTCTGCCTGTTCCTTGACCATGGCCAGGGTGATGTAGGCGATGCCGGTGGCATAGAGCATCGACTCGAACAGCATGAAGGCGAAGAATCGTGCGCCACTGCCGCTGCCAGACAAGGCATGCTCCAGTGAAACGCCTTCATCGACAAGGGTGCGCAGGATGTAGAAGCCTGTGTGCATCCCCATGATCAACAGCGCAGGCAGATACGCGACGTTCAGGCGTCTGCGGCTACGCCACAGCTCCACGATGCCGAGGCCCGAATAGCCTGCGGCAAGGGTTGAATAGACCGTGATGCGCAAGGGCAGGGAGTCATAGAAGACAGGGAAGAGGCAGAACAGCAACCAGACCACCACGCCCAAGACGATGCCGGGCGGGTAGGGCGTGCGCCCGGCCAAGGTGCGCATGGCGGTCCAGCCCAGCGCGGCCGACAGCAACAGCACGATGTTGCCCAACACCAGGGGCACCAGGTCGTAACCGCGCTCGCGAAGGCTGATCAGCGCGACGCCCACCGAGGCCAGCAAGAGCATCGCGCCCAGGTATCCCAGGGGCCGTTCACGTTTGCCGCGCGCCCAGGTATGCAGGGTGAGCGTCCCCATCAGGCCGAGCAGGAACACGGTGACGAGAATGAGAGTGGGGATACTCAAGAGCACGGGAATTCCTTCTTGCTCGGCAACAGGTCCATCAGCGTTGCCATCTTAAGCGGCTTAATGGCAGTTTGCCAATGCATGAGAAAGTTGCAGTTTTCCGGCGGGGACGCATCCAGCCTAATTGTCATGCGGCTATGTTCTGGATGTTGCACGCAGGGAAAAAAGTAGTTCCATAAACAACCTGTTCCTGACTCCGGAAAGCGCGACTACGTTGCATCCGGATGGACCGCGACGGTCGTCGACCGGCGGTCGCAAGCGGGGGCAGGATGCCAGGTCGATAGGGCGCACGTGTGCCGAAAACGCCCCAGGCCCGGCTCGCCTGGCCCTACGTCGGGGGCCGAAAAGCACAAGACTTTCGATGGGAAAAACCGGATAATGGCGGCCATTTTGTTTTGCTCGTTATCACGGTATTCCCGCATGGAAATCAAGGTCAACTTTCTCGACAATCTTCGGCTCGAAGCCAAGTTTGATGACTTCACAGTGGTGGCCGATCAGCCGATCCGCTACAAGGGCGACGGTTCGGCACCCGGGCCGTTCGATTATTTCCTGGCGTCCTCGGCCTTGTGTGCGGCGTACTTTGTAAAGTTGTACTGCAATACACGAAACATTCCGACCGATAATATTAGACTGTCGCAGAATAATATTGTCGATCCGGAAAACCGCTATAAACAGATCTTCAAGATCCAAGTGGAATTACCGGCGGACATCAGCGAAAAAGACCGCCAGGGCATCTTGCGTTCGATCGAGCGCTGCACGGTGAAGAAGGTCGTGCAGACCGGGCCCGACTTCGTCATCGAAGAGGTGGAAAACCTCGACGCCGATGCCCAGGCGTTGCTGATGGTGGACACCGACCCGAGCGCGAGCACCTATATCCCGGGCAAGGACCTGCCATTGGAGCAGACCATCGCCAACATGTCGCAGATCCTGGCCGGTCTGGGCATGAAGATCGAGATCGCCTCGTGGCGCAACATCGTGCCCAACGTATGGTCGCTGCACATTCGCGATGCCCACTCGCCGATGTGCTTCACCAACGGCAAGGGCGCGACCAAGGAGAGTGCCTTGGCGTCGGCCCTGGGCGAGTTCATCGAGCGCCTGAACTGCAACTTCTTCTACAACGACCAGTTCTGGGGCGAGGACATCGCCAACGCGCCGTTCGTGCATTACCCGGACGAGCGCTGGTTCAAGCCGGGTCGCAAAGACGCACTGCCTGCGGAAATCCTCGATCCGTACTGCCTGGAAATCTACAACCCTGAAGGCGAGCTGCGTGGCTCGCACCTGTACGACACCAACTCTGGCAACGTCGAGCGCGGCATTTGCTCGCTGCCCTATGTGCGCCAGTCCGACGGCGAGGTGGTGTACTTCCCGTCCAACTTGGTCGAGAACCTGTTCCTGAGCAACGGCATGAGCGCCGGCAATACCCTGGCCGAAGCGCAGGTGCAGTGCCTGTCGGAAATCTTCGAGCGGGCGGTCAAGCGCGAAATCCTCGAAGGCGAGCTGGCGCTACCGGATGTGCCGCAGGAGGTGCTGGCCAAGTACCCCGCGATCCTGGCGGGTATCCAGGGGCTCGAAGAGCAGGGCTTCCCGGTGCTGGTCAAGGACGCCTCGCTCGGCGGTGAGTTCCCGGTGATGTGCGTTACCTTGATGAATCCGCGTACCGGCGGTGTGTTCGCGTCCTTCGGTGCACACCCAAGCTTCGAAGTGGCACTGGAGCGCAGCCTGACCGAGCTGCTGCAGGGGCGCAGCTTCGAGGGCCTGAACGATCTACCTCAGCCGACCTTCTCCAGCCACGCCGTGACCGAGCCGAACAACTTCGTCGAGCACTTCATCGATTCGAGCGGCGTGGTGTCCTGGCGCTTCTTCAGTGCCAAGGCCGACTTCGAGTTCGTCGAGTGGGACTTCTCCGGCCAAGGCGAGGATTCCAACGCCGAAGAGGCCGCCACGTTGTTCGGCATCCTCGAGGACATGGGCAAAGAGGTGTACATGGCGGTGTACGAGCACCTCGGTGCAACCGCTTGCCGCATCCTGGTGCCGGGCTACTCGGAAATCTATCCGGTGGATGACCTGATCTGGGACAACACCAACAAGGCCCTGTTCTTCCGCGCCGACATCCTCAACCTGCATCGCCTGGACGATGACGCCCTGGCGGCGCTGGTCGAGCGGCTGGAGGAGAGCGAGCTGGATGACTACACCGACATCACCACCTTGATCGGCGTCGAGTTCGACGACAACACGGTCTGGGGGCAGTTGACCATCCTGGAGCTCAAGCTGCTGATCTACCTCGCCTTGGAGCAGTTCGAGGCGGCCAAGGAACTGGTGGAGACTTTCCTGCAGTTCAACGACAACACCGTCGAGCGCGGGCTGTTCTACCAGGCCTTGAACGTGGTGCTGGAAGTGGAGCTGGACGAGGACTTGGAGCTGGCCGACTACGAAGCCAACTTCCGCCGCATGTTCGGCGATGCGCGCATGGATGCGGTACTGGGTTCGGTTGACGGCAGCGTGCGTTTCCATGGCCTGGCACCGACGAGCATGAAGCTCGAAGGCCTCGACCGCCACCTGCGCTTGATCGACAGCTACAAGAAGCTGCACAGCGCACGGGCCAAGGTGACCCTGCGCTGAGCCAGTCGCCAGCCTTGGCGGCTACCGGGGGCGCGATGCGCCCCTTTCGCAGCCCTTCGGCCGCACCCTCAAACTCCGTAGTCCCTCTCACACAGCTTTTTTTCGCGGATGAACCTGCTCCCACCGGATCGGCGCCGATCCTGTAGGAGCGGGTTCATCCGCGAAGAACACGCCGCAGAAGGGCCTGGTCTTATGCGCAGGCGCCGGCCAGCGCCTTGCGTCTGCCCATCAGCCAGTAGTAGGTCAGCGCTGGGAAAATCAGTCCGACTGCCCAGGCCAGGTCAACCCCTTGCAGGTGGGTGGCGATGGGCCCGGCGTACATCGAAGTGTTCATGAACGGCACCTCGAGCACGATGGTGACCAGGAATACGCCGATCGCCACGCCATTCACCCGGCCATAGATACCGCTCGGCCGGAAGATGTCCTCGATGCGGTATACCCCTTTGCGCACGACGTAGTAGTCGACCAGGTTGATGGCCGTCCAAGGGATCAGGAAGTAGCTCATGAAGAAGATGAAGTTCAGGAAGAACGCAATGAAGTCATCCTGGGCAAGCGTGCACAACCCTGTAGCCGCAGTGGCGATCACCAGCAGGAACCCTGCTCGCACCCATGCGGTGACCTTGAGCGCGGTGAAGGGCTCGATCACGGTGACTGTCGACATGAATGCCCCGTAAAGGTTGAAGACGTTGATGGCGATCTGGCCGTAGAGCACGAAGGCGAACATCAACACCGTGCTGCCGCCGAGCAATCCCACCAGGTTCAAGCCGACGTTGTCCCCGAATCCGGCCATTGCCTTGGCCAGCACCGCACCCAGCAGCATCATCCAGCTCCCGCCGACCACCGTGCCCAAGTAGCTGTACCAGAACACCTGCCGCGTCGGGGTTTCGGTAGGCAAGTAGCGGGAGTAGTCGGCCACGTAAGGCGCATAGGAGAGCTGCCAGGTGACTGCAATGCTCACCGAGGCAAGGAAGGTCGGCAGGCTGAACCCTTCGAGCGACCATTGCCCGGCTGGCAACGGCAAGCTGAGCGCCAGCCAGGTCGCAATGCCGAACACCGCCAGCGAAGCCAGCGTCAGCAGCTTTTGCAGGCGATGGATCAGTTGGTAGCCGAACAACGCGACCAGGAAGCACACCGCACCCAGCACCACGATGTTGCCGCCATTGCCGATCGGGCTGGCGCTGGCCACGGCCTGGGCGGCGAGCAAGGTGTTGCTGACGAAGAAGCCCAGGTAGATGAGCATGACGAACAACAATGGCACGATCGCGCCATAGACGCCGAACTGGGCCCGGCTCTGGATCATCTGTGGGATGCCCAGCTTGGGCCCTTGGGCAGAATGTGACGCCATGAAGAGGGCGCCGATCATCGAGCCCAAAAGAATCGACAGCGCACTCCAGAACAGGTTGAGGCCCAGACTGATGGGCAAGACGCCGGCCGCGACCGTGGTGATGTTGGCATTGGCGCCGAACCACACGAAGAACAGCGAACGCGCCTGACCGTAGCGCTCGCCCTCAGGGATGAAATCGATGCTGCGATTTTCAACTTTCATCAGGGATCTCCACACTCAGCAATCATGGGCAAGGCGGTGTTCGAAGCGTTGGATCGCGTCGACGAATGCCTCGGGGTGGAAGGCGAGGTGGTCGGGCGTATCGGTACGCACCGAGCCTGCCGGCTGCTGCTGCCAATGGCGTAGCAGCTGTGACGTGGAGAAAATCTCCAGCCCGTAGATCCAGTTGGAGAGGATCATCAGGGCTGAATAGTGCGCACCCAGCGTCGTGGCCGTGCAGGCATCGGCTACCAGGCTCAGGGTGAAGCCGTGCTGGTAGGCATCGAACACGCTGGTCATGACGCACACATCGGTCAGCACGCCGAACACCACCAGGTGCTCGATACCCTGGCTTCGAAGCCGCTGTGCCAGGTCGGTACCATGGAAGGCGCTGTAACGGTGCTTGTCCAACACCTGGTCGCCGGGATGTGGCGCCAGGGCATCGAGGATCTCTACCGCCGAGGTGCCGGCGCGGTAGCTGGTCGGTTGGCCATGCTCGTCCACCGGTTCCCCGTGCGCCAGGTCGTGGCCTTGGGCGTTGTTGACGTGGCGGGTGTAGATCACGGGGATGGCAAGGCGACGGGCTGCGTCGATGAGGGCGCCGGCGTTGCCGACGACCTGGTCGAAACGCTCCAGGGGGAAGCCGTCCTCCTGTTGCAGGTCGATCACGAGAAGTGCGCTGGTACAGGTCATGGTAAATCACTCGGGTACAGTGCCCCTGGCGCCGTCGAAGGAGGCGCCTTGAGGGCGAACGAACAGTCGCAGCGTCCAGGCGAGCCGGGCGCTTGTGGGAAGGTCGAGACGACGCTCGAAGGGGGGGCTTACGCGACTATTTGCCAGAACCCGTTCTGTTTGGCCGCCACGCAGGCCGGCAGGCGTGGCAGGGTGACCTGAGCGGGGGCGACTCCATGGCGAAGGAAGCCTTGCATGGCACTGGGCAGGGCATGTCGGTCACCGCCAGCCCTGTTGGGGGCAGCTTGATGACGATTGCCTGCGGTGGTGAAGAAAGTGCCCATGTGGGTGCGCCCTGAAACGGTTGAAAAGAGCAAAGCAATCTTCGGGCCACGCTCGGTTTTTTGGCCAAAAGGCGCATTCCAAGGGCATTTCAGGGCCGTAGAGGTGTCGCGATTCTAGGTATACCGTAATACTGTGATACCAAAAGTAGCGAAGCGCGTGCTGGATCAACAGGTCGTGAGGTCCAGCGCGGCATCCTTGATCCAGATCCGCGCCCCGGCATCGCCCGCCAACGCCTGGACCGCAGCTCCCGGTGGCAGGCGCATCCAGCTCCAGGGCTGCAACGCGAAGCCGTCCCCCCGTAACTGGCCGTCGAGCACGAACAGTTCCAGGCCTCGCGGGTTGGCAATCTCCAGCGTCTGTCCGGGCCGGGCCTGCTGCACCCATACCCGTTCATGCATGTTCTGCCACAGTGCCCGGTCACCCTGGTCGGGCACCTGCTCGACCACGCGCTCATGGTCCTCGGGATGGAACTGGCGCAAGTGCACGAAGATGACGCAGCCCTGGGCCGACCCCGGCGAGTGCCGGCTGCCGGGTGGGTTGCGCACATAGCTGCCCGCTGGGTACTGCCCCTGTTCGTCCTCGAAGACCCCCTCCAGCACCAGGAATTCCTCACCGCCCGGATGGGCGTGGGCATTGAACCGGCTGCCTGGCGCATAGCGCACCAGCGAAGTGGCGCGGGCCTGCTCCTGGCCGATGCGGAACAACAGGCGTCGCTCCACCCCGGCTTGCGGGCTGGGGATCCAGGGCAGGGCGTGTCCCTGCACGATCACCGTTTGCCGCAGGTCGGCATTGATCAGGACCGGCATTGCCATCGAAGTCATCTCCACACATCCGATCGACTGATGATCCACCGCCGTGGCCGGAAAATCGAGGATAAAAAAAGCCCAGCACTGGCGCTGGGCTTGGGTGTTCCGGTGTTACTGCACGACGCCGTTGTACACCACCGTCGCGACGCCATCCTTCTTGACCGTCAGCTTGTTGCCCTCGGCCAGCGACTCGACGACTTCGGAGCAGCCATCGACTGCCTGTTTGCCATCCACGTACTCGCCCTTGGTGTCGAAGCTGAAGACATAGGTGGACGCGGGGCAGGCGTTACCGCCTTCACCGGTGGACACCACCACGACGTACTTGCTGGGACCGAACGAATAGGCCTTCTCGATGGTGACATAGCCGGTGGCTTCGACATCTTCGACGACCGACTCCATGACGTTCACGACGCCGGCCCGCGACGGGTACATCAGCGCGGTGCCCAGTTCCATGCGCTGGATGCTGAAGGGGCCTGCACTGTCGCCACTGACCAGCAGCGTTTCGTAGGCCATGGTCGGTGCAGCGGGGGCCAGTTCCGGCGCCACCGGGGGCTTGGCGGCGAGGGGGTGCGGGGCCTGCGGGCTGACGCACTGGCCGCTTTCGCAGATGCGATCGCCTTTGCAGTCGATGTCCTTGGCGCATTGTCCGGTGGGGACGGTGGCCTGGGCGGTGTTCTGCTCGGCTTTGTCGCAGCCGGCCAGGGCCAGTGCGACCAGGGTGTAGGCAAACAGACGCTTCATGGGGTGAAGTCCTTTTCCAGAAAAAGTGGTAGCACAATAGTATCGCGCAATCGCGCCAGGTTGTCTCAAGCGCTTGATTTCAGGCGCGTATCAGCGCGTGCCCGAGCGCTGTCGCTTGATCCGGTACATGTCGTGATCGGCATGGCTGAGCAGCGCGTCGGCATCCTCGCCGTCCGCCGGGTAGCAGGCCACGCCGATGCTGCAGGAAGGCATCTTGATCTCGCCGAACTCGGCGTCCAACGGCTCGGCCATGGCCGCGAGGATCTGCACGATCTTTTCGGCCACCGCGCTGTGCGATGGGATGTCGGTCAACAGCACGATGAACTCGTCACCGCCCATGCGTGCCACGGTGTCGGTCTCGCGCACGCAGGCTTCGAGCCGTCGCGCGACCGTGCACAGCACGCGGTCGCCCGCCGCATGGCCATGGACATCATTGATGCCCTTGAAATCGTTGATGTCCACGAACAGCAGCGCCAGTGTGCTCTGTTGGCGGTGTGCCGTGTGCAGGGCCGATTCCAGCCGGTCGTTGAACAGCGAGCGGTTGGCCAGCTGAGTCAGCGGGTCATGGTGGGCGAGAAAGCGCAGCTCCTTCTCGGCCTGGACCAGGGCCGTGACGTTGCGCGCCACGCCGATGCGGGCCCCGACTTCATCGGACCAGAAGGCCGCCCACAGGATGTGCACCACACCGCCATCCTTGCGGATGTAACGATTGCGAAAATCCACATGGGGCTGGCCATTCATGATGCGGATGATCGAGGCGCGGGTGGCTTCCAGATCGTCGGGGTGCATGTAGCGGGTGATCGGCGTGCCGACCAGCTCGCTGGCCCGATAGCCGAGCAGGGTTTCGCACGCGTCGCTGACAAAGACGATTTCGTTGTCCCTGTCGACCACGAAGACCGTGTCCAGCATCAGGTGGATCAGCTTGGGGTAAAGCGCTTGAAGGTCAACGGGCATAGGTCAGCGGAGTCCGGTGCAGAAGGGCGTTCGCGGCGCAGGACAGCATACAAGGGTCATGCCTGCGTCACTACTGGGGGCGGGAAAGAAAACCCGTCCTGTCGATGGCCGGCAAGTCGTTCAACTTCTTCTAGAATTTCGCTAACGCGGGCACCGCTCTGTCGGGAGAGGTTATGCGCAAACTTTGGCGAAAGTACCTTGAGCTGCTGGACGCCGACCTGAGCACCAAAGTCTTCGATAACTTCAAGAATCTACTGGTCTGTGCGTTGCTGTTCGCGGCAGGCACCGAGGCGATCCACGGTAACCACCAGGTTCTGCTCGGGCTCTGGGTATCGAATCTGACGGGTTGGGGCCTGATCCTGGTCTCGGCTGTGCTGTTGTTGCTCAATGTCAGCGATACGTTGCACCGCTTGGCCAAGCTGCCTTACCACACGGTGCTGCAGGTGTTGTTGTGCGTGCTATATCTGGTTCTGGCTTCACGGGTGGTCGAGATCGTCTGGCGTTTCAGGGCCCAATAGCCGCGGTTGAAATCTTCAGGCAGACCGGCCAGGCTCTGCAGCTTTTGATTCTGGAGTCCTCGACATGTGGGGAAAACTTGCGCGCCAGAGCCCCTCATGGGCCTTGTGCACCTTGCTTGCCATCAACCTCGCCCTGGCCGCTGGCTGCAGCAGCAAAGCCAGCACGGCTCGGTACGCTGCAGCGGCAGCGGGGTCGAACTGCTATGCCAAGGCCTTGCCGACGGAGGGCGAGGGCGGTCTGGCCTGGGGGGCGAGCATGAGCATTGCCCGGCAGAAGTCCCTGCACAACTGCATGCGCTACGCCAGCCGCTCCGGCGGTACGCCGCATACCTGTCAGGTGGTGTTGGCCAAATGCAAGCGCTGATGGCCAGTGCCGCTTGAGCGATTGTCTTCATTCTCAATGGCTATGGCGAAAATTCGTACGTCGGCGCGACAAGTTGTCTGCTTGACTTTGCCAGGGGCGCGGTCGTTGCGCTAAACTTGACGCCAAGGTCAGTTTTTGTGATTTCCACTCCGACCTTGCTTTCGGAACGTCAGTGATTCCGCCCTCCGAGCTATCAAGTACCAGAATACGTCATGGGCAGGCGCGCTCTGCCCAGAGGATGAAGCATGACCCACCGTGATATTTCCCGGCGCGCCTTCCTGCAAGGCGGCGTGATCGCGGGCGTAGGGGTGACCCTCGCGCCGCTCGGCAGCCCGGCCTTCGCCGCCCTGATGGAAAACAGTGTCACCACTTCGCCGCAGAAGTGGATGAGCCATGACGGCAAGACACGTTTTCGCAACGATGCGCTGTCCAAGGTGTGCGGCAACAAGGTGTTCGCCCGCGACATCCGCGCCAAGGACATGCCCGGCTGGCCCCAGCAGCAAGGCCACGCCCTGCTGCTCAAGACCATCAAGGCCGACCGCATCTATGCAGGCCTGGACCTTGCCTGGCTGGGCGCCGACCTGCAGCCGGACCGCGTCGTCACTGCCGAAGACCTGCACAAGGATGGCATCGCCTGGCCCGAGGCCCACTCGCCGGACCCGCTGCTGCCACCTGGCAAGGTGCCGATGTTCATCGGCCACCCGGTGGCGATCTTGATCTGGAACGACTTCGAGCGTTACCGTCAGGCCAAGCTCAAGTTGCAATTCAACGACAAGGCGATCCGCTACGGCGCCCAGGCGCCGCTGTATCAAGGCGACCCCTATGGCAGCTTCCGTTTCGTGCGGGTGGCGGGCAAGACGCCGTTCGAGGAGGACGAGTTCTCCAGCCTGAAGAACTCCATGCTGTTCCCCACCATCCTCAACCGTAAACCGGTCTGGACCAACGAGCCCAAGCAGCACGGCACCCTCACCGAGCAAGGGCTGTTCTACGCCAATCGCATGGCCGACCAGCTCAAGCAGGCCCCTGAGGACTGGCTGGTGTTCGATGAGCGCTACAAGACGCCCTCGATCGAACCGGCAGCGCTTGAGCCGGACAACGGCAACGGCTGGTACGACCCGCAAAGCGGCACCCTGCATTTCGTGGTGGCGACCCAGTGCCCCTTCGAGGTGGCACAGGAATGCGTGCACATGATCAAACCGTCGCGCTTTGCCCTCAAGACGCTGAACATGCACCCCGGCTACACGGTCGGCTACGGCTCCAAGGACAACAACATCTTCGTGTTCTACGCTGCCGTCGCGGCCCTGTATGGCAACGGTGTGCCCGTGCGCCTGGCCAACGACCGCTACGAGCAGTTCCAGAGCGGCATCAAGCGCCATCCGTTCGACATCCACTACCAACTGGCGGTGGACAAGAAGGATATGTCGTTCAAGATCTTCCGCGCTGACATGAGTGTCGACGGTGGCGGACGCGCCAACTACAGCTCCTCGGTGGCCGCCGTGGGCGCGACCGCGGCGCAGTCGATCTACTACATGCCACAGAGCGACCTGGCCGTGACCGCCTACCACTCCCGCGGGGTCGAGGCCGGCTCCATGCGTGGCTATGGCACCCTGCAGACCATGGCCGCGACCGAGATGATGGTCGATGAGATCGCCGGTCGCCTGGGTGTGGATGCCATCGAGCTGCGCCGGGTCAATGCCCTGAAGTCGGGCATGAAGAACACCCAGGGCGCCGTGCCCGCCGGGGCCCTGCGCCTGCACGAGATCCTCGACAAGGCCAGCGCCCACGAGCTGTGGAAGAACCGCGACGCCTACAAGAAGACCATGGAAGCCAAGGACGCCGACAACTGGTACGGCGTGGGCTTCGCCATTTGCCAGAAGGACTTCGGCACCGGCGCCGAAGCGCCCATGGCGAGCATCGAGTTCACGGCCGACGGGCGTATCAGCCTGCGTCATATCGGCACCGAACTGGGCACTGGCATGTCGACCTCGCAGGCGTTCGTGGTCAGCGACTTCCTGGGGCGTCCGGCCGATGAAGTGAAAACCGCCGAAACCGAGTGGCCGGAGCTGCAATTGGCCACCCATGGCAACCCCTACCTGATGAGCCAGGCCGAGCAGGACGCTGCCCTGCGCGACCCACGCTGGGTCGGCAAGCTGGCCTCGCCATCCTCGGCGACCAACTCGGCCTTCTACTTCAGCCACGCCACGCGCGAAGCCGCACGTGTGCTGTTCAACCACGGCCTATGGCCGGCGGCGCTGTCGCTGTGGCGCCAGGGCCCGTTTGGTGGCCAGGCCAACCCGCTGGTGGTGCGCCGTGAGAACGCGGTCTGGGTCAACGGTGAACTCACCGGCAATGGCCTGGCACCGATTCCGTTCGCCGAGCTGGCCAAGAAAGCCCACGAGATGGGGCTGGTGACCGGCGTCAGCGTCCACGCGTTCAACCGCTGGAGCTGGGCCGAATCCGACTTCGTCATCGATGGCGTGCGTGAGCGCCTGCCGCTCGATGCGATGGCGGTCAAGTACGGCGACGGCGCGCCGAACGTCAAGAAAGCGCAGATGAACAGCGCCAGCTACCACCTGCTGGACCGCCAGAACGCCGCCTATCCGGCCACCCAGCTGAACAACGCCATGGTGACCTACTACAGCCCGGTGGCGACCCTGGTGCAGGTGAAGGTGAACAAAGGCAGCGGCCAGGTGCAGGTACTCAACCACCACAGCTGGGTGGAGTGTGGCCGTGTGCTGGTGCCGGAACTGGTCAAAGGCCAGCTCGAAGGCGGTATCGCCATGGGCATCGGCCATGCACTGACCGAAGAAATGCCGCTGTACGAAGGCGGCCCGGGCGAGGGCGACTGGAACTTCAACCGCTATCGCCTGCCGATGGCCAAGGACGTGGCAGTGTGGCAGCAGACCTCGGAAATCCTGCCGCCGCTGTCACCGACCGACCCCTCCAAGGGCATCGCCGAAGTGGTGATGATCCCGGTGGTCGGCGCGATCGGCAATGCCGTGGCCCATGCCATTGGCAAGCGTGTTCGCGACCTGCCTATCACCCCCGCCCGCGTCAAGGAGGCCCTCAATGGCTAACCGTCCGCTTCAAATGACCTTGAATGGTCAATCCGTCGGTCCGGCCGAAGTGCCCGAAGACCTGGCAATGATCGATTACCTGCACGAATACCAGAACCTCACCGGCTCCCGCCTGGGCTGTGGCCAGGGCATCTGCCACGCCTGCGTGGTGATCGTCGACAACCCCGACGGCACCAGCGAGGAAGTGCGCACCTGCATCACCGGCGCGCATTACTTCGAAGGCAAGAAGGTGCGCACCATCGAGGGCCATGCCAAGCATGACGAGGCGGGCAACCTCAGCGAGCTGAATCCGATCCAGCAGAAGTTCGTCGACCGCTTCGCCTTCCAGTGCAGCTACTGCGCACCCGGCTTCGTCAATGCCGCCACCGTGCTGGTGGAAAAGGCCCAGCGCCAGCCGCTGAAAAAGAGCGAGCTCGAAGGGGCCATCGAGGCCAGCCTCGGCCATCACATCTGCCGCTGCACCGGGTATGTGCGTTACTACGACGCCACGCGCGAAGTGCTCAGCGACCTCGGCCTGGTCAAGGAGGGTTGAGCATGAGGCACGTTCTTTCGGGCCTGGCGCTGGCCGTGGGGGCGGCGCTGTCGCTCGGTGTACAGGCAGCCGACCAGGCGTTGGTCAAGCGTGGCGAGTACCTGGCCCGTGCCGCCGACTGCATGGCCTGCCACACGGCCGAAGGCGGTGCGCCGTTCGCCGGCGGCCTGCCGATCCACTCTCCGTTCGGCACGATCTACGGCACCAACATCACCTCGGACAAGCAGTTCGGGATTGGTGACTACAGCCGCGACGAATTCTTCGCAGCCCTCACCGAGGGCAAGCGCAAGGACGGCGCCAACCTGTACCCGGCGATGCCCTACACCTCGTACCACTTGATCAAGCGCGAGGATGCCGACGCCATCCACGCGTACTTGATGACCGTGCCGCCGATCAACCGGCCCGCACCTGAAACCAGCCTGAGCTTCCCGTTCAACGTGCGCATGGGCCTGGCCGGCTGGAACATGCTGTACGGCAAGAGCGTGCAGTTGCAGGCCACCGAGGGCAAGAGCGAGGCCTGGCAGCGCGGGCAGTACATGGTGGAAGTGCTCGGCCACTGCGGCGAATGCCACACCCCGCGTAACCGCATCGGCGCCCTGGAGCAGGACAAGCGCTTGACCGGCGGCCTGTTGGCCGGCTACCTGGCACCCAGCCTGCTGGCCCAGGACCTGGCCGAGCGCGGCTGGACCCAGCCGGACCTGACCACGTTCCTCAAGCACGGCATCAGTGCCCAGGGCAGCATGTTCAACGAGATGTTCCCGGTGGTGCACCACAGCACCCAACATCTGGAAGACGCCGACCTGGCCGCGATGGCCACCTACCTGCTGGGTGACCAGCCACCGAAGGCCAAGGTCGTGCAGGCCGTGCCGGTGGACCAGCTCGGCGAGAGCGCCAAGCGTGGCCGCCAGCAGTACCTCAACGTCTGCGCCGGCTGTCATGGCGTCGAGGGCGAGGGCAAGCCGCACATCGCGGTGGCCATGCAGGGCAACACCGTGCTGCGCCAGGCCGACTCGCGCAACCTGGCCAAGGTGATCCTCGAAGGCATCCGCGAGCAGCAGCTCACCGGCTTCGAGCGTATGCAGCCCATGCCGGGCTTTGCCAAAAAGCTCGACGACGGGCAAGTCACCGACCTGGTCAACTACCTGCGTGAAGCGTGGGGCGGGCTGCCCGGGGACTTGAGTACCCAGCAGCTGGCGAACCTGAGGACGGAGTGAGCCGTGCAGCATCTTGATCTGCAAGTAGTGCGACAGGCGCTGCAATGGTCCGGCCAGGGCCAGCGTGTGTGGCTGTGCACCGTGCTCTTCACCTACGGCTCGGCGCCCCGTGCGCCGGGTTCCCTGCTGGCGGTCAACGAGCGCGGGCAGTGGGTGGGGTCGCTCTCTGGCGGCTGCG
The DNA here is from genome assembly GCF_051913525.1 of Pseudomonas sp. PKS. Classification (NCBI taxonomy): domain Bacteria; kingdom Pseudomonadati; phylum Pseudomonadota; class Gammaproteobacteria; order Pseudomonadales; family Pseudomonadaceae; genus Pseudomonas; species Pseudomonas sp. PKS. The sequence continues at coordinate 67,949 of NZ_JBEGDO010000019.1, read as the reverse complement.
TCGAGGAAGACTTCCTGGCTCGGGTCAGCGAGGGCGAGTTCGCAGGCCCGGTCGCGGTGGTGCGCTATGGCGATGGCAGCGACAGCCGCTCGAACATCCGCCTGCCGTGCGGTGGCGTGCTCGATGTATTGGTGGAGAACCTGCCAGCAGATTGCGACGTGCAGGCGCACTTGCGCGAGCTGGAGTCGGCCTTGCTCGGCCGGCGTCGGCTGTTACGCCAGGTGAGCCTGCACGATGGCCAGCGCCGGTTGAGCGACGACGTCGAGCAGGGGCCTCGGGTGGCCTACGGCGACGCGGTCGTCCTGCTGCGGGTAGGCGCGGCCCAGCGTTTGCTGCTGGCGGGGTATTCCAGCGTCGCGCACTTCTGCGCGGAGTTCGGCAAGGGGCTTGGTTTTGAAGTCATCCTCTGTGAACCCCGCGAGGAGGTGCTCGACGGCGTGGAGCTCGAAGGCATCGAGATTCGTCGCGAGCTGCCGTCGGTGTTCATTGCCAATGGCGGCTGCCACCGCGACACGGCGATCGTCGCCCTGACCCACGATCCCAAGATCGATGATCTGGCCATGCTCGAAGCGGTACGCACCGAGGCGTTCTACATCGGGGTGATGGGCTCGCGCACCACCTCAGAGAAGCGCCGCGAACGCCTCCAGCGTATCGGCAAGCTGGATGAGCAGGCCCTGGGACGGATTCACGCCCCCATCGGCCTGAACCTGGGCAGCAAGACCCCTGCGGAAATCGCCTTGGCGGTTCTCGCGGATGTGCTGCGTACCCGCAGCGGCATCGCCCGCGAGGCGCTGTGACGGTCGTCGCGCTGGTACTGGCCGCCGGACGCAGCGTGCGTTTCGGCAGCGACAAGCGCCGTGCGCCTCTGGACGACGGGCGTAGCCTGTTGGCCCACAGTGTCGAGCAGGCCCTGGCCGTGTTCGATGAGGTGCGGGTGGTGCTGCGTGAGGGTGAATGTATGCAGGATCTGGGGCTGCCAGCAGGCTGCCGGGTGGTGCCTAGCCCAGATGCCGCCTTGGGCATGGGCCATAGCCTCGCGGCGGGCGTGGCCTCGCTTCAGGACGGCAATGCTCACGCGGTCGCCATCCTGTTGGGCGACATGCCTTGGATCTTGCCGGACACTTTGCGGCGGATGGCGCAGGCCGCTTCGGCGTCCAGCATCCTTTTGCCCTCGCATGAGGGGCGGCAGGGGCATCCTGTGGTGTTCGGCCGCGCCTTCTGGCCCGAGCTGATGCGTCTTACGGGTGACGAGGGTGCGCGCGCGGTGGTGCGCTCACACCGGGATGGCTGTGTAGTGCTGGAGGTGGACGACGCCGGCGTACTGCGTGATGTGGATACGCCGGACGCCTTGGCAGGAAAGGCCTCGCCCCTGTAAGAGTGGGTTCACACCGCGAACATCGGCTACCACCGCACAGTCTGCTTCGTGGCGGTTCGACGCTTCGATAAACCCGCTCCCACCGGCTCAGCGGTGTTGTCCCAGTGGGAGCGGGGCTTGTCCCGCGATGGGCTGCGCAGCAGCGCCGATGATCTTCCGTCTGGCTAGGCCGCCAGGCGCCCGCTGGCAATTGCCTGCGAAGCTGCCAGCATGGCGCGCAGCAACACCGCGCAGCCGGCCGCCAGGTCCTCTGGCGTGGCATTCTCGATTTCGTTGTGGCTGATGCCGCCTTCGCAGGGCACGAAGATCATCCCCGCAGGGCCCAGCTCGGCGAGGAAGATCGCGTCATGCCCCGCGCCGCTGACGATGTCCATGTGCGCCAGGCCCAGGTTGCGCGCCGAGTCGCGTACGGCATCGACGCAGCCTGGGTCGAAGTACAGGGCAGGGAAGTCCGCGGTCGGTGTCAGCGTGTAGCTCAGGCCATGCCGCTGGCAGGTGCTGTCGATCACCTGGCGGACTTCAGCGATCATCGCATCCAACTGCTCACCCTCCAGGTGACGGAAATCGAGGGTCATGCGCACTTCGCCGGGGATGACGTTGCGCGAGCCAGGGTAGGCCTGCAGGCAGCCCACCGTGCCGCAGGCGTGAGGCTGATGGCTCAGCGCCGTGCGGTTGACCGCCGCCACCACGTCGGCGGCGCCCACCAAGGCGTCTTTGCGCAGGTGCATCGGCGTTGGACCGGCATGGGCCTCGACGCCGCGCAGGGTCAGGTCGAACCACTTCTGGCCCAAGGCGCCCAGCACTACGCCGATGGTCTTGGCTTGGTCCTCGAGGATCGGTCCTTGCTCGATGTGCGCCTCGAAATAGGCGCCCACCGGGTGACCGAGCACTGCCCGTTGACCGGCATAGCCGATGGCATTGAGCGCCTCGCCGACGGTCACGCCCTGGGCGTCGACTTTGGCCAGGGTGTCTTCGAGGGTGAACTTACCGGCGAACACGCCTGAGCCCATCATGCACGGGGCAAAGCGCGAGCCTTCCTCGTTGGTCCATACCACCACTTCCAATGGCGCCTCTGTCTCCACGCCCAGGTCATTGAGGGTGCGGATCACCTCCAGGCCGGCCATGACCCCGAAGCAGCCGTCGAACTTGCCCCCGGTGGGCTGGGTGTCGATGTGGCTGCCGGTCATCACTGGTGGCAGCTTCGGATTGCGCCCCGGACGGCGGGCGAAAATGTTGCCGACTGCATCGATGCTGACGTCGCAACCGGCGGCCTTGCACCATTGCACGAACAGGTCGCGTGCCTGGCGGTCGAGGTCGGTCAGGGCCAGGCGGCAGACGCCACCCTTGGCGGTGGCGCCAAGGCGCGCCAGGTCCATCAGGGATTGCCACAGGCGCGCACTGTCGATGTGGCGCTCGCTCGATTGCAGGACATGCTGGGCGGGAGTGCTCATGGGTATCTCCTCAGGCTGTTGTTATCCGGTTGGGCGCAGGCCTTGCGTCAGGGTATCGGCTTGGCCAGTCGGCTGGGCTTGCGCAGCGCCACGCTGCCCAAGGCGTAGTAGAGCGTGCCGCCGAGCACCGAGCCTGTGAACCAGCCGTAGTCGTAGAACCAGCTGAAGCGGTCATTGCCGATGGCCATGATCGTCAGCGCCACAGGCAGGGCGAAGGCGGCAAAGCCCGCCCAGTTCCAGGCTGGGTAAACGTCGTCACGGTACAGTCCGGCCAGGTCCAGGCGTTGCCGGCGGACCAGGAAGTAGTCCACCACCATGATCCCGGCAATCGGCCCGAGCAGGCTGGAGTAGCCCAGCAGCCAATTGGAGTAGACACTCTCAAGGCTCAGGTCGGAGACGATCCAGCCAAGCTTTTTCAACAGCTCGTGGGCCATCAGGGCCAGGCCGATGAAGCCGGTGAGCCACACGGCGCGGCTACGGCCGATCAGCCGTGGGGCGATGTTCTGGAAGTCGTTGGTGGGCGAGACGATGTTCGCCGCCGTGTTGGTCGACAACGTGGCAATGATGATCAGCGCCATGGCCAGTGCCACCCAGCCTGGGCTCTGGATGTGACCGATCAGGCTAACAGGGTCCGAGACCGTCTCACCGACCAGGGACGCCGAGGCCGCCGTCATGATCACGCCCAGCGAGGCGAACAGGAACATGGTCAGCGGCAAGCCAAAGATCTGCCCGAGGATCTGGTCTTTCTGGCTCCTGGCGTAGCGGCTGAAGTCCGGGATGTTCAGCGACAGCGTCGCCCAGAAGCCCACCATGGCCGTGAGCCCCGCGCAGAAGTAGCCCACCACGCTGGCGCCTTCCGGGCGCTTGGGCGGCTGGGCCAGCAACTCGGTCATCGACATGTGCGGCAGCGCCCACATCAGCAGGCCGAAGCCCACCGCCACGAGCAGCGGGGCTGACAGGGTCTCGAGCCATTTGATCGACTCCGCACCGCGCAGCACCACCCACAAGTTGAGCGACCAGAACAACATGAAGCCGATCACCTCGCCGGTGCCGCCCAACGACTTCCAGCCCTCGAATAGCGATCCGAGGAACAGGTGAATGGCCAGGCCACCGAACATCGTCTGGATGCCGAACCAGCCACAGGCGACCACCGCGCGGATCAGGCAGGGCACGTTGGAGCCCAGGATGCCGAAGGAGGCGCGCAGCAGGACGGGGAAGGGGATGCCGTACTTGGTGCCGGGAAAGGCATTGAGTGTCAGGGGAATCAACACGATCAGGTTGGCCAGCAGGATCGCCAGCAACGCCTCGCCGACGCTCAGGCCGAAATAGGCGGTGAGCACGCCACCGAGGGTGTAGGTGGGTACGCAGATGGACATCCCCACCCACAGGGCGGTGATGTGCCATTTGTTCCAGGTCCGTTGATGCACCTTGGTCGGTGCGATGTCGTGGTTGTAGCGGGGACTGTCCAGGACATCGCTGCCGGCGGACAGCTCAAACAGCCCGTCCTGCTCGATCACTTGCGATCTGCTCTGTTGCATGGGCCTCTCCAGGTTTTTCTTGTAGTTGTTCGCTCATCGGGCTGATGCGATGGCCGGAGTACACACACCACCAGTACTGCACCTTCGGTCCGGCCAGGCGGTTGGGGCCGCACTCAACAAACGTGCCGGGTTGGCCCTGGACCTTCCCGGATGGCCGCCGCCGACCGAAGGTAATGCGCTGCAACGCATTTCTCGACAACAGCAGCGGGCGCGGTACCTGCCGCGCCCGCTGTTTTTCGTGTTGTCCGGATCAGATTTCAAACAGCTGATTTTGCATGGAAAATCTCGACCAATTTCGCTTCTTGTCAAGTGAGTCAAATTGATTCGAGGTCCGCTGTTTTTTGTTTTTTATTAATTGTCGTTAAAAAACAATTGGTTACTGATAAGTGGCTTTGCGGATTAATTTTTTGACCAAACCCGGATCAGCAACTAGATTCCAATCTTGTCAGGCCTGACAGGATTGCGTGTTCCTGCCCAGGCCTCGGCCACATAACAATTTCAAGAACCGGCCCTGACCGGTCAGCCTGCGAGGAAAACGGCATGTCCCTGTTGATCCGTGGCGCCACCGTGGTTACGCATGAAGAACACTATCGCGCAGATGTCCTGTGCGCCGATGGCCTGATCCGCGCCATCGGGGAAAACCTCGACCCACCGGCTGACTGCGAGATCCTCGACGGCAGCGGCCAATACCTGATGCCAGGCGGCATCGACCCCCACACCCACATGCAGTTGCCGTTCATGGGCACGGTAGCCAGCGAGGACTTCTTCAGCGGCACGGCCGCAGGCCTTGCCGGTGGCACCACGTCGATCATCGACTTCGTCATCCCCAATCCGCAGCAATCGCTGCTGGAGGCCTTCCACACCTGGCGTGGCTGGGCGCAGAAATCCGCCGCCGACTATGGCTTTCATGTCGCCATCACCTGGTGGAGCGAGCAGGTGGCCGAAGAAATGGGCGAACTGGTCGCCCACCACGGGGTGAACAGCTTCAAGCACTTCATGGCCTACAAGAATGCCATCATGGCGGCCGACGACACCCTGGTGGCCAGCTTCGAACGGTGCCTGCAACTGGGGGCGGTGCCCACGGTGCATGCCGAGAACGGCGAGCTGGTGTTCCACTTGCAGCAGAAGTTGCTTGCCCAAGGCCTGACCGGGCCTGAAGCGCATCCGCTGTCGCGTCCCTCGCAGGTCGAGGGCGAAGCCGCCAGCCGCGCCATTCGCATCGCCGAGACGCTCGGGACACCGCTGTACCTGGTGCATGTCTCCAGCCGCGAGGCCCTGGACGAGATCACCTACGCCCGGGCCAAGGGGCAGCCGGTGTATGGCGAGGTGCTGCCGGGCCACCTGCTGATTGACGACAGCGTCTACCGTGATCCGGACTGGGCCACGGCCGCAGGCTACGTGATGAGCCCGCCGTTCCGCCCGCGCGAACATCAGGAGGCGCTGTGGCGTGGGCTGCAATCGGGCAGCCTGCATACCACGGCGACCGACCATTGCTGCTTCTGCGCCGAGCAGAAGGCCATGGGCCGCAATGACTTCAGCCGCATTCCCAACGGCACCGCCGGCATCGAGGACCGCATGGCGGTGCTGTGGGATGCCGGCGTGAACAGCGGGCGCCTGTCGATGCACGAGTTCGTCGCGCTGACCTCCACCAACACCGCGAAGATCTTCAACCTGTTCCCGCGCAAGGGCGCCATTCGCGTCGGGGCCGATGCCGACCTGGTGCTTTGGGACCCCCAAGGCACGCGCACGATTTCCGCCCAGACCCATCACCAGCGAGTGGACTTCAACATATTCGAAGGGCGCACGGTCCGTGGCGTGCCCAGCCACACCATCAGCCAGGGCCGTGTGTGCTGGGCCGATGGCGATCTGCGCGCCGAGCCTGGGGCAGGGCGCTATGTGGAGCGTCCGGCCTACCCAGCGGTGTACGAAGTGCTGGGCCGACGTGCCGAGCAGCAGCGGCCGACGCCCGTCAGCCGCTGAGCCTGGGGGCTGCCTGACAGCCCCTCAGACACCACGAACTGTCGTTGACTGCCATCCCGGGAACGCCGGGCGGGTGACCGCCGCCCGGCCAATAAGAAAGAGAGGCTACAACCGTGATCGATGCCCTGAACCACTTGCCCAAGCCCCGGGCCAGCCGTGAGCAGCTGGCCGAGGCGTTCACCGATCTCGCACCTGCGCTGACCGCGCGCCAGGCTGCCGTGGAAAGCGCTCGCTGCCTTTATTGCTACGACGCGCCTTGCGTCAACGCTTGCCCCAGCGAGATCGACATCCCCTCGTTCATCCATCGCATCGCCGACGAGAACCTGCAGGGCGCCGCCGAGCGCATCCTTTCGGCCAACATCCTCGGTGGCAGCTGCGCCCGCGTCTGTCCGACCGAGATCCTCTGCCAGCAGGCCTGTGTACGCAACAACGCCCAGGAGTGCGCGCCAGTGCTGATCGGCCAGTTGCAGCGCTACGCGCTGGACAATGCAGGTTTCACCGAGCATCCGTTCCAACGCTCACCGGCTACCGGCAAGCGCATTGCCGTGGTCGGCGCAGGCCCGGCCGGGCTTTCCTGCGCCCACCGCCTGGCCATGCAGGGTCACGATGTGGTGATCTTCGAAGCGCGGGAGAAGGCCGGTGGCCTCAATGAGTACGGTATTGCCCGCTACAAGCTGGTGGATGACTTCGCCCAGCGCGAGGTGGAGTTCTTGCTCGGTATCGGCGGTATCGAGATCCGCCATGGCCAGGCGCTGGGGGCGAACCTCTCCTTGACGGAGCTGCGTGGGCAGTACGATGCAGTGTTCCTCGGCCTGGGCCTGGGTGCCGTGCGTCAACTGGGTCTGCAGGACGAAGAGGCTCCTGGCGTGCTTGCCGCTACTGCATACATCCGCGAGTTGCGCCAGGCCAGCGATCTGGCGCAACTGCCCTTGGCCGACCGTTGCCTGGTCATCGGCGCGGGCAACACTGCCATCGACATGGCGGTGCAGATGAGTCGCCTGGGCGCGCGGGACGTGAATCTGGTGTATCGCCGCGGCCAGGCCGACATGGGCGCGACCGGACATGAGCAGGACATTGCCAAGGCCAACCAGGTGCGCCTGCACACCTGGGCTCGCCCCGACGCGGTGCTGCTCGATGACAGCGGGCGGGTACGCGGCATGCGTTTTGCCCGCACGGCGCTGGTCGATGGGCGACTGACCGACACAGGCGAGACGTTCGAACTGGCCGCCGATGCCATCTTCAAGGCCATTGGCCAACGCTTTGACGATGCAAGCCTGGCCGATCCGCTCGCGGCGCAACTGGAGCGCGACGGCGAGCGCATCCGCGTCGATGCTCAGATGCGCACCAGCCTGCCAGGCGTCTACGCCGGTGGCGACTGCACCGCGCTGGGCCAGGACCTGACTGTCCAGGCCGTGCAACATGGCAAATTGGCTGCCCAAGCCATCCATGCCGAACTCATGCTCAACGTGGAGGCAGCGTAAATGGCCGACTTGTCTATCGTCTTCGCCGGTATCAAGGCGCCCAACCCTTTCTGGCTGGCCTCCGCGCCGCCCACCGACAAGGCCTACAACGTGGTGCGCGCCTACGAGGCCGGTTGGGGCGGGGTGGTATGGAAGACCCTCGGCGAGGACCCTGCGGCGGTCAACGTGTCGTCTCGCTACTCCGCGCACTACGGCCCCAACCGCCAGGTGCAGGGCATCAACAACATCGAGCTGATCACCGACCGCTCGCTGGAGATCAACCTGCGCGAGATCACTCAGGTGAAGAAGGATTGGCCTGACCGCGCATTGATCGTGTCGCTGATGGTGCCCTGTGTGGAGGAGTCCTGGAAATTCATCCTGCCGCTGGTGGAGGCCACGGGCGCCGACGGTATCGAGCTGAACTTCGGTTGCCCCCATGGCATGCCGGAACGGGGCATGGGTGCGGCGGTCGGCCAAGTGCCGGAGTACGTGGAGATGGTCACCCGCTGGTGCAAGACCCATTGCTCGTTGCCGGTGATCGTCAAGCTGACGCCCAATATCACCGACATCCGGCAGTCTGCCCGCGCCGCCCATCGTGGCGGGGCGGACGCGGTGTCGCTGATCAACACCATCAATTCCATCACCAGTGTCGACCTTGATCGGATGGTCGCGCATCCGATCGTGGGCGAACAGAGCACCCATGGCGGTTACTGCGGTTCGGCGGTCAAGCCGATTGCGTTGAACATGGTGGCCGAGATCGCACGGGATCCGCAGACGCGCGGCCTGCCGATCTGCGGCATCGGCGGCATCGGCAACTGGCGGGACGCCGCGGAGTTCGTCGCCTTGGGCTGTGGCGCGGTGCAGGTGTGCACGGCAGCGATGCTGCACGGTTTCCGTATTGTCGAGGACATGAAGGATGGCCTGTCGCGTTGGATGGATCAGCACGGCCATCACAGCCTGGAGGCCTTCCGCGGTCTGGCGGTGGGGCACACGACCGACTGGAAGTACCTGGACATGAACTATCAGGTTGTGGCGCACATCGACCAGCAGGCCTGCATCGGCTGCGGTCGCTGCCACATCGCCTGCGAGGACACCTCGCACCAGGCCATCGCCAGCACCCTCAAGGCAGACGGTACCCACGCCTACAGCGTGATCGACAAGGAATGCGTGGGCTGCAACCTGTGCCAGATCACCTGCCCGGTGGAGGGCTGCATCGACATGGTGGCGCAGGACACCGGCAAGCCCTACCTCAACTGGACCCAGGATCCGCGCAATCCCTATCGCGAGGCCAGTTGATCCCTGGCTGCCGGACGTGAGCTTGGGGCTGCTGCGATGTGGCGCGTAGCGGCCCCAGGGGCAGCAGTGGAATCAGGGCTCCAGGCCGATGCCGCGCAGGATCACGCAGGTCACGGTCTGCACGGCCCGCTCGAATGCCGGGTCCGACAGCGGCTCGCCGCCATTGAGCAGTGTCACCTGATAGCCGAAGTCGGCGTAGTGCTGGGTTGCGGCCCAGATCATGTACAGCAGTGCCGAAGGTTCCACCGGCAGGATACGCTTGTCCTCCACCCAGCGACGGATCTTGGCCTCCTTCATCAGCGCCCAGGGCACCAAGTCGTCGTCCAGGCTGGCGCCGAGCAGGGGCGCGCCATGCAGGATCTCTTCGGCCCAGACCTTCGATCCGAGCGGTCGCGAGCGCGAATGACCCATCTTTGCGCGAATGTAGCTGGTCAGTACCACCCGCGGATCCTCGAAACGCTCGAAGCACAGGGCGTCCTGCTTCCACACTTCCAGCAGATCGCGCAGCACGGCCTGGTACAGCTCGTCCTTGGTGCTGAAGTAGTAGTGCAGGTTGGAGCGGGGCAGTTCGGCTTGCTCGGCGATATCGCCCATGGAGGTGCCGGCGTAGCCTTTTTCGGCAAATACCTTTTCCGCGGCCTGCAGGATCTTTTCGACGTTGCGTCGACGGATCTCGATCTTGTGGTTGGTCATAGCCTGTCCATTGCAACCTTCGCCCGCCAAGGCTAACAGCTTTAAAGGGCACGGCCCAAAGCGAATGCACGACCTGCAAGCCTCTGGTTGGCATCTATGGCCACTGTGCACTACCGTTCAAGCAATGGGGCCTGCGCCATCCATCGCTGTCTTTCATGCCCAGACCACGGATCAACGTTGTCAGGACGACGTCACTCGTTTGGCTTACGGAGTAGGCAAGCAAATGCAGGATGTCCGTCCGAACCCCCGTCTTCCTTTGGCCCACGATGCTGGGCAGCCGATCTTCATGGGATTTGTGCAGCAGGCTCAGCGCTCGCCGCAGGCGCCTGCCCTCGTTTCCGAGCGTGGCATCTGCACTTATCTTGAGCTTGAGGCGATCAGCCGGGGTATTGCAGCGCTGCTGATCGAAAGCGGCGTGCGTCAAGGCGATCGCGTCGTGATCGTTTCGAGCCGGTGCGCGGGGCTGGTCTACGCCATGCTCGGTGCCTCGCGGGCGGGCGCGATCTTCACGGTGGCCGACACGGCCTACCCGAAGGCGCGTATCGCTCAGATCATGCATACGCTGCAACCTGCCTGCGTCTTGTTGGCCGGGGCGGCGCAGCTTGAACTCGATGACGCGTCCATCCGGGTGGAACGGGTACCGGAGCCGGCAGGTGAGGCACTGGCGCGCTTTGCCCATCATCAACAGCAGTTGCCATCGGTCGATCCTGATCAGCCGGCCTATATCACCTTCACGTCCGGCAGCACTGGCGAGCCCAAGGGTGTGGTGACGACCCACGCGCCATTGGTGCACTTCATCGGCTGGCATGTTCGCCAGCATGGATTTTCCCAAGACGATTGCTTCTCGCTGCTCTCCGGGCTGGGCCATGACCCGGTGTACCGGGATGTGTTCACGCCGCTGTCCATGGGGGCCAGGGTTGCGATTCCTGCACAGACTACAGTGATCGACCCGGCTGCGCTGGCGGCCTGGCTGCAGGCCCAGGCGGTTTCGGTGATTCACCTCACACCGCCCCTGGGCAAGCTGATCGAGACCGGCGCCAGGCTCGGCGGCATCAGGCTCGATGCGCTACGCTACCTGTTCTGGGGCGGCGAAGCGCTGGGCAGCGCGCTGTATGGGCAGATGCGCGAAATCGCCCCCAACGCCTGCAGCGTCAACTTCTACGGCACCACCGAAACGCCCCAGGCCATGGCGTACCACCGGATCGATCCGGGCGCCGACCACAGCAGGATCCCCCTGGGCAAAGGCATCGATGGCGCGCAACTGCTGATCGTGGATGACGCCAACCAACTGGCCGGACAAGGGCAGGTGGGCGAGATCCTGATCCGCAGCCCCTATCTATCCCAGGGGTACTGGGGCGATACGGTCCAAACCCGCCAACGCTATGTGCCCAACCCCTTCACCCAAGCCGAAGACGATCTGTGCTACCGCACCGGTGACCTGGGCAGCTACGGTGCCGACGGCAGCGTCACGTTCCTTGGCCGTGGAGACAGCCAGGTCAAGATACGCGGGCACCGGATCGAACTGGTGGAGATCGAAGCGGTGTTGGCCCGGCACCCGCAGCTCAGGCAATGCGTGGTGCTGGCTGACACCGAAGGCCCCAGCACCAAGCTGGTGGCCTATTGCGTTGCCAACGACGCAGCGTCCTCTCAGGCGCTGCGCGAGTACGCTGCCAGCCAATTGCCGGACTACATGGTGCCGGCGTTGTTCGTGATGCTCGAGGCGATTCCGATCACGCCGAACGGCAAGGTCGACAAGCGTGCCTTGCAGGCACTGCGCGGCGACACCGAGGCGAGCACCGCGCAGGCAAACCAGGCGCTATCGCCCGTGGCGCAAAAGCTGGTCAGCGCCTGGTCAGAAATCCTGCAGACGCCAGAGATCGACCCGAACCTGTCATTCGTCGAACTGGGCGGCGATTCGCTGTCGTTCGTCCAGGCCTCGATGGTGCTGGAGACGCTCATCGGCCCGCTACCGGCGCAATGGGAGCTCAAGCCCATCCATGAGTTGTGTCAGTTAAGTGCAACGCGACCGGCGTCCAGGCCTGTGATCCGCGCCGTGGAGATCCCAGTGCTGCTGCGGGTGCTGTCGATCCTGCTGATCGTCATCGGGCATTTTCACGGTGGCTCGGGTTGGCCGATCGTTGGCGAAACGTCGGTGTTGTTCGCGGTGTCCGGGCTTGCCCTGGCGCGGTTTCAACTCAAGGCCATCGACGACTATGGCAGCGTGCGCACGCTGCTCCGCTCGATCGCCGTCATCGTGGTGCCGACCCTGCTCTATACGCTGTTGACCCAGGTCGTGTTCGGCAACGTGCACTGGCAGGCCTTCTTGCTGATCGCGAACTGGTATCCGCCAGCGGTCACGGGAGGTTTTTCGTATTGGTACATCGAGCTACTGGTGCAGATGCTGGCGATCATGGCGGTGGTGCTGTCGTTCGCCCGGATCAGGGCGGTGATCATGGCGGCGCCGTTTCGCGTGCTGCTGGCCGGTGCCTGCGCGGCGGCCGTGGCGGGCCTGTTGATCGATGCCTATGTCTTCGATGCAAGTGCGCTCTACAACCGAGTGCCCCAGCATTACCTTGCGGTCCTGGTGCTGGGCATGGCGATTCATTTTGCCCGGACCACGCCACAGAAGTGGCTGGCCAGCGCGGTGGTGGTGCTCGTGCTGGGCGGGCAGCGTGTGGTGGATGTGGTGGCGCATGGCGTGGACTTCAGCCAATACGTCGATGTGGCCATCCCAGCGGTGCTGACGATGATCTGGTGGCGCGCCGTTCCCCTGCCTGACCTCATTGCCCGTGGGGCTGCCTTGATCGCGTCCTCGACGCTGTTCATCTACCTGACCCACTACCAGTTCCAGTCCGTCGCGCGCCGCCTGGGCGATGTGCCGGGGCTCGACGTGGTCCTGGCCGTCGTCGGCGGGATCGCTGTGACCTATGCCTGGAACAAAGCCGTCCGCTTCGTCTCGATGCGCTGGAGTGGCGGCGCCAAGCGCAGCGCGGAGAAGTTCGAGCGCGTCCTGTGACGGGGCTGTGCGGGGGACGACTGGCCTGCTAACGTGCCCACTTGCACCCGCACAGGCCTCGCCCCATGTCCGTCGTCGACAACCTGATTGCCTTCACCTTCGCCGCCACGGTGCTGACCCTCACGCCGGGCCTGGACACCGCATTGATTTTGCGTACAGCCACGGTGGAGAGCCGGACGCAGGCCATGCGCGCCGCCTTGGGCATCAACGCAGGCTGCCTGCTATGGGGTGCTGCGGTGGCATTCGGGCTCGGGGCCCTGATTGCGGTCTCGGAACTGGCCTACAACCTGCTGAAGTACTGCGGCGCGGCCTACCTGGCTTACCTGGGGCTGAACATGCTGTTGCGCCCGCGCCAGGTGTTGTCGCCTGCCGGCCAGCAGGCCAGGCCTGTGGCCAATTGGTTTCTCAAGGGCATGATGGGCAACCTGCTCAACCCCAAGGTCGGCATCTTCTATGTGTCCTTCCTGCCCCAGTTCATCCCCCAGGGCGAGCCGCTGGTGGCCTGGACCTTCGGTCTGGTCGGGATCCATGTGGTGCTGGGGCTGCTCTGGGCGAGCGCCCTGATCGCCGCGACCCAGCCTCTGGCGACGGTGCTGCGCCGTGGCCCGGTGATCCAATGGATGGACCGTACCACCGGGCTGATCTTCGTCGCCTTTGCCGCGCGCCTGGCCTTGAGCCGGCGCTGAGCAGCACGCGGTTCAGCGGCGCACGGGCAGCACCACCTGCGCCAGCAATCCGCCGCTGTCGCGATTGCGCAGGGTCAGCTCGCCGCCCTGTTCGCGAACGATCGCCCGCGCCGCCGAAAGCCCCAGGCCAACGCCGCCGGTGTCACGGTTGCGCGAGGCCTCCAGGCGAAAGAACGGGGCGAACACCTGCTCCAGCGCGGCCTCGGGAATTCCTGGCCCTTCGTCGCTGACCTCGATGCGCACCGCCTGATCGTCCTGGGCCAGTGTGATGGCCGGGTTTCGTCCGTACTTGAGGGCGTTTTCCAGCAGGTTGACGATCACCCGCTTGATGCCCAGCGGACGCCCCACGTGCACCAGGTGGGCAGGGCCTGTGAAGTCGACGGCGATGTCCTGGTCGCGGTAGTCGTCGACGATGGTGTGCAAAAGCTCGGAGAGATCGAACGCGGTGCTGGGCTCGCGCTGGGTGTCTTCGCGAAAGAACGCCAAAGCGGCGTTGATCATCGACTGCATTTCCTCGACATCGCGGATGAGCTTGCGCTGGTGATCCAGGTCTTCCATGAACTCGCTGCGCAGGCGCATACGTGTCAGCGGGGCGCGCAGGTCGTGGGAGATCGAGGCGAGCATGTGGGTGCGCTCTGCGACGAAATGCTGGATCTGCGCCTGCATGGTGTTGAAGGCGATGATCGCCTGGCGGATCTCCTCGGGGCCTTGCACCTCGATGGGTGGGGCACGCAGGTCATCGCCGAAGCGCCGCGCCGCGCTGGCGAAGCGCTGCAAGGGACCGGCCAGCTGGCGCGTGGCGATCCAGGCCACCAGCAGGGTGGCCACCAGGCCGAGGGCGATGATCACCGCGATGCGCACGTTGGCGCGCAGGCCCCAGCTGCGTTCGGGTGGGGTGAACGACAGCCAGCTGCGGTCTTGCAGCTGCACGAGCGCCACGTAGCGGGCCTTAGGGCTGTCGCTGGGCCAGTCGTCGGGGGTGAAGATGTCGATTTCCCGGCCATCGCCCAGCAATCTGTGTAGCACCGGCACCTGGCCTGCATCGAGCCGTGCGCCATCGCTGGGCAGCTGGAAGTCGGCGCGTTGCGCATTCCAGTCCACCCGCAGCATGGGGTTGCTGGCGGCACTTGCCAATGGCGCTCGCAGGGGGGCGGGCGCGGCTTCGATCACCCGGGTGGTCGAGGCGATCTGCTCCAGCAGGCCGGTACGTTCGATGGGCGGGCGTGCCCAGATGCCGGCGACCTGTACGAACAGGGCATTGAGGGCCAGCGAGGCGAGCATCGCGGCGACGATGGTCAGGGCGATGCGGCGCCTGAGGGTGTCGCGACGCAGCAGTGGCCCGATCATGAGCGGGTGACCTTGGCCGTGAACAGGTAGCCACCGTTGCGCACCGTGCGGATCAGCTCGGGGCGTTTGCTGTCCGGCTCGATCTTGCGCCGCAGGCGGCTGACTTGCACGTCGATGCTGCGGTCGAACGCCTCGTGGCCCTGGCCATGGGCCAGGTCGATCAACTGCTCGCGGGTGAGGATGCGCTGGGGGTGTTCGAGAAACACCACCAGCAAGTCGAACTCGCCACCGGACAAGGGCACCATCACGCCCTCGGAGGAGCGCAGTTCACGGCAGGTGATATCCAGCTGCCAACCTGCAAAGCGGATGACCGGCCGTGTCGGCTCGCCCGCCGGAATGACTGGCTGGCCGGCGCGCCGCTGCAGGGCGCGAACCCGGGCGAGCAACTCGCGTGGCGCAAAGGGTTTGGTCAGGTAGTCGTCCGCACCGAGCTCCAGGCCCACGATGCGATCGCTCAGCTCGGCCATGGCGGTGAGCATGATGATCGGAATACCGGTCTGGGCATGGACCTTCTGGCATAGGCTCAGGCCGTTTTCCCCGGGCAGCATCAGGTCGAGGATCACGGTGTCGGGCCGCTGCGCTGCGATCGCCGCCCACATGGCCTCGCCGTCGGCTGCGACGTCCACCTCGTAGGCGTGCTGAACGAAGAATTTCTTCAGCAGGGTCAGGATTTCCACGTCGTCGTCGACGATCAGCAATCGGCTCACGTTCACAGGGTCCAGGGCTAGAAAGGGCGGTATCTAAAACCATTCTGCTGCTTGGGTCATTTATTTCAATCGAGCAATATTCCTTCAGGCCCGACATCAAGCGGACATCCTTTGGCAAAACGCCTCGGGCACCCTGCACGCCTTCGTTTTTGGGGGCTTGCATGAAGGATTTGAGCAACAGGTACACCACCGAACAGGGTGCGGACGCACGTCCCTTGATCCTGGCCCAGCGCACCACCGCGCCAGGGCAGGATGCGCCGATTCTGTTCCAGCAGTCCTGCCTGGGCGTGGCCGAGGATCAGGAGCGCATCGTCCTGCGTCGCTATTTCGAGCGCTACAGCCCGGACAGCGGGCACTGGGTGGAATACGTCCACTCGATCGCCACGGCCGACTTCATCCACTGGATCATGACCCATGGCCAGCTGCGCATCGAATGCTCGGACAACATCCCGGACACCCACGGCCACGCCTGAACGGCGCCGGCCATCGAGCAGAACAAGGACCTTTGATTGATGAAAAAGCATCGCTCGCTGCCGCTGGTGTTGGCGGCCACCCTGAGCCTGTCGGCGTGCAGCAGCAAGACGGTCAGCCCCAAGATGTACACGGGGTTTCTGAAGGACTACAGCCAGTTGACGCCCCACCAGTCACCCTCGGGCCAGCACGTGTCGAGTTGGGTCAGCCCGACGCTCAAGGCCGGCCGCTACAAGCAGGTGTACCTGGAACCGAGCCAGTTCTATCCGCAGCCTAAGCCGACCGAGCGCATCCCCCGCAGCACCTTGATCAACGTCACCGGCTACTACGATGCGGCGTTGAGGCTGGAATTGGGAAAAGTCGTCCCCCTGGCCTCGAAGCCTGGCCCGGACACGCTGGTCGTCAGGCCTGCCATCACCCGGATCGCCACCTCCACCCAAGGCCTGCGCTTCTATGAGTGGCTACCGGTCACGCTGGTGGCCGCTGGCGTGAGCGCGGCGACGGGGATACGCGACCAGGACAGCGAGATCTCCACCGAGGTGTCGTTCGAGGACGCAGAAACCGGCGCGGTCGTCGCCGAGCTGGTGCGCAAGGGCACGGGGGTGCCGCTGGACAATGACAAGCAGGTGCTGACCGCGCACAACGTCAAGGCGGTACTCGATGGCTGGGCGGGCGACCTGCGGACGGCCTATTCGGCGCGTCTTCAGTAGAGACTTTTGCGCGGGGCGAACGAAAGGGCTGCGTAGCAGCCCTTTGTTTTTGCAGCACCAGACCTCTGAGCTGGCTCAGTCCCAGGTCGGCGCCAGGCCGTCAGGGCTGACCTCGCGGCCGTTGCGCTCGAGCTTGGCGATGCGCGCCATGTCCTCGTCGTCCAGGCGCAGGTCCCGGGCAAGCAGGTTGCTGGCCAGGTTCTCGGGCTTGGTGGAGGAGGGGATGACCGCGTAGCCCAGTTGCATCGCCCAGGCCAGCGCGACTTGTGCGACGGTCGCCTTGTGCTTGGCGGCGATGTCGGCCAGCACGGGGTCCTTGAGCACCTTGCCGTAGGCCAGGGTCATGTAGGACGTGACGGTGATGCCTTGCTCCTCGAGGAACGCCGCGAGCTTGGCGTTCTGCAGGTATGGGCTGAGCTCGATCTGGTTGGTGGCGATCTCGCCCTTGCCGACCACTTCGATGGCCTGGCGGGTCAGTTCGATGTTGAAGTTGGAGACGCCGATCTGGCGCGTCAGGCCCTGCTTCTTGGCGTCAGCCAGGGCGGTCATGTACTCGCGCAGTTCAACGCCGTTGCCGGAGGCTGGCCAGTGGATCAGCAGCAGGTCGACATGATCGGTGCGCAGCTTCGCCAGGCTCTCGCGCAGGCTCGGGATCAGCTTGTCGGCAGCATAGTTGTCGACCCAGATCTTGGTGGTGATGAACAGCTCGTCACGCGGCACGCCGCTTTCGAAGATCGCCTGGCCCACGTCGGCTTCGTTGCCATAGATCTGCGCGGTATCGATGACGCGGTAGCCCAGTTCGAGTGCGGACTTGACCGAGTCGATGACGGCTTGACCGGTGAGGCGGAAGGTGCCGAGGCCGAAAGCGGGAATGTTCATTGATCTGCTCCTGGTGAGTGTGGCAGGGATCGAATCCAGAGATAGTGTGGCCCGGAATCGATCGAGTGAGACCAGTGTGCGGATTTACCGAAGATTGATTAAGACGCCGGTGAACCAAGGTCATTTGACTTCAAATCATCAATGGCCGGTGGCGCGTGCGTGAGGCAGGGGCAATGGGCGAAAACGACACGGCCCGCCAAAGGGCGGGCCGGTCGGTACAGGCTGTGACGATCAGCGGCGGCGGAACAGCGGCAGCGGCTCGTCGGTGGCGCCCTGGTAGGTCACCGAGAAGTCCTTCAGACTCTGCAGCGCGTCTTGCGGGTCCTTGTCGGCGCGGATGGCGAAGGCATCGAAGCCGCAGCGGGCCATGTAGAACAGCTGGTCGCGCAGCACGTCGCCAATGGCGCGCAGCTCGCCTTTGAACTTGTAGCGGTCCCGCAGCAGGCGCGCGTTGGAATAGTTGCGCCCGTCGGTGAAGGCCGGGAAGTTCAAGGCGATGACCTGGAAGGCATCCACGTCTTCGCCGATCTCTTCGGCTTCCTCGTCGCTGTCCAGCCACACACCCAGGCCGCCGTCGCGGGCCTTGAGGGCATGGGCGTGGTCACGCCACATCTGCAGCGGGACGATGTAGTCGTCGCAGTTGGTCAACTCGTCGAACGAGGTGCCTTTGGGCAGCAGGTGCCAGGTTTCGTCGACCAGTTGGTTGTTTTTAATGATTCGCTGCATAGACGCGTTCCTTGAAGGGGTCGATGCCAATACGCTGGTAGGTGTCGATGAAGCGCTCGTCTTCGGTACGTTGTTCCACGTACACGTCGATCAGCTTCTCGATCACATCGGCCATTTCGTCCTGGGCGAAGGAAGGGCCGAGGATCTTGCCCAGGCTCGCATCGCGCGCGGCGTTGCCACCCAGGGAGACCTGGTAGAACTCTTCGCCTTTCTTGTCCACACCGAGGATGCCGATGTGGCCAACGTGGTGGTGACCACAGGCGTTCATGCAACCGGAGATGTTCAGATCGATCTCGCCGATGTCGAACAGGTAGTCCAGGTCGTCGAAGCGGCGCTGGATGGATTCGGCGATCGGGATCGACTTGGCGTTGGCCAGCGAGCAGTAGTCGCCGCCGGGGCAGCAGATGATGTCGGTCAAAAGGCCGACGTTCGGCGTGGCGAAGCCCTGTTCGCGCAGCTCCAGCCAGAGGGCGTGCAGTTGGCGCTGCTCGACGTCGGCCAGGATGATGTTCTGCTCGTGGGAGGTGCGCAGGAAGCCGAAGCTGTATCGCTCGGCAAGGTCGGCCACGGCGTCGAGCTGCTTGTCGCTGATATCGCCCGGGGCAACGCCGGTGGGCTTGAGCGACAGGGTGACGGCGACATAGCCGGGCTTCTTGTGGGCGCGGGTGTTGCGCGAGCGCCAGCGCGCGAAGCCTGGGTACTCCTGGTCCAGCGAGGCGTAGTCGACGTTGTCCAGGGCCAGGTAGGCCGGGTCGACGAAGTGGCGCGAAACACGCTGCAGCTCGGCTTCGGTCAGGGTGGTCGGGCCGCCGCGCAGGTGGGCCATCTCGGCCTCGACCTTTTCGGCGAACACTTCCGGAGTCAGGGCCTTGACCAGGATCTTGATCCGCGCCTTGTACTTGTTGTCACGGCGGCCGTAACGGTTGTACACGCGCAGGATGGCGTCCAGGTAGCTGATCAGGTCCTGCCAAGGCAGGAACTCATTGATGAACGAACCAACCACAGGGGTACGGCCCAGGCCGCCACCGACCAGCACACGGAAGCCCAGCTCGCCGGCCTCGTTGTACACCGGCTCCAGGCCGATATCGTGTACTTCGATGGCGGCGCGGTCTTCCTTCGAGCCGTTGATGGCGATCTTGAACTTGCGTGGCAGGTAGGCGAATTCCGGGTGGAAGGTCGTCCACTGGCGGACGATTTCACACCACGGGCGTGGGTCGATCACTTCATCGGCAGCCACGCCGGCGAACTGGTCGGTGGTGGTGTTGCGCAGGCAGTTGCCGCTGGTCTGGATCGCGTGCATCTGCACGGTGGCCAGCTCTGCCAGGATGTCCGGGATGTCCTCGAGTGCCGGCCAGTTGTACTGCACGTTCTGGCGGGTACTGATGTGGGCGTAGCCCTTGTCGTAGTCACGGGCGATCTTCGCCAGTACGCGGACTTGGCGTGCGTTCAGCTGGCCATAGGGCACGGCGACACGCAGCATGGGCGCAAAACGTTGGATATACAGGCCGTTCTGCAGGCGCAGAGGGCGGAATTCTTCTTCGCTCAGCTCACCGGCCAGGTAGCGGCGGGTCTGATCCCGGAACTGCTTGACGCGGTCCTCGATGATCCGCTGGTCGTACTCGTCGTATACGTACATATAAGTCCTGTCTCAGGCTGCAGGCAGCTATTCGCGCGCACGGCCGCGCACTCCGCTTCGGAGCCGGAGCACGATATCAGGTTGTGTTTATGCGCTAAAGTGATGTTTTTGCATATGAAAAGAACCAATCGAACTAAGTGAGATCCACTGGCATTTGCCCGCCTACAGGCCCCGTCCGTTTATACTCGCGCGTTTGTTTCGCAACGGAAGTCATTGAATGCTCAAGGCCTTGTGCCAGGGCCTGTGCCTGAGTCTGCTCCTGGCAGCAGTGAACGCGCAGGCTGCCTCCGTGGTGTTCCTCAACCCGGGCTTTTCCCATGAGGCCTTCTGGGTCGCCTATTCGCGCTTCATGCAGGCGGCCGCCCAGGAACTGGGCATGGACCTGCGCATCGAATACAGCGAACGGCGCACGGACCTGGCCCTGGCCCAGGCCCGCGCGGTGCTGACCGGGCCCCAGCGCCCGGACTATCTCGTGCTGGTCAACGAGCAGTACCTGGCCCCGGAAATCATCCGCCTGGCACAGGGGCTTGGCGTCAAGTTGTTCCTGGTCAACAACGGCCTGACCGAAACCCAGGCGCGCAGCATCCAGGCCCAGCCGGATCGCTATGCGCAGGTACTGGGCACCCTGACCGCCAACGACGAGCAGGCGGGCTACCAGATGCTGCGCCAGATGGTTGCCACGCTGCCGCCAGGTCCGGGACCGGTGGACCTGGTGGCGTTCGCCGGGGTCAAGACCACCCCAGCCTCCCAATTGCGTGAGCAGGGCATGCGCCGAGCCCTGGCGGACTTCCCCCAGGTGCGCCTGCGCCAGGTGGTCTATGGGGGCTGGAGTCGCAAGCGCGCCTATGAACAGGCTCAGTTGCTGGCAGAGCGCTATCCGGATACGCAGTTGGTGTGGTCAGCCAATGACGAGATGGCTTTTGGTGCCATGCAGGCATTTGTAGAGAAGGGACGCACGCCTGGGCGTGATGTGATCTTTAGTGCCATCAACAGCTCTCCCGAAGCACTGCGCGCGCGAATCGATGGGCGCCTGAGTGTGTTGATGGGCGGGCATTTCACCTTGGGCGGCTGGGCCATGGTGATGTTGCATGACGATGCCTTGGGGCTGGCGATCAATCGTGATGGTCTGCAAGCACACACGATGCCGGTGTTGCAGTCGTTCGACCAGGCCAAGGCCCGCCGCTGGCTCAAATTGCTGGAAACCTGCGATGACATGGGCGTGGACTTTCTGCGCTACAGCGCAGAAGGGCGACCGGAAGATTTTCGTTATCCGTTTTTGGCCAGGCCTGTCGACTATTGAAAGCCCTTGCTTGAGAGAAGGCCATTGCTGGGCTTAACTGCTGGTTGAAGTGCATTCCCATAACCACTACAAGAGGCAATGCAATGGGAAACTCGACCAAGTTGCGCAAAGCTGACAGCACTGTCGACGCCTGGGCGATCCTCTGCCTGATCGTCCTCGTCGTCGTGGCCGCCGTGTATTGGGTCAGCCACCAGTAGCGCCGATCTTCAGACCTTGAGCGAAACCAGAACCGCCCGTGGAAGGGATATCCGCGGGCGGCTTGCGTTCTAGCGGGCGGTCAGGTGCATGGCCAGTTGCACCAGGCCGATCAGTGCCAGGATGAACACCAGGGTGAACAAGGTGCCCAGTGCGATGAAGTGGCTGGCCTTGCCATGGGTGAAGTCGCGCGCGCGGTTCTTGCCGCTCTGCACGCCAAAGGCGGCGGCGAGGATGCTGTGAAGCATCTGCCAGAAGGTGGGCGGTTTGCCGGGGTCGTTGTCATCCATGAAGGGCTCCTGGAAACAAAGACAATCACACAACAGTGTAGACAGGCCTATGGGCGCTGCGCAGGTCTATTCGCGGTAAACCCGCTCCCACAAGGATCACTGCTAACCCTGTGGGAGCGGGTTTACCCGCGAAAGGGCCGCAAAGCGGCCGCCTTGCAGATCAGCCCTCGTAACCGAGGTTCGGTGCCAACCAGCGCTCGCTGACGCTGATGTCCTGGCCCTTGCGCGCGCTGTAGCGCTCGATCTGGTCCTTGTCCACCTTGCCCACGGCGAAGTACTGCGCCTGTGGGTGAGCGAAGTACCAGCCGCTGACCGCCGCTGCCGGGAACATGGCGAAGTGTTCGGTAAGGAACACACCGCTCGGCCCGGTCTCGCCGATGGCTGTGCCGTCGAGTAGGCGGAACAGCGTGGCTTTCTCGGTGTGGTCCGGACAGGCCGGATAACCCGGGGCAGGGCGAATACCGCTGTACTGCTCCTTGATCAGCGCTTCGTTGTCCAGGTGTTCGTCCTTGGCATAACCCCAGTACTGCTTGCGGACCTGCTCGTGCAGCCATTCGGCGCAGGCTTCAGCCAGGCGGTCGGCCAGGGCCTTGACCATGATCGAGTTGTAGTCGTCGCCTTTGTCCTGGTAGGCCTTGGCCACTTCCTCGGCACCGATGCCGGCGGTGGTGATGAAACCGCCGACGTAATCAGTCACGCCACTGTCCTTGGGCGCGACGAAGTCGGCCAGGGAGAAGTTCGGCTTGCCGTCCGGCTTGATGGTCTGCTGACGCAGGTGGTGCAGGGTGGCGAGCTTCTCGCCGTTGTCGCCGTACACCTCGATGTCGTCATGCTCGACCTGGTTGGCCGGCCAGAAGCCGAACACCGCACGGGCACTGATGAGTTTTTCGTCGATCAGCTTGTCGAGCATCTCGCGGGCATCGTTGTACAGCGCGGTAGCGGCCTCGCCGACCACTTCGTCGGTGAGGATACGTGGGAATTTGCCGGCCAGGTCCCAGGAAATGAAGAACGGCGTCCAGTCGATGTATTCGGCCAGCACGCGCAGGTCGATGTCCTCGAGCACCCTGACGCCCGTGAAGGAGGGCACCGCTGGGGTGTAGCCGGCCCAGTCATACTGAGGCTTGGCGGCGATGGCCTGGTCGTAGCCCAGGCGCTCGGTGCGGGCGCTGCGGTTGGCGGTGCGCTCACGGACTTCCACGTATTCCTGGCGGGTCTTCTCGACGAAGGCCGGTTTGAGTTCCTTGGACAGCAGTTGGGTCGCCACGCCGACCGCACGCGAGGCGTCGGTGACATAGATCACCGCGTCGTTGGAGTACTTGGGCTCGATCTTGACCGCAGTGTGGGCCTTGGAGGTGGTGGCACCGCCGATCATCAGCGGTAGCTCGAAGCCCTGGCGCTGCATTTCGCGGGCGACGTGGACCATCTCGTCCAGCGACGGGGTGATCAGGCCGGAGAGGCCGATGATGTCGCATTTCTGCTCACGAGCGGTCTGCAGGATCTTCTCCGCCGGCACCATCACGCCCAGGTCGACGATGTCATAACCGTTGCAGCCGAGCACCACGCCGACGATGTTCTTGCCGATGTCGTGCACGTCGCCCTTGACCGTGGCCATGAGGATCTTGCCCTTGGCCTCGGGGGTGTCGCCTTTCTCGGCCTCGATGAACGGGATCAGGTGGGCCACGGCCTGCTTCATCACCCGGGCGGACTTGACCACCTGGGGCAGGAACATCTTGCCGGCGCCGAACAGGTCGCCGACCACGTTCATGCCGCTCATCAGCGGCCCTTCGATGACCTCGATGGGGCGCGCGCACTGTTGGCGGCACTCCTCGGTGTCCTCGACGATGAAGGCGGTGATGCCTTTGACCAGTGCGTGCTCCAGGCGTTTTTCCACCGGCAGCGAGCGCCACTCTTCGTTTTCCACTTCCTTGGTCGCGCCGCCGCCCTTGTAGTCGTCGGCAATTGCCAGCAGTGCGTCGGTGCCGTGCGGGGTGCGGTTGAGCACCACGTCCTCGACCTTCTCGCGCAGCGCCGCCGGGATCTCGTCGTAGATTTCCAGTTGGCCGGCGTTGACGATGCCCATGGTCAGGCCGTTCTTGATGGCATGGTAGAGGAAGACCGAGTGGATCGCCTCGCGCACCGGGTTGTTGCCGCGGAAGGAGAACGACACGTTGGACACGCCGCCCGAGCTTAGCGCGTAGGGCAGGTGGTCGCGGATGTAGGCGCAGGCTTCGATGAAGTCCACGGCGTAGTTGTTGTGTTCCTCGATGCCGGTGGCCACGGCGAAGATGTTCGGGTCGAAGATGATGTCTTCCGGCGGGAAGCCCACTTCATTGACCAGGATGTCGTAGCTGCGCTGGCAGATTTCCTTCTTGCGCGCGGCGGTGTCGGCCTGGCCGACCTCGTCGAAGGCCATCACCACCACGGCGGCGCCGTAGCGCTTGCACAGGCGGGCGTGGTGCTTGAACTGCTCGACGCCTTCCTTCATGGAGATCGAGTTGACGATGCCCTTGCCCTGGATGCACTTGAGGCCCGCTTCGATCACCTCCCACTTGGAGGAGTCGATCATGATCGGCACCCGGGAGATGTCCGGCTCGCCCGCGATCAGGTTGAGGAAGCGGACCATGGCAGCCTTCGAATCGAGCATGCCTTCGTCCATGTTGATGTCGATCACCTGTGCACCGGCCTCGACCTGCTGCAGGGCGACTTCCAGCGCCTCGGTGTAGTTCTCCTCGCGGATCAGGCGGGCGAACTTGGCGGAACCTGTGATATTGGTGCGCTCGCCGACGTTGACGAACAGCGACTGGCGATCGATGGTGAACGGCTCCAGGCCCGACAGGCGGCAGGCCTTGGGGATGTCCGGAATTTCGCGTGGTTTGTACTTGGCCACGGCCTCGGCGATGGCCTGGATGTGCGGTGGGGTGGTGCCGCAGCAACCGCCGATGATGTTGAGAAAGCCACTGGCGGCGAACTCCTCGACCACCGCGGCCATTTCAGCCGGGGTTTCGTCGTACTCACCGAAGGCATTGGGCAGGCCGGCGTTGGGGTGGGCCGAGACGTGGGTGTCGGCCTTGGTGGCCAGCTCTTCGAGGTAGGGGCGCAGGTCCTTGGCGCCCAGGGCGCAGTTCAGGCCTACGGAGATCGGCTTGGCGTGGCGCACCGAGTTCCAGAACGCCTCGGTGGTTTGACCCGACAAGGTGCGGCCGGAGGCGTCGGTGATGGTGCCGGAGATCATGATCGGCAATTCGACGCCGTCTTCCTCGAACACCTGCTGCACGGCGAAGATCGCCGCCTTCGCGTTGAGGGTGTCGAAGATGGTCTCGATCAGCAGCAGGTCGGCGCCGCCTTCGATCAGGCCGCGGGTGGCCTCGGTGTAGTTTTCGACCAGCTCGTCGAAGGTGACGTTGCGATAGCCCGGGTCGTTGACGTCCGGGGAGATCGAGCAGGTGCGGCTGGTCGGGCCGAGCACGCCAGCGACGAAGCGCGGCTTGTCCGGGGTTTCCAGCGTCTTGGCGTCGGCCACCTGGCGGGCGATGCGTGCGCCTTCGACGTTGAGCTCGTACACCAGCGCTTCCATGCCATAGTCGGCCTGGGAAATCTGCGTGGCGTTGAAGGTGTTGGTCTCGAGGATGTCGGCGCCGGCGTCGAGGTAGGCTTTCTCGATCGAGGCGATGACATCGGGGCGGGTGAGCAGCAGCAAATCGTTGTTGCCCTTGACGTCGCTTGGCCAATCGGCGAAGCGCGTGCCACGATAGTCGTGTTCCTCGAGGCGGTAGCTTTGGATCATAGTACCCATGCCGCCGTCGAGGATCAGTATGCGCTCCTTGAGTGCTTGCTGGAGTGCTTGGAAACGAGCGCTGCGGTCGGACATAGGAACTACCTGGTCGGGCGAATTTCAGAAGGTGCTGAATAATAACAAAGCTGCACGGATTTTAGACGTGTCGGCCATTTGCATGAATTTCCTTCATGTTGGTGGGCGCGCCAAAGCACCCAAGGACCGGTCAGGCAAATCGTGATGGCTTTCAGGAATCAGGACATTCGGCACATGGTGCATCGTTTACTTGCTGGCGCCTTCGCCCTGCTCATCAGCGGCGTGGCGTTCGGGCAAGCCCCTCAATCGAGCCCGGCGATCTCGTACACCCGGGACATTCAACCGATCTTCACCGAGAAGTGCGTGGCCTGCCACGCGTGCAACGACGCGGCCTGCCAGCTCAAGCTGGAAAGCCCTGAAGGTGCGGTGCGCGGTGCTTCCAAGACCCCGGTGTACCAGGGCGACCGCAGCAAGGCGGTGCCCACCACGCGGCTGTTCTATGACGCCCAGGACGAGCAGGCCTGGCGCAAGAAGGGCTTCTACTCGGTGCTCGACAACCAGGGCAGTCAGGCCGCGTTGATGGCGCGCATGCTCGAGCTGGGCCACAAGACTCCGCTCACGCCCAACGCCAAGCTGCCCGAGGAGATCGTCCTGGGGCTCAACCGTAACAATATGTGCCCATTGCCCCACGAGTTCGATGCCTACGCCGGCGCCCACCCCAAGGAGGGGATGCCCCTGGCTGTCACCGGGCTCACCGATGCCGAGTACAAAACCCTGCAGCGCTGGCTGGCGGCCGGTGCGCCGGTCGAATACCAGCCGATCCAGCCCAGTGCCGCCGAGGCCCGGCAGATCAACGAGTGGGAAGAGCTGCTCAACCGTCCGGGTTCCACCGAGGCGTTGGTAGGCCGCTGGCTGTACGAGCACCTGTTCCTGGCGCATATCTATTTCACAGGCGGTGAGCCGGGGCACTTCTTCCAATGGGTACGTTCGCGCACCCCAAGCGGCAAGCCGGTGGACATCATCGCCACCCGCAGGCCCAACGACCCGCCCGGCACCGACTTCTACTACCGCCTGATCCCGGTGCAGGGCGTGATCGTGCACAAGACCCACATCACCTACCCGATGGGGCCGCAGAAGCTCAAGCGCGTCAAGCAGCTGTTCTATAGCGGTGACTGGCACGCCACTTCACTGCCGGGGTACGGCCCGCGCCACCGCTCCAACCCGTTCGAGACCTTCGAGGCGATTCCGGCGGTGGCGCGCTACCAGTTCATGCTGGATAACGCCGAATACTTCGTGCGCACCTTCATCCGGGGGCCGGTGTGCCGTGGGCAGATCGCCACCGATGTGATTCGCGACAACTTCTGGGCGCTGTTCCAGGAACCGGCCCATGACCGCTACATCACCGATGCCGAATACCGCGGCAAGGCGACACCGTTGCTGGCGATGCCCGGGCAGATCGACGACGTGGGCAGCGTGCTGAGCCTGTGGCATGCCTATCGCGACAAGCGCAACGAATACGAGAAGCTGCGCCGCGAAGCTTATGCCGAGATGCCTGCGCCGAGCTGGTCGACCCTGTGGGCGGGCAACGACAATGCGCTGCTGACCATCTTCCGCCACTTCGACAGCGCGTCGGTGAGCAAGGGCCTGATCGGCGACGTGCCGCTGACCACCTGGTTGTTCGACTACCCGCTGTTCGAGCGCACCTACTACCAGTTGGCGGTGAACTTCGATGTATTCGGCAACGTCTCGCATCAGTTGCAGACCCGTCTGTACTTCGACCTGATCCGCAATGGCGCCGAGATCAACTTCCTGCGCCTGATGCCGGCCGACAAGCGCGGCGCGATCTTGAGCGACTGGTACCAGAACAGCGGCAAGGTGAAGATGTGGCTCGACTACGAAGACATCGACACCAGCACGCCGAGCGGGCTGAAGCTGGACAAGGCAGACCCCAAGCGTGATTTCGGTCTCAAGCTGCTTCAGCGCACCGGCAGTCTCAACGCGGCCCCGGATCCGATCAACCGATGCCAAGGCGCCCATTGCTCACGGCCACAGATGGGTGTCGAGTTCCGCGATGCCGAGCAGAGCCTCAGTCGCCTGGTCTCGCGCCCGGCTGCCGGGCTCAAGGTGATCAACCAGTTGCCCGAGGCGACCCTGCTGCGTATCGAAGGGCAGGGTGGACAGCGCCAGGTCTACAGCCTGTTGCGCAACCGCGCCCACAGCAACGTTGCCTTCCTGCTCGGCGAGGCCTACCGCTACCAGCCGGGCCTGGACACCCTGACCCTGTACCCGGGCGTGCTCAGCAGCTACCCGAACTTCATCTTCAACATCCCGACCAAGGATGTGCCGGAGTTCGTCGAGGACATGGAGGCTGCCCGCGACGATACGGCCAAGTTCGAGCGGATCGTCATGCGTTGGGGTGTGCGCCGCAGCCACCCTGAGTTCTGGCGCTACTTCCATGACCTGAACACCTTCATCAAGGAGACCGAGCCTGTGGAAGCGGGTGTACTGGACATGAACCGCTACGAGAACCTTTGATCGGGTCGGGCTGACTTTTTCGGATACGTTGTGGTCGGACCTGCCGGGTGGTCCTGATCCATTGCAGGGGCTGCGTTGCAGCCCTTCGCGGGTAGACCCGCTCCCACGGTTTCGGCGCAAGCTTTGTGGAAGCGGGTTTACCCGCGAATGCACGCAGTGCTCGCTGCTGCGTTCGATCGGGGCCTCAATGCACCGAAAACCGCAGGAACCGGCATGCTGTATTCGCTTCAGGCTCTCCGGGCATTCGCCGCCTGGGTGGTGGTCTGCCACCACTTCATGCAGATCTTCTTCGACTTCCACGCCACCGGGCCGATCGGCCGACTGCTCGCCGAACGAGGCGCTGTGGGCGTGGACATCTTCTTCGTCATCAGCGGGCTGGTGATCTACCTCTCGACCCGCGACAAACCCATTGCGCCCGGGCAGTTCCTGCTCAATCGGGTGCTGCGCATCGTTCCTGCCTATTGGTTCTACACATTGCTGATGGCCTTGCTGTTGCTGGTGGCCAGTCGCTGGATGCCGCACCAGGTGTTCGACGGGCAGCACCTGCTGCTGTCGCTGCTGTTCATCCCGGCGGAAAACCCCGGTGGCTACGGCTTGTATCCAACGCTCAACGTCGGCTGGACGCTGAACTTCGAGATGTTCTTCTACCTGTTGTTCGGCCTGGCCTTCCTGGTGCGTCGGCGACATCACCTGTTGCTGGTGGCCGGGGCTCTGTTGCTGGTCAGCGAGGTGCTTGGACGCATGGGCGTACTCAGCCGCTTCTACAGCAACGGCATCATCTACGAGTTTCTGCTGGGCATCGGCATTGGCGTGTTGTATCGCCGCGGGCTGGTGCGCGAAGGGCTGTGGTTGCCGCTGATGGTGCTGGGTATGGCGGGGTATGCCTTGTATCAGCTAGATGCCTCCGTGCGCCTGCTGTACTGGGGAGTACCGAGTGCGTTGGTGGTGTTGGCATTCGTCGCGCTGGAGCCGTATTTCCATGGCAACCGGGTGCTCAAGTCGCTGGGCGACTGCTCCTATTCGGTATACCTGATTCACGTGCTGGTGCTCTATGGCGGCTGGTTTGCCAGTCAGCGCCTGGGCTTGAATCCCTATGGGGTGTTTGCCGTCTGCGTGCTGTCCATTGGACTAATGTCGTGGCTCAGCTTCCACTGGCTGGAGCGCGGCCTGTACCGGTGCATGCAGGCCTGGTTGCGTGAAGACAGGGAGCCAGCCCAGGTGTTGGCGCTTTCCCGAGTCAAATACTAGGACTTTGTTCGAGGGCCAGGTTGGCGTACACTTGCCGACAAGTCTGTGAGGAACTTCCATGAGCGCTATAACCATTACCGACGCCGCCCATGATTACCTGGCCGATCTGCTGTCCAAGCAGAACACCCCGGGCATCGGCATCCGCATTTTCATCACCCAGCCGGGCACCCAGTACGCTGAAACCTGCATTGCCTACTGCAAACCAGGCGAGGAGAAGCCCGACGACACGGCCGTGGGCCTGAAGAGCTTTACCGCGTACATCGATGCGGTCAGCGAGCCGTTCCTGGAGGACGCGCTGGTCGACTACGCCACCGATCGCATGGGCGGTCAGCTCACCATCAAGGCACCGAACGCCAAGGTCCCGATGGTCAACGAGGACAGCCCGCTCAACGAGCGCATCAACTATTACCTGCAGACCGAGATCAACCCGGGGCTGGCCAGCCACGGCGGCGCCGTGAGCCTGGTGGATGTGGTCGATGACGGCATCGCCGTGTTGCAGTTCGGCGGTGGCTGCCAAGGCTGCGGCCAGGCCGACGTCACCCTCAAGGACGGCATCGAGCGCACCCTGCTCGAACGTATCCCGGAGCTTAAGGGCGTGCGTGACGTGACCGACCACAGCAACAAGGAAAACGCCTACTACTGATCCATGCTGCCTGGCGTGGATTCATCCGGCGTTCTCTCTGCAAGATTTTGCTCCTAGCAACAAAGTGTTACGGAATCAAGCTCTGCGACAACAGGCCGCAGCCCGGATTTCAAGGGTTGCAGGCCGATCCCTCCTTCGTCGGGTGGATGCCCTTGGGGTGTCATGCCAGAATGCCTCGGTTTTTCGTCGGCCCATCCCAGGGGCCGGCACCTTCCCTATAAAGGATGGTTCCATGACTGATTTACTGACCCGGCGTGCTGTCGTCGCCGGGATGGGCGTTCTGGGGCTTGGCCTGCTGGCCGGTTGCAACCCGGCCCGGGGGCTTGAGTTCAAGTACGGCAAGAACATGAGCAACGAAATCCTCGGGCGCAAATTCCGCCTGAAGGACACCCAAGGCAACGAGCGCACCCTGTCGAGCTTCTATGGCTCGATGCCGATGATCTTCTTCGGCTTCACCCAGTGCCCGGCTGTTTGCCCGACCGCCATGGCGCGCGCGGCGCAAATCAGGAAGCTGCTTAGGGGCCGTGACCGCGACCTGTTCCAGGTGGTGCTCATCACCCTTGATCCGGAGCGCGACACCCCCGAAGTGCTCGATGCCTACGTCAAGGCTTTCGACCCGTCGTTCACCGCCCTGACCGGCACCCCCGAGGAAATCGCCGAGGTGGCCAAGGAATTCAAGGTGTTCTACGAGAAGGTCCCCACCGGTGATACCTACACCGTCTCTCATTCGTCCACCAGCTACGTCTATGACACACGTGGCACTCTGCGCTTGAGTCTTGGCCATTCCCTGACCGCCAAGGAATGCGCCGAAGACCTGGTCACCCTGATGGAGATTTGCTAATGGCTGTTTCACTGCAACCTGCCAAACGTGCGCTGGCCGCCCTGGCCATGATGGGCTTGGCCTTGCCGGCCCTGGCCCAGACCACCGTGAGTGATGCCTGGGTTCGCGCCAGCGTGCCGCACCAGCAGTCCACCGGCGCCTTCATGACCCTGACCGCCGACACCGACAGCAAGTTGCTCAGCGTCGCCTCGCCGGTCGCCAAGACCGTGCAGATCCACGAGATGAGCATGAAGGGCGACGTGATGAGCATGGGTGAGGTCAAGGCCGTCGACCTGCCCGCCGGTAAAGCGGTGTCCCTCGACCCTAACGGCTACCACGTGATGCTCATGGGCCTGACCCAGCAGGTCAAGGAAGGCGAGCAGGTGCCGCTGACCCTGACCATCGAAGATGCCAAGGGGACAAAGCAAACCCTGGAAGTCCAGGCACCGGTTCGCCCGCTGGGTGCTGAAGCCGGGCATGATCACGCGCACATGCACTGATCGGTGGCAGGGGCTGTCGCACAGCCCATCGCGACACAAGGCCGCTCCCACCGTGTGGGCGCGGCCTTGCTACATAAAAGGGGCGCCAAAGCACCCCGTTCGATATTACGGATATTGCTCAGCTACGAAACCTTGGCAACGGTCGCTCGATGGTCAGCGAGGTCAAGGTCTTGCGCACCTGGGCGTCTTCGGCCTCCAGTGCCTTGAGGCTGGCGCGGATCTTGCCAGCCGCGGGCACATCGCCCTGCCGGTCGATCCAGTCGGCAATCTCCTTGCAGGCACTGCTCAGACAGGCTTGGCGCTGGTTCATCAGCGTCAGGAGGGTGGTGAGCTCTCTATCGGACATGGCAGGATCCTCCGTTCAGCCCTCTCAGTGTAGCAGGGGTTGGGGTTCCTGCCTGATGTGGGGGCTGGGTACTCACTGCGCATCAGCACCCTCACGCCTCGCGCGATGCACAACGACTGCATTATCCATTGAATGGCATATATACACGGCTTGGGTAAGACGGTCTTCATCCTCTCTATATGGGGCTTGGTCGGAGTGCGAGGCGCCTGTAGAAATTGGTGTGGGGCAGATGTTGTTTGCAATGTTTTGAGCGCGTGGGAAGTTTCATGCAAGTTCGGTTTCATGATATTTCCTGTTACGGCTTCGTCGTGGATTCATGTTGTTTTCATGGGCTTATCAAACTACGGTTTATTTGCCCGGTCCTTGCTGGGAAAATAAAAATCAATCAAGTGCTAGAGAGGATGTTTGACATGAAATCAGCAATTCATATGTTCAAAGTCGATGTTGTTGGTGTAATGGGCTCTTTTTCTTCAACGCAGGGAGCGCTGGGTCATGGAGGATTTCGGTTATCACACGATCTGGGACATCACTGGTGCCAATTCCGCTGTGTTGCGTGACGAACAGGCGTTGCATTGGTTCTTTCATGCCGTGTTGTCATCGTCAGGCTTTACGTTAATAGACGATCGGGTACACAAATTCGTGTTGGGTGGAGAAGGCGTGGTGGGGTTGTTCCTGCTTTCCGAATCTCATCTTTCCTACCATACCCATCCCGAGAATAGTTACATCAGTATCGATGTCTACACCTGTAGCAAGAGCAATGCGTCTCGACACGCCTAGGCGGGACATCAGTGAAGACGAACTGATCTATGTGACGGCTTAGGGAAGGCGAAGCGGCATGCGTGGATTGAATTTGAATGCGGGTACCCGAGCGCTGGCGACCGGCTACTTCTTTTCCAAATGCGGTGAATTTGCCTTCGAAACAGCCTTTGCCGTGGTGGTGGTGTCGATGGTCGACGCAGACCTGCTGCTGATTGGTCTGGTGTACTTCTTTCGCTACCTGCCCAGCATGGTTTTTTCACCAATGGGTGGCTGGTTGGCTGACCATAGTGAACGCAGACGCACCTTAGTGTGGGTGGAGCTCACCAAAGCAGCTTTGGCATTGGTGTTCTTTGCATTGTTCTCCTTTTCCGAGCCGCCATTGGTTGTAGTCACCCTTGCCGCGATGGTCATGACGGCACTGGATTGCCTCTATGTACCAACGTTTCGTGCCTATTTCCCCGACATCGTCGAGCGGGACGAACTGCCTTCGGTCAACAGCGGCGTACAGGTGGTCGAGGATATGTCGTCGATCCTTGGACCGCTGGTGTTCTCGGCTGTGGCGTTGCTTTACGCCAGTGAGGCGACTTTCCTGTTCTTTGCTGTTTCCCTGCTGTTGTCGGCAGCCAGTCTGGCCAGGTTGCCTGCGGTTGGAAAGCCGAAAGCGGCGGCCTTCGATGGCATGGCGCTGGTGCGTGATGCCGTACACAGTGTCGGTCATATGCGTGCACGCAATGCACCGCTATTTGCAGTGATTTGTTGCACGACTTTTTGCGCGATGTTCGCTACTTCCGTCATACGCTTCATCCTCCCGGCATCGGTACTTGAACGGTTCTCCTCGGAGGCGGCGGTTGGCTACGTTTTCTCGCTGCTGGCCACGGGTACCGTGCTGGGCGGCCTGCTCTACACCAGGTTCAATCGACACACCTCGGCGCGTCTTGTATTGCGCTATTGGGGGCTATATGGCGCATTGTTCTTCATCGCTGCCGTGGCGCTTCAGTTCAACACCTAGCTGTTCCTGTTGGTACTGTTCTTTGTAGGGTTCATCGGCGCCTTTGTCGATATTGCCATCGTGACCAATATCCAGTGCTTGTCGAACGAGCAGGAGGTCGGGCGCAATTTCTCGCTGTACTACTTCACTGCGGTAATCGGTGATGCCTTTTCAGGGTTGATCGCCAGCGTCGTCTATTTGCTGGTCGGCCCGGCCACCTTCGTTGGGATGACGTTCATGCTGGTTGTCGCGCCCCTGCGCTGGAATATCAAGAAAGGAGCTCCGGATGAGCATCAGGATCGTGCATAGTGCTGTTATCAACCTTTGAAACCCCTGCACAAGGCCTGGAGCCAGAGGTCTTCCTGGGGCTGTGCAGACGGCTTTGGGAGACCAAGCGCCAGGGGCGTGCAGTGCGTTTGGTGGGCATTGCCGTCAAGGTGCGACGCAAGGCATTGACCCGCCTGCAGTTGGAGTTGCCTTTTTGAGCGGTGTGACCGGGTGCTAAACGAATCGACACGACTGCCGATACGCCCCCGGCGTCACGCCATAGGCCTGCTTGAACTGCCTGCTGAGGTGGCTCTGGTCGGCAAAGCCCAGGGCGAAGGCGACTTCTGAGGCGGGGAGGCCGCTCTTGAGCAGCTCTCGGGCGCGGGACAGGCGGCGCTGCTTGAGCCAGGCGTGGGGTGGCAGGCCGGTGGCCTGGCGGAACACCCGGGCGAAGTGGAAGGGGGAGAGGTTGACCGCCGCGGCCAAGGCTTCGAGCGACGGTGGGTCGGCCAGCTGGCTTTCGAGCAGTTCGCGGGCGCGGGCCACAGCGCGCGGTTCGTTGCCGGGGGTGGGCGCCTCGGCGCCGTGGCCATGGCGTTGTACCAGCGCCAGGACCGCCTGGCGCCAGGCGGTCTGTTGCTCCAAGGCGCTCGCGTCGGACTCTGACAGCCGGTGCAACTGGCTGAACAGGGTGGCCAGGGCGGGGTCCTGGATCACGCTGTCCTTGAAGTGCGGCATGCCATGGCGACCCAGCTCCAGCTCGTCGAGCACGCCGGTGACCCGTTCGTGCTCGGGGTAGAAGCCACGATAGCGCCAGCCTGCCTCGTGTGCCGTGGCGCCGGTGTGCAGCTCGTCCGGGTTGATCAGCACCATGCTGCCCACCGGTGCCAGGTGCTCGCTGCCTCGATGCCAGAAACGCTGGGCGCCGGACTCGATCACAGTGAACACGTAGCCTTCATGCACATGGGGGGCGAAGCGTTGCTGGAAATACCGCGCGTGCAGCATTTCCACATCGCCCAGTGCCGGGGCTTGCCAGAGGTGGGTCTGTTCGCGCGGGGGCGTGTTCATGCCAGCCAGCTGCGCAGGAGGAAGAAGATCAACATGCTCACCAGCATGCTCAGCAACACACTGCGGGTCAACAGCACCAGGGCGATCGCCACCAGTGAGCCGAGCAGGTAGGGGTTGGTGATGCTCAGGTCCAGCTGATGCCCGGGCAGGAAGATGATCGGCCCGCAGATGGCTGTCAGCATGCCAGGTACGGCGAAGCCGAGGAACTGGCGGGCATTGGAACTCAGGCGCAGGGGCAGGCGCGGTTCCAGGAAGGCGTAGCGGTTGAGAAACACCACCAGGCCCATGGCGAAGATCAGCAGCCAGGTCATGAGCGGCCTCCGGTGAGTTTCTGGCAAGCGAAGCCGGCGCTCATGCCCAGCAGGCCAGCGGCGACCAGAGCGGTCTCCCAATGCCAGTGGCTGAACAGCACCGAACACGACAGCGACACCGCGACGCACACCACTGTCGGCAGGTTGCGTACCAGCGGTGCGATCAGCGCGACGAACGTGGCGACGATGGAAAAGTCCAGGCCCAGCTGGTCCAGGTGTGGAATGTTCTGGCCTAGCAGGATGCCGGCCAGGGTGAACAGGTTCCAGGCCACGTAGAACGTCAGGCCGACGCCCAGGGCGTACCAGCGGTTGAACTGCTGTTGGTCGTAGCGGCTGGTCAGGGCGAAGAATTCATCGGTGAGCAGAAAGCCCAGCCCCAGGCGCCAGCGCAGCGGCTGGCCGGACAGCACCGGACGCATGCTCAGGCCGTAGAGTAGGTGCTGGGAGGTCAGCAGCAAGGTGGTGAGCAGGATCGAGAACAGGTTGGCTCCGCCCTTGAGCATGCCGATTGCCACCAACTGCGCGGCCCCGGCGAAAACGATGGCCGACAGCCCTTGGCCCTCCCAGGCGCTGAGGTTGGCCTCGATGGCCATGGAGCCGGCGAGCAGGCCCCAGGGGGCTACAGCCAGGGATAAGGGCATGATGGCGATGGCGCCATGGAGGAAGGCTTGGCGGGCGACAGGTGGGCTGCTGGGCATGGTGGTGACTTGAATCGACAAGGCAGTCCAGCATGCCAGAGCGGATGCGGCATGGCTTGAACATTCTTGCTGCCCAACCCCTTGGTAAGTGAGCCTAGCGTTTGCTGGTCAGGTGTCGCTGGGCTGCGGCGCAGCCATTGATGTCCACTGCCTTTTGCAGCAAGGCCTGGCGATGTTGGGGATCGAGGTCGCCGAGCAGACGATACACCTCGGCCTGGTAGTCCCGCTGATGCCCCCATTGCATTTCCAGCCCTTGGGGTTGATTGCGGTTGCAGGCCAGCCGTACCGCAGGCTGCGGGTAATAGGCGGCATAACGGGTGGCCATGCTCGGGATCGCTTCCAGCGCTTGGCGGTAGGCGGGGCTTGCGTTGTAAGGCGGGCACCAGGTCGCGATCGCCGGAGCGGGTGGCGCGAACCCCTGTTGCAGGCTGGCCTCGAGCAGCGGGCAGGCCGCGTCCGGAATCTGCGCTGTCGGCAGGTAGGTCATGTAGTACAACGCCAGGCGGTACTGGGCGACCGGGTGGTCGAGTGCCACCGATTTTTTCAGCAAGGCCACGGCGGTCGGCAGGGTTCGGGCCAGGGCCTGGCCCTGGCGGCTGAGTTCCGGGTCGCTGCCAACCGAGGTGCGCAGTGGGCTGGGTCTGTCGTTCTGGTGGTCGGCCTGCTCCAAGAGGGGCAGGGCCTGGCGGTAGAGCAGATCGGCATGGGGGTCGATCTCTACCTCCAGGGCTTGGGCGTCGAGCGCGAGCACGGCCATGAACAACGGCGGCCAGAAGAAGGCGCGGTTCACAGGTAGGCCCCGCAGGCGGGCTGGCCAGGGTGGGCCAGATACGGCAGGACGGCTTCGATCATCATGGCGGTTACGCATGTACCTCAAGCGAATCAAGAGCGACGACGCCGTATTCTAGCCATCCAGCGATGCCTGCCGATAGGCCAATCCTGATTTGTCAGACGAGCCTGACGGGCGGTGCCCGATAATTGGCGTGCTTTTCCTGGGCCAGCCCGAGCTTGGCGGTGATCACCTTGGCCAGTGCATTGTTGCCCAGGTCGTTGA
Source organism: Pseudomonas sp. PKS (assembly GCF_051913525.1). NCBI lineage: Bacteria > Pseudomonadati > Pseudomonadota > Gammaproteobacteria > Pseudomonadales > Pseudomonadaceae > Pseudomonas > Pseudomonas sp. PKS. Next base: position 31,148 of record NZ_JBEGDO010000019.1, on the reverse strand, counting down.
AGTGCAGGCGGTCGACGAACAATGGCTGGTCGAACATCGCGCAACTGCTGAGCATGCCGTTCATGTCATAACAGGGCACCTGCGCGGCCTGCTGCTTGATGCGTCGAAAGAAGTCCGTGTGCAACTGGCTGTCGAAGACATCGGCCAGCAGTCGGTCGAAGTTCGTCGGCTGGCGTTGCAGGTTCTGGAGCATGAGCTGCTCGCCTTGAGGGATGGCTTCCCGGCACCAGGGCAGCAGGGGCTGGAGGATGAAGGTGAGGGTGGCATAGCCGCCGCCCAGCAGGCGGTCCCATTGCTGCAGGCTGCGGCCGATGGTGTCGGCGGCGCGGGCCAGGCGTTTGTCGGGGGCCGACAGTTTCCAGGCGGGGGCTGGCGGTTGTCTGCGAGGCGCCAGGGCCTGGCCCAGGCGGCGCCAGAGCGACTCGCCGGGTGGTGGATGGGCGGTATGCACGCCTTCGTTGAAGCTGTTGAGCAAGTCCTGGTAGGCCAGGGCGTGTCCTTGTTCGTGATCGCCGGCCAGTACTTCGCCCAGCGCCTCGTGTGCCACGGTGTTCAGGCCACTGAGTACGACTACGTGGCCGACCTCTGTGAAGCGATGTTGGTGGGTCAGGAACATCAGCAGTTCCTGAGTGGCATTGAGGCCGCAGCCGGCCAGGCTCAGCCAGACCTCGCCGGTCAGCGCCGACAGGTAGGAGGCGATCGTGTGTTTGTCGGAACTGGCGCCGATGCCCAAGGTGGTCGAACCACCCACCAGCAGATTGACCCGCTTGACGCCGCTGTGCTCGGTCACCGAGCAGCGTTTGTCGGCACAATGGCTGTAGCGCATGCCATGGCTGTCGGTGTTGATGGTGCCGGAGCGATAGCCTCGTTCATGCATGTAAAGGGTATGCGGTGCGCGACGGCTGCCCAGAAGCAGGAAGCGCTGGTAGTCCTGCTGCAGGGGACGAGGGCTGCCCTGGACGGTCGTGTCTGGGTCGATCGGTCTCATGGGCGCTCCTTTGGCACGCGAGGTCGAGGGTGCTGCGGCTCAGCCGGCCAGCTCCTTGATGTTGTACGCCAACCCGGCGAGGGCGATCAGCAACAGGGCAACGCCTGAGGCGAGGGTGATGATGCGGTTGCTGCGTTGCGAGGCGATCTTGCCGATGGCGAAGATGTACAGGCTGAGCACGGCGAAATCGATAGCGATCCACAGCAACGACAGCACCACCATGCTCTTGCCGAACGATTCGGTGATCTGGATGAACTGCGGGAAGAAGGAAATGAAAAAGATGATGTCCTTGGGGTTGGAGATGCCCACCATGAAGCCTTGGAGCAGCCCGCTGCGCCCAGGCTGTTCAAGGGCTTGTGTCGGCGCATCGGGGGCCGGCGTCTGCATCGCTTCTCGGAGGGTGGTAATGGCGATGTAGGCGATGAACAGGCAGCCTAGCAGGCTCATGCCGCTGAGCCAGACCTTGTCGATGGCGGCGCTGGTCATGATGATCCAGGCAGCGGCACCGATCAGTACCAGCGATGCCCAGTTGGTGCCGATGGCGGTGGACAGCGCCTTGCGTGAGCCTGAGGTGGCTGCGGTGTTGACGATCAGTGCCACGACTGGGCCAGGGGTGGCGATCAGCAGCAGCACGGTGAGGGCATAGGTGGCGGTGAGTGCGGTGTTCACGGTCAGTTCTCGATCAGGGTTTCAGGTGTTGCGTGAGCATGGAACGGGCAACGCGAAGGGTTCAGTGAGCCCGGTTCCTGGAGTTGATACTGGCGCCATTCGAAGTTGTCGTCCTGGCCGAAGAAGCCCAGGGTCTCGGGAACGACGCCATCGTTGTAATGACGTACCCGCTCGCGAATGCGTGCACGGATGCGTCGACCGCTTTCAGTGGCGGCGCTGGCGACCTCATCGAAGCTCTCCCGCGGGTTGATGACGAAGGCGATGTGTGCGCCCAGGTTGCGGCTTTTCATCTGCCGGTGGGCCGGGAAATTCATGTTGATGAACAGCGGCATGCCAGCAAAGCAGAACGACCAGCCGCTGTCGTGGGGGTCTGTGGGTAGCGTCCGAGGCCAGGGTTGCGGGTCCAGCGCATGGACTTGTTGCAGCACCGACCAGGCCAGCATCTGCTGTTCGGCCAGCGTGCTGTCTGGCTCGGTTTCGAGAAACACCAGCAACGGGTTGCCGATGCGCTGCCTGAGCGGGATCGGTTCGAGGATGCTCACGTAATCGGCAAGCCCTCGGGCGATGTCTGTCGCCAGGTGCGTCGCGCGCGCGAAGACCAGATGGCAGGTACCGGCGGCGACCGCCTTGCGGCCGAACAGGCAGGGAAAGTCGGGATGGGCGAGCAAGGTGCGAAACTGTGCAAGGGTTTGGTACGCCCAATGTTGGCGATTCTGGATATGTTCAGCGGCCAGCTCTAGCGCATCCAGGCGATAGCAATTTCCATAACCCGTAAACATGGTGTCCCCAGAGATTCAATGACATCTAAGCAAGATGTATGCGGTTTCCGTTGTAAATTTGTGATTTAACAGCATTTTCTGGGAACCCTCCGACGTTGTAAAACGTGTGGAACTATGACCTACTATTAGTCTTACTCATGCTTTGGGCAGGACCATGTCAGAACGGATTCAAGCACTCCACGCCTTGCGCGCCTTCGAAGTGGCCTCGCGCTACGGCTCCTTCACCCGAGCAGCCCAGGAGCTGGCCTTGACCCAGGGGGCAGTCAGCCATCACGTCAAGACGCTCGAGGCCATGTTCGGCTGCGACCTGTTCGAGCGGCGCGGGCCCAAGCTGCGCCTGACTGAGCATGGCCGGTTGCTGGCCCAGGAACTCAAGGTAGGTTTCAAGATCATCGAAAACGCCTGTGCCTTGCTGCGTCAGGATCGCTATGGCCTTCGTCTGAAGGCGCCTTCGACCCTCACTGTGCGCTGGTTGCTCAAGGCGCTGGATGGCTTCAAGAAAATCGACAACAGCTGCACTGTGCAGTTGTCGAGCGTCTGGATGGACATCGACACGGTGGACTTCTATTCCGAGCCCTACGACTGCGCCATCCTGTTGGGCAATGGACGCTTCGCGGCCGACGTCGAGAGCCTGAAGCTGTTCGACGAGTGGCTGATCCCGGTGTGCCATCCTGACTACCTTCAAGGCGCAGAGCCAGGGCTGTCTGCGCTGCAGCATTGCGACCTGTTGCACCCCTCGCCGGATCGGCGCGACTGGCGGCGCTGGCTGGCACGGATGGACGCCCAGGACATCAGCATCGACCAAGGGCAGGTTTTCGACACCCTCGACCAGGGCATTTCGGCGGCCCAGCAGGGCCTGGGCATCTCGGTGGTCGATCTGGTGCTGGCCAGCGCCGACCTGGCCGCAGGCCGTCTGGTGACGCCGTTCAAGCATGCGGTGGCCACAGGTGATGGCTATTACATGACATGGCTCAAGTCCAGCCCCAAGGCGCGTCACATGCAGCGCCTGCGTGACTACTTGCTCAGCCAGGTGCCACCACTGGCGTACAAGGACATCGATTACCTCTACGGCTGATCAAGCCCACCGCGCGGATCGGCCTGGCCTGTGGAAGCGGGTTTACCCGCGAACGAGCCTGAACCCGCAGCACTGAATGAATGGCCCCACGCAATCAAGACAGTCGCTCCTGTCACGGCGCGGTAGAATGACGCTTTGCCAACGAACATGATCGAGGTCGACGCGGTGCAGTTGCAGCAGGGCTTTGTCCTCACCCGCCATTGGCATGACACGCCCGAGGGCACCTGCGTGGAGTTCTGGCTGGCCACCGACCAGGGCCCACGGCAGTTGCGCCTGGCGCCGCAGGTGTCGGTGGCGTTCATTGCGGCTGGGCAAGGCGAGCACGCGCGGCTGTTGTTGGGGAACGAGCAGGGCGTGGAGCTGCGCCCGCTTGGCCTGTGCGATTTCGACCAGCGTCCGGTGCTGGGCTTGTACTGCCGACAGCATCGTCAGCTGATGCAACTTGAGCAGCGCCTGCGCAGTGCCGGCATCGAGGTCTTCGAGGCCGACATCCGCCCACCGGAGCGTTACCTGATGGAGCGCTTCATCACCGCGCCGGTGCTGTTCAGCGGCCAGGCCGATGCCCAAGGCGTGATCTGCGACGCCCATCTCAAACCCAACCCTGACTACCGCCCTACCTTGCGCCTGGTGTCGCTGGACATCGAGACCAGCGAGCGCGGCGAGCTCTACAGTATCGCCCTGGAAGGCTGCGGCCAGCGGCAGGTCTATATGCTGGGGCCGGCCAACGGCGATACCCGCGAAGTGGATTTCGACCTCGAATATTGCCAGGACCGCGCACAGTTGCTCGAGCGCCTGAACCAGTGGTTCGCACATCATGATCCGGACGCGATCATCGGCTGGAGCCTGGTGCAGTTCGACCTGCGCCTGCTGCATGAACATGCCGCGCGCTTGCAGGTGCCGCTGGCCCTGGGGCGCAACGGTGCGCCGATGACCTTGCGCGCCCATGGCAGCCGCAACCATGTGTTCGCCGATGCCCCAGGCCGGCTGCTGATCGATGGCATCGAATCACTGCGTTCGGCCACCTGGAGCTTTCCGTCGTTCAGCCTCGAGAGCGTCGCCCAGACCCTGCTGGGCGAGGGCAAGGCCATCGACTCGCCCTACCAGCGCATGGACGAAATCAACCGCATGTTCGCCCAGGACAAGCCTGCGCTGGCGCGCTACAACCTCAAGGACTGCGAACTGGTCACGCGTATCTTCGCCCATACCCGTTTGCTGGAGTTTCTCCTGGAGCGCGCCACGGTAACGGGCCTGCCGGTCGATCGTAGCGGCGGTTCGGTGGCGGCGTTCTGTCATTTGTACATCCCGCCCATGCACCGATTGGGGTATGTCGCGCCGAACCTGGGAAGCCGCCCGGACGAAGCCAGCCCCGGTGGCTTTGTCATGGATTCGCGCCCTGGGTTGTACGACTCGGTGTTGGTGCTTGATTACAAGAGCCTGTATCCCTCGATCATCCGCACCTTCCTGATCGACCCGGTGGGGCTGGTCGAGGGCCTGGCCCAGCCGGACGATGCGCATTCGGTGGAGGGGTTTCGCGGGGCCCGGTTCTCCCGTACCCGGCACAGCCTGCCGGCGATCGTCGAGCGGGTCTGGCAGGGCAGGGAGGCGGCCAAGCGCGCAGGTAATGCGCCGTTGTCCCAAGCATTGAAGATCATCATGAACGCCTTCTATGGCGTGCTGGGTTCCAGTGGCTGTCGGTTCTTCGACCCCCGGCTGGCATCGTCGATCACCATGCGCGGCCATCAGATCATGCGTCAGACCCGGGCGCTGATCGAAGCCCGTGGCTTCGATGTGATCTATGGCGACACCGACTCCACGTTCGTCTGGCTCAAGGGGGCGCACAGCGAAGGGGCCGCCGCGCGTATCGGTCGCGAGCTGGTAAACGAGGTCAACCAATGGTGGCGCCAGCACCTTGAGGCAACCATGGGGCTGGACAGCGCCTTGGAATTGCAGTTCGAAACCCACTATCGGCGCTTTCTCATGCCGACCATCCGCGGCACCGACGAGGGCAGCAAGAAGCGCTACGCCGGCCTGGTACGCCGCGCCGAGGGCCAGGAAGAGATGGTCTACAAGGGGCTGGAGTCGGTGCGCACGGACTGGTCACCGCTGGCGCGGCAGTTCCAGCAGGAGCTATATGGGCGTATTTTCCGCGGGCAGCCCTATCGGGATTATGTGCGCGATTTCGTACGGCGCACCCTGGCCGGTGAGCAAGATGATTTGTTGGTCTATCGCAAGCGTCTGCGGCGTCCCCTGGCCGACTACCAGCGCAACGTGCCCCCTCATGTGCGCGCCGCGCGCCTGGCCGATGAGTACAACAGCCGTCTGGGGCGGCCGCAGCAGTACCAGAACGGCGGCTGGATCAGCTACGTCATCACCACGGCCGGTCCCGAGCCATTGGAAAACCAGCAATCGCCGATCGATCACGAGCATTACCTGTCGCGTCAGTTGCAGCCTGTGGCCGACGCGATCCTGCCCTTCGTCGGTGATGACTTCGGCACATTGACCGGTCGGCAACTGCTGCTGTTTTGAGGTAGTAGCTATCTAGCGTCCACCTGCCAAGCCAGGCCCCTAGCCTCGTCGCTCCCAGACAATCAGGAGATGGATATGGGCGACGAGGCAGACAAACCAGAAGTGAACGACGCAGGTCTACTGACAGCAGAACGTGCCTATCAGGACGGCTTCATTGCCGAACGCTTGCCGCAGTGGATGAAGTCGGCGACGCCGCAGCAACTGGCTCGGCTCGGGGAGACGATGGGCGAAAGCGTCGCGCTGCGTTCGCACCTCAAGCGCGTTCTGGCGCGGATCGAGGCGCTGGACGGCTTTCTCAAATCCAAGCTGCAGGCAGCGTTGCGAACGCGTTATTCGGCTCAGTTCAACCTGCATCAATGGAGCTTTATTGGCGGACACCCGGAGCCTGTGATCAACACCCAGCCGGTCGGCGTCCATCTGACTATGCTGCAGTACGACAAACGCTCGCTACTGGAAGCGGCAGTGCGCAATTTCACGGCCCAGGAGACCGAAGCGGGCGGGCAACCGCGTGGCAATCGCCTGACCAGCGCCAGGCAGGGCACGATCAAGGCGCCGTCTGCAACTGAGTTTGCCAAGGTGTGCCGTGAGCTCGATCTTGGCCGCGCGTACCAACAGCATCTGGACGACGTCCTGAGTGGGCCTGTGACAGATGACAAGCCGGCGTGGACCGTCCTGTCCTTGCTGGCTGACTGGAGCCGCCATGCCATGCTGCTCGATGCCTACAAGGCCCGTGACAGCGCTGGACTGAGCGAGCGCGAGCTCGAGTCGATTGCCAGGCTTTGCGCGAAGGATGAACCGCAAGGCAAGGCTTCACCCGTGACGGCGCAGCGTCTGAGCCTGTTGGACTGCGACCTGCAGCAAATCGTGGTCATCGATGAGTCGCACAACGACGCCAGGGTGCTGCTCTACGTGCCTGGCGATCCAAACGGGGCCTGGAGCGCGTTCTCCAGCCTGCGCAAGCTCGCCAACGAACTGGGCAGGCGGCTGCGCAGCCAGGCCTACCAGACGTTCTTTCGCCGCTTCGTGCGCAGGCGCGACAGCCACACGTTCTATTCAATCGTGGTCCCGGCATACGAGGACTTGGCAATCTGGGCCAACATCAGCCTGGATGAAAGCCTCGCGCCCTACGGCACGCCGTTTTTTTCAGCGCTGGCTCATGCGCGCATCGAGCAAATAAAAGACGACGCGAAGGTGATCGTGGCGCCGGTGGATGAACTGGACCGCGCGTTGCAGCGCGAACATGATGAGCGCCTGGCCGCCGAGGGCCAGGCCTTGTTGTCCGCGGCCGGCCTGTTCGTGCCAGTGCTTGGTGAGGTACTTCTGGCCGCTAGCGCCTGGGACGTGCTTGGGGACGTCTACCACGGCATCGAGGCCTGGCAGGACAACCGCACCCGGCTGGCCTGCAAGCACTTGCTCAATGTGGCTACCGCGGTGGCCGTGGCCAGCGCTACCACCACGGCTGTCGGTGGGGTACGGTCATTGATGGCGCGCTCTAGCGTGGTGGACGACCTGGTGCCGGCCCATCTGGAAGATGGTTCGACAAAACTTTGGGACCAGGACATCACGGCCTTTCGCAGTGAAGCCCCACCTGCGGGCGCGACGAGTGACGCCGCCGGTATCTTCCGGTTGGGGGCGCGGGCCTGGATCAAGATGGAGGGGCACTACTACGGCGTGCGCCAGCGAACCGAGGATGGGCAGTGGCAATTGCTGCCGCAGGCAGGGCACGGGCCGCTGTTGCGACACAACGATGCAGGTGCCTGGCGGCTGTGGTGCGAGCAGCCGGCGAACTGGGAGGATGTCCATTACCTGTTCCGTCGCCTGGGAGGGCACTTCCGGGAGCTGGATGATGAGCGGATCGACCTAGTCCTGAGCTTCCATGGGTTGGAGGCAGAGGATCTGCGGGGCCTGCACGTGTATGGCCGGGCGCCGGATGCCGGGTTGCTGGATAGCACGGTCCGAGCCCATCTGGACCAGCGTATCCGCGACATGGTCAATCGCCTGCGCTCGGGCCAGCAGGTGGAGGATGCCTTTGCATTGCAGGGTGCCCAACGCCTTCCCGGTGCGGCCGAATTGCCAGACCAGGCGTTGGCCGAGGTGGTATGGCAGGCTCGGCGGGCGTTGCTGCAGGATCTCTACGAGCACATGCCCAACCGCGAGAGTCTCGGCAGTACGATGCTGCGTCAGGTGTTTCCCCGCTTGCACTGGCGCGCTGCGCAAGGGTTGGTGGACGCGGCGACGACCATAGACCGGCAACGCCTGCTCGACAGTGGACGTGTGCCGCTGCAGTTGGCTGAAGAGGCCAGAGCGTGTGCACACAACCTGCGTGTGACACGCGTCTATGAAGCGCTGCACTTGGACACGCCGCAGGACGCCGATGTGGCCCGGGTCGCCATCGGCATGCTGCGCTACTTGCCCGGCGCTGCCACGGGTATCCGCTGGCGTTTGCTCGAGGGCAGTGCGAGCGGCCCCTTGCTCGTTGCGAGCGAGGAGGGGGCCACCGCCTGTGATCTGATACATGTCGATGGCAAGTTCCTGGTCGTCGCCCCCCAAACGAACCTTTTGGGCGAGCCGCGTGAGTTGTTCGACGCGATGGCCGCCGCCTATGCAGGCCAGCAAGCGGCCACGGCCATGGGCATCGCTGATCCCTTTGCCCACAACTTGCGCGTGCTGCTAGCTCGCCAGGCGATCGATCGGCCCAGTGAGGTCAGGGAGCTATTGAGCAAGGGGCAAGGCAAGGATCGCTGGCAGGCCCCGCTGCGCCAGGACGATGGCCGTCTCGGCTACCCTTTGAGCGGGCGCCTGACCGGCAGCAGCGCGCGCAGAAGGGGGCCTTGGATGATCCAAGTGGAACTGCGGCGAATCTATCCCACCTACACCGATGCCCAGATCAGCGCTTGGCAGGTGGCCATGCAGCGTGCCAGCAGGGATATGGCGGTAGAGGTTCGTCAGCTTCGCCACGCACTGAAGACCCTGGAGCAGACGCTCAATGCCTGGCTCACAGCCACCACCGCGTTGTTGGCGAGGTCGGACCGCCGGAGGGTCATGGGGCAGTTGCTGGCGTGTTGGAAACGCATCACCGACGACGCTGCGCCGTTCAATCCGTTGGGGGGCGAAAACCGGTTGGAACTCAACGGCCTGAGGCCAGGATCCTTGCCCCCGCTGCCTAGCCGAAGCTTCTCCCATGTCTCTGAATTGACGATTCTGAACATGGATCTGGGCCACGTACCGGAGTACTTCCTGCAAGCGTTTCCCAACCTTCGGATACTGCGAGTCAGCGGCAACCGACTAACTCGACTGCCGGCGCACCTGCACCAGCTACCGCGCCTGCGTGAACTGAACCTGTACGACAACCGGATCATCCTGGATGACGACCAGGTATCGGAGCTGGCCCGCTGCTCTCGCCTGGAGTACATCAACCTTTCGCACAACCCTCTGGGGCAGGCGTTTTCCGTCGGCGGCTTTGCCAGGCTCAGGCGCCTGCTTCTGCGCAACACGTTGATCGATGCGCTGCCCCCCGGATTGCTGGAGTGCGCAGACTTGGACTATGCAGACCTGAGCGACAATCGAATCAATCGGATACCGCCGATGTTCCATCAGGCCCCCCTGTGGCTCAGGCATCGTGTGTTGTTGATGGGCAATCCACTGGCCGAACAGGATGTGCAGGCCTTGCGTGTGGCGTTCCAGTCAATCCAGGGAGTCAATACTCAAGCCATCGCCTGGAGCGGTACCGTCGCGGTCCCGGAGCGTGACCAGATGCTCGAACTGTGGCACGCGATCGAGGCTGTTGAGGGCTCGGGCGGGATAATGACGGTCCTGCGCAGGCTGCTCGATACCGCGGATTTCCAAAAGCAACCCAAGGTACTGGCCAGACGTGTACTGAACATGCTGCGAAACATGCATGAGCAGACTGATTTGAGGACCGAGTTGTTCACCCATGCCGACGATGACCTCACCTGCCAGGACAGTGTGACGCTGCGTTTTACCAATCTTGAGGTTCGGATGTTGGCGGTCAAGGCCAAGGCCCAGGCGGGTGCGGAGGCGGGGGCCCAGACGCAGGCGCTGCTTGAGTTGGGGCGGCGTCTGTGGCGCCTGGCACAGGTCGAGGATCATCTTTTCAGTTTCCTGCGTGCCCAGGCCGAGGCCGGCACCCCACTTGATGAGGTCGAGGTGATGCTGGGCTATCAACAGGCATTGCGTGGCTCACTTGATTTGCCCATCGAGGCGAGTGAAATGGCGTTTCCTGAGTATGCCCATCTGGATCCGGCACGGGTTGATCGGATCCGCGCCCGGGTACGCGCCGCAGAACAGCAGGAAGCGCTGGCCAGCTGGATGGTGGATCAGGATTTCTGGCGTGAGCATCTGTTGGCGGAAAACGCTGAGCATTTCGACCAAGGCAACACACGGCATCACCGAAAGCTGGAGCAGTTGACGGCGCAGCGGGATGCGCTGATGCAGCACGACACCCAGACGCAAGCCTTGTCGGCCCAGGCGCAGCAACAGGTGGAGAAGATCGAAACCCAGATGAAACAAACCCAGAGGTTGCAGAAGGCTGACGAGCGATACGAGATGCGTGTCCTGACCAACCGGCTGCTGGAGACAGCCTTGGCGGATGTCAGCATTGATGCCCGTTGATGTAGGTCGTGCCGTATGAAGGGCTGGGTACAGCCCTACACGAACGCTGTCAGCGCCTGCAGCTACTGCGCTGCCTGGGTGGCTTTGGACTATGCTCAGTTCGGGGCCGGCGTTTTCTGCAGAGGTCGCAAGCCTGGTTGGACGGGCTGCTGGTAATGGCAAGTTACCTTTCGCCTTTTCACCTGGTTTGTCGGGTGGTTTAGGCTCGCACGTCGGATCTTTCTCAATGATCTGTAGTCTTTGAGTTATCGAGAAATAAGGAGATGCGCATGCTCGTCCGGTCACTGACCCTCGCCACTCTGCTTGCCCTCGCAAGCCCTGTGTTCGCTGCGGACAGCGATGCTCCGCTGGCCAAGGAACTGGGCAAGGCAAGGCCCTTGGTCATCATCGCCCCCAGCAGCGCCGACCCGACCTTGCGCGGGTTGAACGAGGCACTCCAGGACCCCGCTACCCAAGCTGCCTTCAAGGAGCGCAGCCTGGTGCTGTACAGCGTTGCCAATATGATGGGCAAGCGCGAGGACAAGAACCTCGAACAGCAGACCACCATGGCGTTGATTCGCGAACTCAAGCTCGGCGCCAGCAAGGGCACCAAGGTGATCCTGGTGGGCAAGGATGGCGAGCGGCATGTGCTCAAGGATGACGACAGCGGCGAGAAAATCGATCCGCAGGTGATCATCAAGGCCGTGGACGAACTGCCTGCCAGTGAGAAGGCCGTCAGCGCACCGGAGCCTGTGGCGGCTTCCGAGCCTGCTGAGCCCAAGTCCAAGGGCAAGGACAGCAAGCCTGCCAAGCCGGCAAAGCCGGCGGCACCGCCCAAGCCGCTGGAGGACTGATCGGTACAGGCGCGCCGGTTGCTCTGGCACCTCGCCTGCCTGATGAGCAGACCCTACGCTTCGGCTTGCTTGGGCTGCGTCGAAGCTGCCTGTTTCTTCGCAGGCTTCAGGCGCGTCACGCCGTACAACACCAGCGCCAGGCCCGCCAACTGATACCCCGAGATCTGCTCACTGAGGATCGCCCACGACGCGAGCATCGTCAGCACCGGCCCCAGGTTGCCCACCGCCGCGGTATGGGTGGGCCCCAGGCGCTGGATCGCCAGGGCCACCCAGTAGATCGGCAAGACCGTGGAAAACACCGCCATCAGCGCCGCATGTATCCAGATCGCCAGTGGCTGCTGCCACAGCTGGCCGATGTCCGCCACCAGCAGGTAGTGCGCCAGCACCATCAATGACGAGGCGATGCCGCAGAGCCCGGCCAGACGCATCGAACTCATGCGCTTGAGCATGATGCCGGTGCCCGAGTAATAGAGCGCATAGCTCACCGCACTGGCCACCACCCACAACGCCCCCCGCACCACCTGCTCGCCGACCCCGGCCACGCTGACATCGTGTACGAAGGCGATGCCCAGGCCCAGGTAACACAGGCCCATGGCCGTCAGGGTCCGCAGGGTAGGGCGTTCGCGCAGGGCGATGGTCTGGAACACCAGTACGAGCGTGGGATAGGTGAACAGGATCAGCCGCTCGAGCCCGGCGCTGATGTACTGCAGACCGTAGAAATCGAACAGGCTCGCCAGGTAGTAGCCCAGCAACCCGAGCCCTGCCACGCGCAGACCATCCCCAAGCCCCAGCTTCGCACCGGACTGGCCACGGCTGAGCCAGGTCAGCCAAGCGAACAGCGGCAGCGCCAGGCCCATGCGCATGGCCAACAGGGTGATAGCGTCCACCGGACCTGCGGCATAGGCCAGCTTGACGAAGATGGCCTTGAAGCTGAATCCCAAGGCTGCCAGCACGGCGTAGAGACCGCCGTTCTGGATCGCAGTCTGAAGGCGAAGGTGCAAACGCGTCATGGCAAAGTCCACGGCAATTGAAGGCAGGACTTATTCTGTACAGAACGGGATGTGGCTAGAATCGCTTTTTCTCGAACATGGCTTTCGCTTTTGGAGAACGCACAAGGATGCACTTCGACTTGCCCGATCTGCGCCTGTTTGCCGCAATTGCCGTCACCGGCAGCCTGAGCAAGGCGGCGGCGACCATCCCGGTGGCGGTGTCCGCCGCCAGCACCCGCCTGCGCCTGTTCGAGTCACGCTGTGGCTTTGCCCTGTTCGTTCGCAAGGCCGATGGCATGCAGCTGACCCCCGCTGGCCGCCTGGTTCTGGAGGCGGCCCGTGGTGTGCTGGGTGAGGCGCAGAAGCTGCAGGACACCTTGAAGGAATTGGCAGGTCAGCGGCGCATCACGCTGCACCTGGCGGCTTCCACCGTCAGCAACAGCACGCTGTTGCCAGCGGTGCTCGGGCCGTTTCTGGCCGACTATCCTGAGGTCGACCTGCAACTGGTCGAGCACAAGAGCATCGATGTATTGCGCGTGGTGCTGGCAGGCGAATGCGAGATCGGGGTGTATGACGGCAACCTGATCAACGAAGGTATCGTCTCGCTGCCGTTTCGCAACGAGCGCCTGGTGATGCTGGTGCCTGTGGATCATCCCCTGGCCGGGCGCGAACAATTGCGCCTGGCCGATGCCCTGGGTTACCCGTTCGTGTGTCTGCCGGCAGAGCGGGCGATGCAGCGCTTCGTCGAGGAGCTGGCGATGAATCTGGCCATGCCGTTGAAGGTGCGTGTGCGCGCGCCGAGTTTCGAGGCCATCGCTCAATTGGTGGCCCAACGCGCGGGTATCGCCATGCTGCCGGAAACCGCCGCCGTGCGCGCCGAGCAGGAACTGGCGGTTCGCAGGGTGATCCTGGAGGAGCGCTGGGCCACCCTGGAGCTGCGTATCTGTTTTCGCGACTGGGAGCGCCTGAGCTCCCATGGTCGGCAACTGGTCAGCTATCTGTCGACGGCGTAAGCCCATCGGATACGCTACTGTCATTTTGATATTTCGTGGCGACGTCGTTGTGACGTGTTCGTGTTCGAGTGGTTGCCCGCAAGCTGCTTATTATCGTGGGCCATCCAGTCGGTTGGCGACCTGCTAAAAGAGCATCCGAACGCTTACAATCCACGCCCTTCAATACGATCGCTCAGGCCTGTCCGCTCATGGCACTAGACCCCCTCACGATGTTGACCATCAGCATTGCCCTTGCCGCCGCGGCTGCTTTGTACCTGGCGGTCGAATGGCGCACCGTGCGTGCCACCTCGCTGCTGTTCTGGGCCGCTGGGTTCGCCACCATCAGTGTGGGTTCGACCTTGGCATTGTTGCGCGTCAGTGGGCTGATGCTCATCGGGGTGTGGTTCGCCAATGGCTTGTTGGTGTTGGCGCATTGGTTCTTTCTGGTGGGTGTGGCGCGGTTTACCGAGATGCGGCTTTCCCGTGGCTGGTACCTGTTGCCTGTTGTATGGCTGATGCTGTTGCTGCTGCCCGAAAGCCCGCAGTGGTCGAAGGTGATGTTGCTGGCTAACTCGCTGCTGGTGGCCTTGCCCACTCTGTGGGCCTGCGTACTGCTGCGGCCCCATGGCAAGTCGCTGCGCGTGGGTGCGGTGCAACTGCGTTACGTGCTGCTGGCCCACGGCATCTTCTACCTGGCCAAGATGATTCCCCCGTTGGTGCCGGGGACGTTGATCGATCTGGCGGCCTTGCGTGGCGCGATCATCCAGGTGTCGCTGGTCGAAGGCGCCATGGCGATCATGCTGATCGCCTTGTCCATGACCGGCACCGAGCGCCACCGACGCGAACGGCAGATCGCCCGGCTGGCGGCGCGCGATCCCTTGACCGCCCTCTACAACCGGCGGGCCTTGGAGGCACGCGCCCCGCGTCTGCTCGAGGACGTGGCAATGGACCGCCCTGGTGCGCTGTTGCTGATCGACATCGACAACTTCAAGATGGTCAACGACCTGCATGGTCATATTGCCGGTGATCGTCTGCTCGTCGCGTTGGGCGAGATGATTCGTGCATCGACCCCTGCCAGCGCCTTGGCCGCCCGGTTGGGCGGCGATGAGTTCGTCATCCTGCTGGGTAACGCGACCCGTGAAAAAGTCGAAGGGTTGGGGAGCGCCTTGCGTGAGCAGTTCCATCGGCTCACCGCGCAGAATTTCGCCACACCTGCGGCGGTCACCCTCAGCATCGGCGCGAACCTGTTCGACCGTGCACCTGCCAGCCTGGCGGCGCTGATCGAACAGGGTGACGTTGCGCTTTACGAATCCAAGCGAGGCGGGCGTGACAGCATCCGCCTGGTCGATCGCACTCAGCCAAAGGCGTAGCGAATTGTTGCCTTGGCATCTGGATCGAGCCGGCCCGGCTCGGTCGGTGTTCTTTTTCTTCAGCCCACCCGCAACCAGATCGCCGATGCGTCGTCACTCATCTTGAACCGTGGGTAACGAATACAGGCGGCGTCGTCGCGCTCGATCTGCCGCAGGCGCAGCGCAAGTGCCGCCAGGCCCTGCTCGCGCAGTTGGGTCATGAAGGTTTCGGGCGTGCAGGCCTGGTAGGTATCGAACAGGGCCGCGAAACCATCGCTCATCAGCACCAGGTCGTCGCCGCGGCTTACCGGTGTGCGGGTATAGACGGTACCGGCCTTGGCCATCTGGGCATCGACACTGAGCACGGCCTTAGGACGTTCCCGGGCGATGCGCCGATCTGCCTGCACGGCGGGCGTGCGCACGCCATGAGCCCCGGTGCCCGGGCCCAGGGCGACCGCCTCGGCGCGCTCGGTTTCGCGGTCCGGCTCAGGTGTCAGGAAGGCAATGCCGCGTGAGCTGCGATGGAGTACGACACAGTCCGCCAGGTGGGCGCAGACCACCTCGTCATCTTCCAGGGCCACCGCCGCGAACGCCGCGCGGGGCAGCTCCCAGCCGGCGATCGGCTCACGTTGGCGGTCGCGTTCGTAGGCGGCGGCCAGGGTCGCGAATACCCGTTCGCAAATGCGCTGCAAGGGCCCGCTTGCGCTGACAAAGGCAGCCTGCGCCGCCGCTGCCAGCCAGGCCGCGCCCCCTCGTTCACCCAGCAGGCCAGGCGGGCCCAGGTCGGTTGCGCCGTCGATGACCCAAGCATGACGGCTTGCACAGCCAATACGGTCGTCATTGGGAACATCGGCCTTGCCGGCCAGGTTGATACTCTGGATCAGATCGAAGTGCATGGTGTGTCGTCTATCTCGTTCGAAAGAGGCTTCGACAAGCGCGGCTACTTTGAGTTGTGTTGCGCCGGTTCGTTGTACAGGCGATGCAGGTGAGGCAGCGCCGAGCGGTCCAGAGTAGGCCAAATGCCGTTTCAGTTATGTAGGAAACCACCGTGAACCACGCCCGCACTGCGCGACTATCGCCTAGCGCATCCGCAATCGTCTGCAACCGACGAAGCGCTGGGCCAGGCCATCGCCTGCCAGGGGTGAGGGTCTAGACTCTAGGCTTTGCGATGTGATCGTGGAGGCTCCAATGCCCAGTAAAAATACCCTCTGCCTCTGGTTCGACGACGATGCCCTGGAGGCGGCGACCTTTTATGCCAAGACCTTCCCCGACAGCGCAGTAGGGGCGGTGCACCACGCACCGGGCGACTACCCATCGGGCAAGGCTGGCGATGTCATCACCGTCGAGTTCACCGTAGCCGGTATTCCCTGCGTCGGCTTGAACGGCGGGACGGCGTTCAAGCACAGCGAGGCGTTTTCGTTCCAGATCTGCACGGAGGATCAGGCCGAGACTGACCGTCTGTGGCAGGCCATCGTCGGCAACGGCGGCCAGGAAAGCGTCTGCGGCTGGTGCAAGGACAAGTGGGGCATCTCGTGGCAGATTTCCCCGCGAGTGCTGCTCGAGGCCATGGACAACCCAGACCGGGCCGCCGCCAAGCGCGCATTCGACGCCATGATGCAGATGGGCAAGATCGACATCGCCAAAATCGAGGCGGCGCTCAACGGTTAGCGACATCACGCTGTGCCGCGCCCTGGCATAGCCCGCTGATCAACTGGCGGGCTATTGCCAACTGGTGGCTTGTGGAAAGTTGCGCTAACTATCTAGAGGGCTGACTTCGCTTGCGAGGCCGATTCAGGCGCAGGGGCGGCAGACCGATACGCCGCATGAGCCTTGCGCACGACAGGGAGTACACAACGAGGCATCACGTCTCGCAGGAGGGAACATGAACACCACGAAGACGTTGAGATGGGCCTTGGTGGGCCTCACGTGCGGCATCCTCAGTGCCCAGGCCGCCGAGACCAAACGGGTCGATGTACTGTTGGTCGGGGGCGGGATCATGAGCTCGACCCTGGCGGTCTGGCTGAATGAGCTGGAGCCGGGCTGGTCGATGGAGATGGTCGAACGCCTGGACAAGGTCGCCGAGGAAAGCTCCAACGGCTGGAACAACGCAGGCACCGGGCACTCGGCCCTGGCAGAGCTCAACTACACACCGGAGAAGAACGGCAAGATCGACATCACCAAGGCCATCGAGATCAACGAGTCGTTTCAGATCACCCGGCAGTTCCTCGCCTGGCAGGTCAAGCAGGGCGTGCTCAAGGACCCGCATTCGTTCATCAACACCACACCGCACATGAGCTTCGTGTGGGGTGACGACAACATTCGCTTTCTGAAAAAACGCTACGAGGCCCTGCAGGCCAGCCCGCTGTTCAAGCCCATGCAGTATTCGGAGGACCCGGAGCAGATCAAGCAGTGGGTGCCGTTGATGATGGAGGGCCGTGACCCCGCGCAGAAGCTCGCGGTGACCTGGACGCCCATCGGCACCGACGTCAACTTCGGCGAGATCACCCGCCAGTACGTGGGCTACCTGCAAGGCCGACCGAACTTCGACCTTAAGCTCTCGAGCGAAGTCCAGGACATCACCCGCAACGATGACGGCTCCTGGCATGTCGAATACAAGAACCTCAAGGACGGCACCACGGCTGCCACCGACGCCAAGTTCCTGTTCATCGGTGCGGGCGGCGCCGCCTTGCCGCTGCTGCAGAAGTCGGGCATCCCCGAAGCCAAGGATTACGCGGGCTTCCCGGTGGGCGGCTCGTTCCTGGTGACCGACAACCCGGCCATCGCCCAGCGGCACATGGCCAAGGCCTACGGCATCGCCGCGACCGGCGCGCCGCCCATGTCGGTCCCCCACCTGGATACCCGTGTGCTCGATGGCAAGCGCATGATCCTGTTCGGTCCATTCGCCACCTTCTCCACGCGGTTTCTAAAAGAGGGCTCGCTGCTGGACCTGTTCGCCAGCATGTCCGTGCACAACACCTGGCCCATGGTGCGCGTCGGGGTGCGTGAGTTCGACTTGGTGCAGTACCTGATCGGGCAATTGATGCAGTCCGACGATGACCGCTTCGAGGCGCTGCAGACCTACTTCCCGCACGCCAAGAAAGAGGATTGGCGCCTGTGGCAGGCGGGGCAGCGGGTGCAGATCATCAAGAAGGACCCGGAGCTTGGCGGGGTGCTCAAGCTCGGCACCGAAGTGGTGATGGCCAAGGACGGCAGCATTGCCGGCCTGCTGGGCGCCTCGCCGGGGGCCTCGACCGCACCGCCGATCATGCTTGACCTGCTGCACAAGGTGTTCAAGGACAAGGCTGCCTCTGCGACCTGGCAGGAGAAGTTCCGGCAGATCATTCCGTCCTACGGGATTCGCCTGAACGACCATCCTGACAAGCTCGAGCAGGAATGGGCCTACACCAACGAGTTGCTGCAGTTGGCGCCACCGTCGAGCCACGGTGGTCAGACCGAAATCGCAGCGCCTTAGCCTGCGTGATGCCCTGGGGGGGCCTTGCGCCCCCGGCGGCTTCTATCCCGCGTGATTGGCCACCTCCCAGACCTTTTGGCGGAACCACCTGCGCAATGGATCGGCGTGGGTGCGCTCATGCCAGATCTGCATCAACTCGACCCTCGGCAGCGTCAGGGGCAGCGGGTATACCGCCAGCTCCGGGTCCCGTGCCGCCGCATCTTCGGCCAGCGAACGCAGGCAGGTGAGCAGCAGGTCAGTCCCGCTGACCAGGCGGGCTGGGGCGAGAAAGCTCGACAAACCCGCGATCACTCGTCGTCGATGGCCTTGGGCACGCAGCGCGCGGTCCACCAGGCCGTCGAGGTCGCCGGTGAGGGTGGTCAGCACATGCTCGCAGGCCAGAAACGCCTCTAGGTCCAGGCCGTCTGCCAGGTGGGGGTTGTTCCGTGCGGCCAGCACCACCAGGTCTTCGCCGAGCAGACGCTGCTGCTGGAAGGTGTCCGGCAGGTCGGTGAAGAATCCAGCGATGGCCAGGTCGCACGTACCTTTCTCCAGGGCGTCGCGCGGCAACTGGCCACGGGTGTTGTGAGTGACCAGCACCAGGTTGGGGGCCTGGCTGCGCAGTATCGGTAGCAGACGGGGCAGCAGGGTCTGCTCCAGATAGTCGGTGCTGTACAGGTGCAGGCGGGCAGGGCGGGTGAGCATGTCCGCGCCGTCGCAGCGTTCGTAGAACAGCTCCAGTTGCTCCACCAAGTGCTGAACCTTGGGCGCGAGCTCATGGGCGCGAGGTGTTGGGGTCAGCCCGCGAGGCGCGCGGACGAACAGCGGGTCGCCGAACTGATGGCGCAGCTTGTTCAGCTTGTGGCTCAGCGCCGGCTGGCTGAGCGCCATGCGCTCGGCGGCCAGGGACGCATTGCGTTCCTGATAGAGCATCTGGAAGACCAGCAGCAGGTTCAGGTCCTTGTTGACGATATTCATATTTTGGATCGCTGAAATTAGATCTTTAGAATTATCGAATCATAGCGCAGTCGATAGCATGGCCTCACTGACCGATACCGACCTTGGAGTCCAGTCATGCCTATCAGTATCTTCGCCACTATTTTCCCTAAGCCCGATCACCGTGACGCGGTGGAGCAGGCCTTGCGGGTGATGGTGGAGCGTTCGCGCGCCGAGCCCGGCAACCTGCGCTACGACCTGTTCATTCGTGAAGGGGACGAACCGGCCTTCGACCTGTTCGAGCTGTATGTCGACCCGGCGGCCATCGAAGTGCACCGCAACAGCGCCCATTACCAGGACTATCGCGCTGCCACCGCCGACTGGCTGGCTGCGCCGACCCAGGTCCGCGTTGCCCACCCACTCGACATTGCCCCCTTCGCCTGAACAGGACCCTGACCATGAACAAGATTTCCACCCTGGCGCTCACAGTGGCTGGCGCGTTGCTGGCCGGCCAGGCTACTGCCGCGTCCAAAGGCGAGGTGCTGGTATTGCTGTCGAGCGAGCATCAATTGCAGCTCAAGGACGGCAAGCCGTACCCGACCGGCTATTACCTCAACGAGTTCGGCGTGCCGGCCGACCACCTGCTCAAGGCCGGCTACACGCTGGTGCTGGTGACGCCCAAGGGCAATGCGCCGAGCGTCGATGAGCGTTCGGTCGATCCGCAGTACTTCGGTGGCGATGCGGCCGAGATGCAGCGTATTCACAAGGTTGTGCAGAGCCTGCCGGGCATCGACGACACCTTGTCGGTCAAGGAGGTGTTGGCGGGCAACCTGGACCGTTACGCGGGCCTGTTCATCCCCGGGGGCCATGCGCCGCTGATCGATCTTGCCAACAACCCTGACGTCGGGGCATTGCTGCGCCACTTCCATCAGGCAGGCAAACCGACCGCTGCGATCTGCCATGGCCCGATCACCCTGTTGTCGGCCCAGCAGGACCCGGTTGCCTACCGCGCAGCCTTGGCCCGTGGCGAGACGCCGGCCGCTCGTGATTGGGTGTACCAAGGCTATCGCATGACGATCTTCTCGGATCCGGAAGAGCAAGTGTTCGAAGGCTCGCTCAAAGATCAACG
The DNA here is from genome assembly GCF_051913525.1 of Pseudomonas sp. PKS. Lineage (NCBI taxonomy): Bacteria > Pseudomonadati > Pseudomonadota > Gammaproteobacteria > Pseudomonadales > Pseudomonadaceae > Pseudomonas > Pseudomonas sp. PKS. Next base: position 10,800 of record NZ_JBEGDO010000019.1, on the reverse strand, counting down.
CCTGCAGTTCTATCCGGCCAAGGCCATGGCCGCAGCGGGTGGCGACATGAGCTACGCGAAGGCCTGGGCGCCCCATGTGGTCATCGACCGCGAGCTGATCACCGGGCAGAACCCGTTCTCCGACAAGGCGCTGGCCAAGGCATTGGTGGAGAAGCTCGACGGTGCCAGGCAGTAAGGCCTGAGCCTTCAGTACCGGCGGTGGCACTTGCCATGCTCGTCTAGACTTAAAGCCCGGGCCTGTTTCGCGCAGGCCCGGCAATCATCCATCCGACCACCGCCTCCCGGCCCGGACGTCGCCGACGGTGGCCTTCTTGCAGAGGAGGGCAGGTCATGGACGAGGCAAGACTTCACGAGTTCATGGGCAAGCTGGTGGGCGACATGGGCGCGGCGGCGACACTGGCCAACGTGATCCTGGGCGATGAGTTGGGGCTGTACCGGGCCATGGCCGATAGCCAACCCGTGACCCCAGAGGTACTGGCTCAGCGAACCGGCTGTCATCCGCGGCTGCTGCGAGAATGGCTCAGTGCCCAGGTAGCCGCCGGCTACATGGTCCACCAGAACGGCACGTTCAGCCTCCCCGAAGAGCAGGCCCTGGCCCTGGCCATCGAGGAGTCGCCCGCCTACATGGCCGGCGGCGCGTCGGTGGTGGCGGCACTGTTCCATGACAAGGACAAGCTGATCGCAGCCATGCGTGGCGATGGGGGCCTACCCTGGGGTGACCATCATCCGTGCATGTTCAGTGGCACCGAGCGTTTCTTCAGGCCTGGTTACCGTACCTTCTTGGTGGCTGAGTGGCTACCGGCGCTGGAAGGAGTGACCGCCAAACTACAGGCCGGAGCCAAGGTGGCCGACGTGGGATGCGGCCACGGCGCCTCGACCATCGTCATGGCCCAGGCCTTCCCCGCGTCTCGCTTTATCGGCTACGACTACCATGGGCCCTCGATCACGACCGCCACCGCGCGTGCCGAGGAGGCGGGCGTGGCCGGGCAGGTCAGCTTTGCCCAGGCCTCGGCCAAGGACTATCCGGGGCATGACCATGACCTGGTGTGCTTCTTCGATTGCCTGCACGACATGGGGGATCCGGTCGGTGCGGCCAGGCATGCCTATCGCGCGCTCAAGGACGACGGCACGGTGATGCTGGTCGAGCCCTATGCGGAGGATTCGCTGGAAGGCAACCTGAACCCGGTGGGGCGGTTGTTCTACGCGGCCTCGACGTTCATTTGCACCCCCAATTCGTTGTCTCAGGAAGTAGGGTTGGGGCTGGGGGCCCAGGCCGGCGAGGCGCGGCTGAGGGCGGTGTTCGAGGAGGCGGGGTTCACGCGGTTCCGGCGGGCGACGCAGACACCGTTCAACCTGATCCTGGAGGCGCGCAAGTAGAGGGCGAGCCTGTGAGAGCGGTGCGACTTCAAAAGGGGCACCGTGCGCAGCGGGGCGTCTGTGGGCACTGGCCACACGCAGAAGGGGCGCCATCTGGCGCCCCTTCTGTTTGCTGCTTAGGCTTCAGCGTCCCAAGGACGATCGCCTTTTTCGTCTTTGATGCGGGTCGGCAGGCCCATCACGTCCAGCGCCTTGAGGAACGGCTCGGCCGGCAACTCCTCGACGTTGACCATGCGCTTGGCATCCCATTCGCCACGGGCGACCAGCAGGGCCGCGGCCACTGGCGGCACACCAGCGGTATAGGAAATACCCTGGCTGTCGGTCTCGGCGAACGCCTCTTCGTGGTCGGCCACGTTGTAGATGAACACTTCACGTGGCTGGCCATCCTTGGTGCCCTTGACCAGGTCACCGATGCAGGTCTTGCCGGTGTAGCCCGGAGCCAGCGAGGACGGGTCAGGCAGCACGGCCTTGACCACTTTGAGTGGCACCACTTCCAGGCCTTCGGCGGTCTTGACCGGCTGCTCGGAGAGCAGGCCCAGGTTCTTCAGGACGGTAAACACATTGATGTAGTGCTCGCCGAAGCTCATCCAGAAGCGGATGTTCGGCACGTCGAGGTTCTTCGACAGCGAGTGGACTTCATCGTGGCCGGTCAGGTAGAGGTTCTGCGAGCCCACGACCGGCAGGTCGTCGGTGCGCTTGACCTCGAACATTTTGTTGCTGGTCCATTGGCTGTTCTGCCAGCTCCAGACTTGACCTGTGAATTCGCGGAAGTTGATTTCCGGGTCGAAGTTGGTGGCGAAGTACTTGCCATGGGAACCGGCATTGACGTCGAGGATGTCGATCGAGTCAATGCGGTCGAAATACTGTTGCTGCGCAAGTTTGGCGTAGCTGTTCACCACACCCGGGTCGAAGCCGACGCCGAGAATGGCGGTGATGTTCTTTGCCTGGCACTCTTCGAGGTGTTTCCACTCGTAGTTGCCGTACCAAGGCGGCGTTTCGCAGATCTTGCCCGGCTCTTCGTGGATCGCGGTGTCCAGGTAGGCGGCGCCGGTATCGATGCAGGCACGCAGCACCGACATGTTGAGGAAGGCGGACCCGACGTTGATCACGATCTGCGATTCGGTCTCGCGGATCAGCGCCTTGGTTGCCTCGACATCGAGGGCATTGAGCGAGAAGGCCTGGATGTCGGCGGGTACCTTGAGGCTACCCTTGGCCTTGACGCTGTCGATGATGGCCTGGCATTTGGAGATGTTCCGTGACGCAATCGCAATACGACCGAGCTCGTCGTTATGCTGTGCGCACTTGTGGGCCACCACCTTGGCGACACCTCCTGCACCAATGATAAGAACGTTCTTCTTCAATTTACCTTTTGCTCCTTACTGAAAGGGCCTGCCTCAGGACAGGCTGGAAACGTAGTCTTCGAAACCGAACTCGCGCACCACCTCGACGCTGCCGTCGAGCTGCTTGACCACGATGGCCGGCATTTTCAGACCGTTGAACCAGTTTTTCTTGACCATCGTGTAACCGGCGGCATCGACGAACGACAGGCGGTCACCGATTGCCAGAGGCTTGTCGAACTGATACTCGCCGAAGATATCGCCGGCCAGGCACGACTTGCCGCAGACCATGTAGGTGTGCTCGCCGTCGTTGGGCGCCATCTTGGCGTTCAGGCGGTAGATCAAGAGGTCGAGCATGTGCGCTTCGATGGAGCTGTCGACCACGGCCAGGTGCTTGCCGTTGTACAGGGTGTCGAGAACGGTGACTTCCAGCGAGGCGCTCTGGGTGATGGCTGCTTCGCCCGGCTCCAGGTAGACCTGCACACCGTACTTCTCGGAGAAGGCCTTCAGGCGCGCGCAGAACGCGTCCAGGGCATAGTCTTCGCCTGTGAAGTGGATACCGCCGCCGAGGCTGACCCATTGGACCTTGTGCAGCAGGTGGCCGAAGCGCTCCTCGATGTGCGAGAGCATCTTGTCGAACAGGCCGAAATCGCCGTTCTCGCAGTTGTTGTGGAACATGAAGCCGGAGATCTGTTCGATCACCTTCTCGATCTTCTCAGGGTCCCATTCGCCCAGACGGCTGAACGGGCGCGCCGGGTCGGCCAGCAGGTAGTCGGAGCTGCTCACCTGCGGGTTGACGCGCAGACCGCGCACCTTGCCCTGGGACTGTTCGGCATAGCGTTGCAGCTGGCCGATGGAGTTGAAGATGATCTTGTCGCAGTTCTCGAGCATCTCCTCGATCTCGTCGTCGGCCCAGGCCACGCTGTAGGCGTGGGTTTCGCCGGCGAACTTCTGGCGACCGAGCTTGAGCTCGTAGAGCGACGAAGAAGTGGTGCCATCCATGTACTGCTGCATCAGGTCGAACACCGACCAGGTGGCGAAGCACTTGAGTGCCAGCAGGGCCTTGGCCCCGGAGTGTTCGCGTACGTAGGCAATCTTTTCCATGTTGCCCAGCAGCTTTTGTTTGTCGATGAGGTAGTACGGCGTCTTGATCATTTAAAGGCCCCCGGCCAGGCCGGCCAAAAAAAGGACACGCATTGTGCCTTCACTTGCCCCGGATCGAAAGGGTCGGAGGCGCATTTCGTCCGAGTTGCGCGTGTATTTGTTGTCCCTTTGCCATCAAGGCATCGGGCGCCTCGCTCAGATGGACCTCATCAGGGTATCGGCAGCCTCGTGGCAGGCCCAGTTGAGCAGATGAATGTGACCGTTGCGATCACGCGCCTTGGGCTGCCAGCCACGCCTGGATCTGCTCCAGCGTGGCGGTGGCCCCGCCGCAGACGATCACCAGTACGTTGCGGTAGGCCGCCAGCGACTCGCTCTGGTAGGCCAAGGCCAGTGCCGCGCCGCAGGCCGGCTCGACCAGCACGCGATGGTCCAGCAAAAAGCGCTCGCAGGCCTGCAGCGCGGCACGGTCGCTGACCCGGTGGCTTTCGACCGGATGACGCTGTGCGCAGGCTAGCGCCTGTTCGGCGACACGCTTGGCGCCCAGGGAGGTGGCTACTGAGGTGATGCGCGGCAGTTCCACGGTATGTCCGGCTTCAAGGGCTGCATGCAACGAGGCCGCGCCGTCGGTTTCCACCGCCAGCACCGGCACGTCGTGCCAACCGTTGCGTTCGAGCCCTTCGACCACGCCACTGAGCAGACCGCCGCCGCCTACCGAGAGCACCACGGCATCGGGCTTCAGGCCGGCGCGGGCGACCTCGTCGATCATGCTGGCGTGGCCGGCCCACAGCAGCGGGTCGTCGAACGGGTGTATGAAGGCATCGTCCGGCCCGACCAGTGTCTGCGCCAGTTCGTTGGCCTCCTGCCAGGAACTGCCGTGCACCACGACCTTGGCATCTTCCAGGCGCAGCAGCGCCTTGGCGCGTTCGGTGGTGGTTTCTGGCACCACCACGGTCACCGGCACGCCGAGCTTGCGCCCGGCGTAGGCCACGGCCAGCCCGGCGTTGCCGCCGGAGGACGAGACGAAGTGGCGGGCACCACGGGCATGATGGACCTGGCAGGCATGACCGACGCCACGCAGCTTGAAAGAGCCGCACGGTTGCAGGGCTTCGAGTTTGAGCCAAACCGAGCGGCCGGCGATCAGGGAGAGGGGACGGGATTCGATCAGGGGCGTCTGGATGTGCAGGGACATGAGGGCTCTCCAAAGGGATGCTTCATTGTTCCGGCAGACGCAATCGCGGGGCAAGCGGGTTTTTGCAGGTGCATCGGGGGGGTGCCCGTTCGCGGGTTGGCGATGCTCGTTGTGGGAGCGGGTTTACCCGCGAAGCAACCGACTCAGTGCTTGCGGATAAACCTGCTCCCAGCCAGGCGCTGGATCAGCCCAGTGGCGGGGTGCGCGGCGGGATCATGCGGCGCGAGCCGGTGGCCTCGAAGGCCGCGCCGAAGCTCAGCAGTGCATTGTCGCTGTAGGCACGACCTGCGAAGGTCAAGCCGACCGGCATGCCGATGTCGGCCATCACGCCCATCGGCACGGTCACGGTGGGCACGCCCAGGTGACGGATGGCCAGGTTGCCGTTGGCGACCCAGATGCCGTTGCTCCAGGCGATGTCCGCCGAGGCTGGATTGACGTCAGCATCGGCCGGGCCCACGTCGGCCACGGTCGGGAACAGCACCGCGTCCAGGCCCAGGTTGTCCATCCAGTCTTCCAGGTCCATCTTGCGGGTCTTTTCCAGGCCACGCAGACCGTCCGGCAGGGTCTCGATCTGGTCCCAGGTCTTCAGGCCGCGCTTGGCCATATTGACGTACTCGTCCATGCCGGCCGCCAGATCGTCCTCACGGTTGGGCAGGGTGCCCGGGTCGTGGGGGAAGATCTGTGGGCCGTCGACGTCCGCCAGGCGGTTGAGCTTCGGATCATTGTTGGCGCGCAGGAAGTCATCGAAGGCCCAGCCGGACAGTTCCCACAGTTCATCGTGCAGGAATTCCTTGGAGACGATGCCGCGGTTGTACACGGTCGGAGCGCCCGGGCGATCGCCTTCGCAGTTGGACACCAGCGGGAAGTCCACTTCGATCACTTCGGCACCGGCCGCTTCCAGGGCTTGACGCGCCTGCTTCCACAGGTCGATCACGCTGGCGCGGGTATTGATGCGTTGGCCGGTCGGGCCACCGATGCCAGGCTTTTCCGAGGTACCGGCGTCGGGATCGGCATTGATGTACATCTTGGGGACGCCGAAACGCTTGCCTTTGAGAGCGCTGGCGTCGACGGCCAGGTCCAGGTAGGAGGCAGGACGAACCGAGGATGCGGCTGGGATTGGCACCCATGGCTGCAGGCGCCACAGGTCGCCACGCGTGTCGGCGTCATCGGCGACGACGACGTCGAGGATTTCCAGCAGGTCGGCCATGGTGCGGGCGTAGGGCACCACGACATCCATGGTTGGCGTCAGCGGCCAGTTGCCGCGCACCGAGATGACGCCGCGCGAGGGGGTATAGGCGCACAGGCCGTTGTTCGAGGCAGGGCCGCGGCCGCTGGACCAGGTCTCTTCGGCCAGGCCGAAGGCCGAGTAGCTGGCGGCGGTGGCGGTACCGGCACCGTTGGAGGAGCCGGAGGCGAACGGCGCGGTCAGGTAGGCGGCGTTGTACGGGCTTTCGGCGCGGCCATAGACACCACGTTGCATGCCCCCGTTGGCCATGGGCGGCATGTTGGTCTTGCCCAGGCAGATGGCGCCGGCGGCGCGCAGACGCTCGATGGTGAAGGCGTCGCGCTGGGCCACCAGGTCCTTGAAGGCCGGACTGCCGGAAGCGGCGGTCAGGCCTTTGACCAGGTAGCTGTCCTTGGCGGTGTAAGGGATGCCATCGAGCGGACTCAAGGTTTGGCCCTTGGCTCGGCGAGCGTCGGAGGCCTCGGCCTCTTTGAGTGCTTCAGGATTGCGTACCACCACGGCGTTCAGGGCAGTGGCGGTGTCGGCTCCGTCATAGGCGTCGATGCGGGCCAGGTAGGCCTTGACCAGCTCAACCGCCGTCGTACGGCCGGACTCGAGCGCGTCGCGCAGCTCGGCAATGGAAACCTCGGTTACCTCGATCATGCTGTCACCAGTTATGCAGGTGGAAACTCGTGGCGCGAGTGTAGCAAGAAGCCCTTGCCCGGCGCAGGCATGCAGCGTGGCAATGGTCATTTGCACGGCGGCAGTCTTGTCCGCTGCAAGTGTGCGCCAGTGCATGTGCCGACGGTAAGGGTGAGGCCCGTGTCAGCCCTGACTTGAGCGGCGTTTTCTGGATTGTGGGGCCGCTACGCGACCCATCGAAGGTTTCGCCAGCACCTACAAGGTTCCGTAGGCGCTTGCTCAGCGGGAGTTTGCGATGGGCTGCAAGCAGCCCAGGCACTCACGCGAGGTCTGCCGCCGAATGCCGCTCCGGCACTTGGCTTTGCTCATCTCCCCAGGTCCGGTTAACCCGGGTGCCACGCTGCACGGCCGGCCGCTGGGCGATGGCCTCGGCCCAACGCTGCACATGAGGGTATTGCTGCACGGCGAGGAACTCCGCCGCGCCATACAGGTTGCCGCGCACCAACTGGCCATACCAGGGCCACACGGCGATGTCGGCGATGCTGTACTCATCGCCGCCCAGATAGGTACTTTCGGCAAGCCTTCGGTCAAGCACATCCAACTGACGCTTGGCTTCCATGGTGAAGCGGTTGATGGCGTACTCGAACTTTTCAGGCGCGTAGACATAGAAGTGGCCAAAACCACCGCCCAGGTAAGGCGCCGAGCCCATCTGCCAGAACAGCCAGTTCAGGCATTCGGTGCGAGCGGCCGGGGCCTTGGGCAGGAGGGCACCGAATTTCTCGGCAAGGTACAGCAGGATCGAGCCGGACTCGAACACCCGTACCGGCGGTTCCACGCTGCGATCGAGCAGGGCGGGGATCTTCGAGTTGGGGTTGACCTGGACGAACCCGCTGGAGAACTGGTCGCCTTCGCCGATGCGTATCAGCCAGGCATCGTACTCGGCGCCTGCATGGCCGAGGGCCAACAGCTCCTCGAGCAAGATGGTTACCTTCACCCCGTTGGGGGTGGCCAGGGAGTACAACTGCAAAGGATGCTGGCCGACCGGCAGCGCCTGGTCATGGGTGGGGCCGGCGACAGGCCGGTTGATGTTGGCGAACTGGCCGCCGGACGGCGCCTCGTGGGTCCAGACCTTGGGCGGGACGTAGGGTGTGCGCATGGGCGAAATCTCCTGAAGGCTTGAGGTAGGCACATCGTAAGGTGGACCTGCATCTATGCCATGGGTTCGGCGTCGGGGCAAATGCACCGGGTGCGGGCGTTGGGTGCATCACACTGATGCCGTCGAGCGGTGGAGTGGGGCGCAAAGCGCCCCGGATGAGGGGCCTACTTGAGCGTTCTGCGGCACATAGACCTGTACCTGTCGCTACCTGGCGTTTCGATCACGGCGCCGTAAGTGCCTCCGTCTCCGTTGCTCAAACGAAGGTATTTACCGGCTCCGGCAGCGTCGCTCAACCACAGGTCCTGAGCCGCGCCGCCCTGAACTGCGCCCCATTCGGACGCTACAGTACCGATGCCGCGCGCGTTCTCACCCTTGGTGGCTTCAGCCTTGGACACGGGCGAAAGGGACAAGGAGGCGCAGTGTTTCATGGCCGCACTCCAGTCAGTACCAGTGCCCAACTTACCAAGTTCATACCACTTCGTTATCTTGAAATCATAGGTATGTACGATATTGCCGCCTTTACTGGTTGCAGTGATCGTCACGTGGCCCGAATCGGTCGGCGGCGCGCCAGTGAAGACAAAATAGCTCGGGGGTTGGAAGGTCAGCCAACTGACGCTTGAGCGCCAAGTGAACAGATCGTCTGGCACTTTGTTGGCGAGGACTGGAATAAAGGTCGCCTCTTGGTATGCCGTAGTCGGGAACCCACTGCTGCGAGGGAAAAGGTAGTCACCATAGGTTCTTAACTGTTCGATTCGGCTTGTCAGCAATGCAAAGGACTGGGTCCGTTTGCCCATTGGAACACCGTTGATTTTAGGGGTGATGCGATAATCACCTGCCAAGAGGCCAACAAACTCCGCTTTGTATACGCCCGAGTTATTGACTTCGCCCAGGCTCCCCATCTTGATGCTGGAGGGCGCGGGGTGTGCTGCACTGTCGGTGATCTCGAAGGTAATCTGTTTAGCGATACCGGTGATGGGGCGACCGATCGAGTCTCGAACCTCAAACGCTATGCCGTTGGTCGTGAAGTCATCGGCCACCATGGTTGATCGGGTCAGGGTCAGCTTGGAGGTCGCCTCTGCGGGTGGCAATGGCGTCAACGTAAGGTTGACTTTCAGGCTATCCATCGTTTCGCTGCCGATTTGGGGGGTGAGGGTATAGGTACCCTCCAGAAGCCCTTTCGCCGTTGTGGTGTAGACCCCGGTCTTGTCGATTTCATCGAAGGGGGCGACGACGATGTCGGTGGGTGCCGGTGGGTCGCCTGCGTCATTGGTGATGGCGAGGTTGAGGGTGCCTTCTAGGCCGCTGACAGGATTGTCGTTGATGTCCTTGGCGGTGAACTCCAGGGTTGAGAACTCGTTGCCATCGGCCGCGATCGTGTCTGGCTTGATCTCGAACTTCGAGCGACCTGCGACCGGCGCAAGAGCCTGCAACTCGACCTCGGCTTTCAAAGTGCCGAAGGGGGCGCCGTTGTAGTGCGGGATGAAGGTGTAGCGGCCCGGGACGGTGCCCTGGAGCGTCGCCCGGTACTCACCGGTTTTAGCTTCTGAGATATCGCCGAGCGTGATCCCGGGGGCCGTGCCGTTCGCCAGTTCGAACTTCAGCTGGTCGGCGAGACCTCCTACGGGTTTGTCGTTCGCGTCCCTGGCGGTGAAGGTCAGGGTCGAGGTGTCGGTGCCACTGGCCGGGATCTGCCGCGGCAGGGCCTGGAAGGTCGATCGGCCCAGCGCGGGCGGCAAGGTCGTCAGTTGCACGGTGGCGCTCAGGCCATTGACGGGCTGACGGCCGATGGTCGGGATGAAGGTGTAGGTGTCTGCCTGCAGGCCGCGCACGGTCGTGTGGTAGACGCCGGTGTTGCCGTTTTCCTGGATCGGGTCGAGGGTGAGCTCGCCGGTGGCCGGTGGCTGGCCGCTGCCGTTGGTGACCGTCAACGCCAGCGTGTTGCCCAGGCCGGTGACGGGGTTGCCGTTGGGGTCCTTGGCGGTGAAGGTCAGCGTGGAGGTGTCGTAGTCGTTGGCCGGGATGACGTCTGGCTTGGCTTCTAGTTTCGACGTGGACGGTACGGGCCGCAAGGCCTGCAGCTCTATCTCGGCGTTGAGCCGGCCGATGGGTTTCCCGCTCAGTTGGGGGGTGACGGTGTAACGGCCGGCCAATTTGCCCTTGAGCGTCGCGCTGTAGTGGCCCTTGGCGCTTTCCACGATGGTGCTCACTGTCACGTCCGGGGGCGACACGCTGCCCTTGTCACCGTGCACCGCGAGCGTCAGGTTCTTGGCGATGCCCTCGACCGGAACGTCATTGGCATCCTGGGCGGTGAAGGTCAGCAGGGTGGTGGTCTTGTCGTTGGCGGGAAGCCTTGCAGGGTTTGCAGTGAACGTGGATTTGCCATCGTCCGGCAGGCTGCTGACGGTGCTGACCCGCGCTGGCAACAGCGCAGTTCCTTGCACGGACGGCGTCAAGGTAATCGATTGCGGCGTGGTGCCGGCAGTCACGCGCACTTCATAGTTGCCCGCCGAGACGCGCTCGGGCTTGGCGACCACGATGCCGTCTGCGCGGGCCTGCGCCTCGGTGACGGCGATCTGGATGTCCGCCAGGGCGATATCCACCGGTTGCTGCTGCTCGTCGCGGATGGCCAGGGTCAGGGTTTCGTAGGTGGTGCCATCGGTCGGCAGCACGGTATTGGCGGGGGTGAAGGTGGAATGGCGTGCACTCACCGCCGGGGCATTCACGGTCACGCGGGTCTCGCTGCGCCCGGAGCGGTTGCCTTTGCTGTCCA
>NZ_JBEGDO010000018.1:0-103675 GCF_051913525.1 Pseudomonas sp. PKS | reverse complement strand
GCTCGATCAGTCGATCGGAACCACCTTCGGCGACGCGGTTGTTACGCTCGATCAGACGATCAGAGCCGCCTTCTGCCAGGGTATTCAGGGGCTGGCTGACGGTCGCAGCGCTGGAACGGGATTCAGCCGTAAGGTGTTGTTCGGCAGCCGGCAAGGCGAAGGCGTTGGCGGCAAGGGCTGTCAGGGTCAGGCTCAGCAGCAGATGGCGTTTCATGATCTCGTTGCTCCTCTAGGGGGCTGGGAAAAGTGGGTACGAGGCCAATGCTACGCTCGGTAACGCCAGAGAAAAGTTCATCCGGGTAATGGTAACAATCGATGCCATTGATACACCGCTTTAGTGGCTCTGGCGCAGGGGTTTCAGGGGGTGTGGCTGGAGTGTCACCGGTGGAGGAGGCCCGCGCACCGACCGGTCGGGCCGGTTTATCATCGTGATCGATTAAACCCGGCGTGCTTTCGTCAGTCCGACATAATGAGTGCCATCGCGGTGCCCGTTTTGTGCCATGCAGTCAGGAGAATTACGCAATGACGCGTCCCTTGCGCATCCTTACCTGGATCCTCACCAGCCTGTTGACCCTGCTGGCGATATTGGTGGTGGTGATCGCCACGTTCGACTGGAACCGCGTGAAGCCGCTGCTCAACGAGAAGGTCTCCGAAGCCCTGCACCGCCCTTTCGCGATCAACGGCAACCTGGCCGTGCAATGGCACCGTGAACCCTCTGAGGGCGGTTGGCGCGCCTGGGTGCCCTGGCCGCATTTCGTTGCCCAGGACCTGACCCTCGGCAACCCCGACTGGCTCGAATCACCGCGCATGGTGGGGCTCGAGCGCGTGACGTTTCGGCTGTCGCCAGTGCCGTTGCTGTTCCAGCAGATCGTCATCCCGCGCATCGACCTCGCCAAGCCCACTGCCAGCCTGACGCGTCTGGCCGATGGGCGGGCCAACTGGACTTTCGATCTGGGGCCCAAGGATGAAACCGCCGAGCCCTCGCCCTGGGTGTTGGACATTGGCGCCATCGGCTTCGACCAGGGCAATGTCAGTTTCGATGACCAGACGCTGAAAACCCGCATGAAGGTCCAGATCGACCCGCTGGGCAAGCCGATCCCCTTCAGCGAGATCGTCGGCCAGGCCCGTGCCGAGAAGACCGGCGCTGCCCAGGATTACGCCTTCGGCCTCAAGGCCCAAGGCACCTACAAAGGCCAGCCGGTCTCCGGCACCGGCAAGATCGGCGGTCTGCTGGCCTTGCAGGACGCCAGCCAGCCGTTTCCGCTGCAGGCCGACGCGCGGATCGGCGACACCCGGGTGGCGCTCGCCGGCACCCTGACCGACCCGCGCAACCTGGGGGCGCTCGATCTGCGCCTGCGCTTGTCCGGCAGCAGCCTGGGTAACCTCTACCCCCTCACCGGTGTCACCCTGCCAGACACTCCGGCCTACGCCACCGACGGTCACCTCACCGCCAACCTGCACGATGCCCAGGGGGCGCGGTTTCGCTATGAAGGCTTCAACGGCAAGATCGGCGACAGCGATATCCATGGCGACCTGACGTTCGTCGCCAGCCAGCCACGGCCCAAGCTCTCCGGCAACCTGGTGTCCGAGCAGTTGCTGTTCAAGGACTTGGCGCCGCTGATCGGCGCCGACTCCAACGCCGAGCAGAAGGCCCGGGGTGGCGCCAGCAAGCAGCCGACCGGCAAGGTGCTGCCGGTTGAGGAATTCCGTACCGAGCGCTGGCGCGCGATGGATGCCGACGTCACCTTCAGCGGCAAACGCATCGTGCACAGCCAACAATTGCCCTTCAAGGACCTCTCTGCCCACCTATTGCTAGAAGACGGCCTGTTGCGCCTGGAGCCCCTGCGTTTTGGCGTGGCGGGCGGCAACTTGAACGCGAACATTCGCCTCGATGGCCGCAGTGTGCCGATGCAGGGGCGGGCGCGCCTGAGCGCCCGGGGCTTCAAGCTCAAGCAGTTGTTCCCAAGCTTTGCGCCCATGCAGACCAGTTTCGGCGAACTCAATGGCGATGCCGACCTCAGCGGACGAGGCAATTCGGTGGCGGCCTTGCTGGGCACTTCCAATGGTGATCTGAGCCTGTTGATCAACGACGGCGCCATCAGCCGCAGCCTGATGGAAATCGCCGGGCTCAACGTGGGCAACTATGTAATCGGCAAGCTGTTCGGCGACGAGGAGGTGAAGATCAACTGCGCGGCAGCCAACGTGGGCATCAAGGACGGGTTGGCGAGCACGCGCCTGTTCGTCTTCGACACCGAAAACGCGATCATCTACATCAATGGGACGGCGAATTTTGCCACGGAGCAACTGGACCTGAAGGTCACGCCAGAGTCCAAAGGCCTGCGTCTGTTCTCCCTGCGATCGCCGCTTTACGTGCGAGGGCCGTTCGCCAAGCCCCGCGCCGGCGTGCAGGCGGTGCCGCTGGCGCTTCGCGGGGCAGGCATGGTCGCCTTGGGCGTGGCCATGGGGCCTGCGGCAGGGCTGCTGGCGCTGATCGCGCCGGGGGATGATGTGCCCAACCAGTGCACACCGCTGCTCGAGCAAATGAAGGCAGGCAAGGCGCCGAGTGCGGTGAAGGGCAAGAAAAAGTGAGACGCTCCCAGCAGGAGGAGCGGTGATACGGTGGGGCCGGCAGAACCTTGTGGGAGCAACTGTCTTGGGTTGCTTGCGCCGGCCTCTTCGCGGGTAAACCCGCTCCCACACAGTTCTCCGGTGCGCTCGACAATACCGCTGTACCCGCGAAGGGCTGCAGCGCAGCCCCAAACAGGCTTACAACCCTTTCAAGAGGTCCGCCATGTCATCGGCATGTTCTTCTTCCTGGGCCAGGATGTCCTCGAAGATACGCCGAGTGGTCGGGTCCTTTTCGCCGATGTACTGGATGATTTCGCGGTAGCTGTCGATGGCGATGCGCTCGGCCACCAAGTCTTCCAGCACCATCTCCTTGAGTGTGCTGCCGGCCACGTACTGGGCGTGGGAGCGCTTGCTCAGGTTGTCGGGATTGAAGTCCGGCTCGCCGCCCAACTGGACGATCCGCTCGGCCAGCCTGTCGGCGTGCTCGGCCTCCTGGGTGGCATGTTCGAGGAACTCGTCGGCAGCGACGCTGGCCTTGATCCCGCTGGCCATGAAGTAATGGCGCTTGTAGCGCAAGGCGCAGACCAGCTCCGTGGCCAGCGCCTCGTTGAGGAGCGTAAGGATCTTGTCCCGGTCGGCGCTGTAACCCTCGGTCACGGCGCCTTGCTCGACATGCTGTCGGGCACGCTCGCGCAGGGTCCGGACATCGGTCAGTTCAATAGCGTTCATGTTCATCTCCGAAAGGATCAGGGTATTCACGGTGCGTCAGGGAGGGCTCACGCGCCGGGCACGGCCTCGCGGTCCTCTTCTCGTTGCTTGCAGGTCTTGAAGCCCTTGGCGTCGACATGGCCGGTGGCGTCGAAGCGCACGTAGTAGGGCTGCTGGTGGCCGTCGCGGTTGAGGATGTAGTCGTTGCAGGTTCCACCATGGGGCAGGTCGGTAGCGTTCGACGGGCTGCCGCCGATGGCGATGACCTTCTGCATGGTCATGCCGTTTTCCACTTGCTTGACCAGCGGCTCGTCGCGGTAGGTCACGTAATCCACCGGGTTTTCCGGATGGCTGCCACAGGCGGCCAGGGCCGCGCTTGCCAACAGGATGGCGAGGGTCTTTCTGTACATGGTCCGGCTCCTTGCTCAGGGGTGTTCTGGTTGGAACCGCAGGGCGCGACAGGAGTTCGATTGCATCGCGCCGGCACGGCCTTGTAGTGTTGGCCCACGATCCAGGCAGAGAGGGCTGGGAATGAGTCAGGTGCTCGCCACGCGTTACCCGTTGGTGCTGGTGCCCGGCATGCTCGGCTTCGTGCGGGTGCTGCTCTATCCCTACTGGTTCGGCATCGTCCCGGCCTTGCGCCGGGGCGGGGCGCAGGTCTTTGCGGTGCAGGTCTCGCCGCTGCATTCCAATGAGCTGCGCGGCGAGCAATTGCTGGAAATCATCGAGGACATCTGCAGGCGCACCGGGGCTGCGCGCGTCAACCTGATCGGCCACAGCCAGGGAGCCCTTAGCGCCCGGTACGCCGCGGCGAAACGGCCGGACCGGGTCGCTTCGGTGACCTCGGTGGCAGGGCCCAACCAAGGCTCGGAACTGGCCGACTACCTGGAGCGCAAGGCCCCGGGAGACTCACCCCAGGGGCGGATACTCAAAGCGGTGCTGCATGGCACGGCGGTGCTGCTGGTCTGGCTGGAAACGGGTTGGCGCCGTGACCCGCTGCCGATCGATGTGCATGCCTCGCACCAGTCCTTCACCACCGCCGGGGTGGCCCGCTTCAACCAGGCTTATCCACAGGGCCTGCCTGCCACCTGGGGTGGGCAGGGCGATGCCGAGGTCAATGGCGTGCGCTACTACTCTTGGTCCGGCACCTTGCAGCCGGGGCGTACCGATCAGGGGCGCAATCGCTTCGATGGCAGCAACCGCTTCTGCCGCTTGTTCGCCCGCACCTTCGAGCGCGAGAAAGGCCAGTGCGACGGCATGGTCGGGCGTTACAGCTCGCATCTTGGCCAGGTGATCGGCGATGACTACCCGCTCGATCATCTGGATATCGTCAATCAATCCCTTGGCGCGGTGGGCAAGGGCGCCGACCCGGTGCGCCTGTTCACCGAACACGCCGCGCGGCTCAAGGCTGCAGGGCTGTAGCTACCCGGCGCAGAGGTGTGGTCCAGCGTTCGGCCAACAGCACGCCCGCCAATGTCAGCAGGCCGCCATACAGGTGATAGCTGGCCAGGTGCTCGTCCAGCACCACGGCGGCGATCACTGCCGTCACCACTGGCAACAGGTTGAAGAACAGCGTGGTGCGGCTGGGCCCCAGGCGATGCACGGCCTGCATCCAGACCCGTGGCGCCACCATGGAGGCGAGCACGCAGGCGTATAGCACCAGGCCGATGTTCTGGGCATTCAACCCGGTTTTTGGCGACAGCAAAAACAACGGCAGCAGCACGAGGATCGCCACCACCACCTGCAAGTACAGCAATTGCATCGCGGGCAGGCGCAGTTGCCATTTCTTCAGCAGGAAGCTGTACAGCGCGTAGGCGAAGGTGGCCACCAGCATCAACAGGTCGCCGCTGTTGAGGCCTTGGTGCAGCAAGGCACTGGGTTGGCCGGCCGAGACCACTTCCAGCACGCCGATGAACGACACCAGCGCACCGAACAGCGCACCGAAGGTCAGGCGTTGGCCGAGCCAGGCGATGGCCAGGGCCAGGGACATCAGCGGCATCAGCGAGAGGATGATGCCCATGTTAGTGGCGCTGGTGATGCCGGCGGCGAAGTAGGCCAGGCTCTGGTACATGGCCATGCCCAGTACACCAAGGACGAAGATCTTGCCCATATGCGGGGCGATCGCGGCGCGGTTGCGCAAGACCTGGGGCAGCAGCAATGGTGTGAACAGCAGGCCCGCCAGCAACCAGCGGTAGAAACCGATCTCGGCAGGGAAGATCGCCCCGGCCGAAAGTTTGGTGACGACGGTATTGCCGGCCCAGATGAGGATGGCCAGCAGGGGAAATGCGTAATTCATGGAGCTGTGAGTCTCTGAGGGTGTTGCAAGAATTCGGGACTGCCTTGCCGCCCTTCGCGGGTAAACCCGCTCCCACAGGTCCGGCGTTATTCCTGTAGGCGCGGGCTCACCCACGAAGTGCAGGCCAGCCCCAAGCTGGCACTCATTATCCTTTGTCTGTTAACAGGCCTATACTCGTATCCAGACAACCCACCCTTCGAAGCAGCCAACATGGCCCGCAAATACCTCGACATCCCGACCTTCGAGCGACTCCCGGCTCCGGTGTACTTTCGCTACGACGAATTCGGCGCCGACACCCACAGCGCCCCGCATCGTCATCCCTGGGGCCAGCTCAACTACGCGGCCCATGGCGTCATGCACCTGGACGTCGATGGCCAGCGCTTCGTCTCGCCGCCCCATTACGCCGTGTGGGTGCCTCCAGGGACCGAGCATGGCTGCTATAACCCCCAGGCCATCGTCTATCGCTCGGTATACCTGGCCAGCGAGCTGTGCCAGGACCTGCCCCAGCAGGCCTGCACCCTGGTGATCAGCGACATCCTCAAGGCCATCCTCGGCGACTTCGCCCAACGCGATCTCAAGGTGGCCCAGGACGAACGCGACCAGCGCTTGGTCCAGGTGCTGTTGGATCAGCTCCACCTCGCGCCGACGCAGGCTTGCTACCTGCCGTTCGCCCGCAGCGAGGGCCTGCGCCAGGTGCTCGAGGCCTTGCACGCCGAGCCTGGCGACAATCGTCCGTTGGCCGAGTGGGCCGCGCTGGTGCATGTGAGCGAGCGCACCTTGGCGCGCCAGTTCCTGCGTGAGTTGGGGATCAGTTTCGGCGAATGGCGCCTGCGCCTGCGCTTTCTGCGCGCCATCGAGGCACTGGAGGCGGGTCTGTCGATCCAGTCCATCGCCTTCGACCTGGGCTATAGCACCGCCTCGGCGTTCATCGCCATGTTCCAGCGTCAGGCCCGCTGCACGCCCGAGCAATATCGCCGGCGGGCGCGCACGGCCTGATCGGGGGACGAAAAATCTTGGCTACACTGTGCTCGACGACCACGCATGCAGCGTGGAGACAAGGAGATCGCTTCATGAAAATGCTGCACGTGCCATTGCTGGTGTTGGGTGTGTTGATCAGTGCCCAGAGCTTCGCAGCCACCGCACAACAGGAGAAAATGACCACCTGCAATGCCCAAGCCTCGGAGAAGGCCCTCAAGGGCGACGAGCGCAAGGCCTTCATGAGTACCTGCCTCAAAGCCAAGCCCGCTACCCAGCAGGAAAAGATGAAAACCTGCAACGCCGATGCCAGCGCCAAGGCGCTCAAGGGAGACGAGCGCAAAGCCTTCATGAGCGATTGCCTGAAGAAGAAATGACCTGCGCCTATGTTTGTCTGGCGAAGGCTGGCAGACTGCGGCTCTTTCCTGTTGTCCGCCGTTGAGGCTGTATGACCTTCACCCCCCGCCAGATCACCCTGGCCAGCTGGATCATCGTGTTTGCCGGCCTGCTGCTGGTGCTGCCCCTGAAATTGTTGCCCAGCTTGCTGGCAGGCTTGCTGGTGTTCGAGTTGGTCAACATGCTCACGCCGCGCCTGCAGCCGGTGATCGCTGGGCAACGCGCGCGTTGGCTGGCCGTGGCGCTGCTTGGCACCCTGGTGGTCAGCACGCTGACGCTGCTGATCGCCGGGGCCTTCAGTTTCCTGCTGCACGAGGCGGAGAACCCTGGCGCCTCGCTGGATAAATTCATGGCTCTGGTGGAGCGCGCCCGCAGCCAGTTGCCCCCGTTCATCGAAGGGTACCTGCCGGCCAGCGCCGCCGAATTCAAAGTGGCCATCGGCGACTGGCTCAAGAGCCACCTGGGCGAGCTGCAACTGGTGGGCAAGGGCATGGCGCACATGTTCGTCACCTTGCTGATCGGCATGATCCTCGGCGCCATCGTGGCCTTGCAGCGCATCCCTGACATCTCACGACGCAAACCCCTGGCCGCGGCGCTGTTCGAGCGCCTGAGCCTGCTGGTGCAGGCGTTTCGCAACATCGTCTTCGCGCAGATCAAGATTTCCCTGCTCAACACCGCGTTCACCGGTGTCTTCCTGGCCGTGGTGATGCCGCTGTTCGGGGTGCACCTGCCGTTGACCAAGACCTTGATCGTGCTGACCTTCCTGCTGGGGTTGCTGCCGGTAATCGGCAACCTGATGTCCAACACCCTGATCACCATCGTGGGGCTTTCGTTGTCGATCTGGGTGGCGGTGGCGGCGTTGGGCTATCTGATCGTCATCCACAAGGTCGAGTACTTCCTCAACGCGCGGATCGTGGGCGGGCAGATCAGTGCCAAGTCGTGGGAGCTGCTGCTGGCGATGCTGGTGTTCGAGGCGGCGTTCGGGCTACCGGGCGTCGTGGCGGGGCCGATCTACTACGCGTATCTGAAAAGCGAGCTCAAGCGGGCTGAGCTGGTTTGAAGCTGCGAGCTGCAAGCTTCAAGTAAAAGCGAGTCGGTGGAGATACCCACTTCTTGTAGCTTGCAGCTTTTAGCTAGCAGCTTTTAGGCGGCGCCGTAGCGCTTGCGCGCTTCGATTGCCAATCCGCTGCCGATACTGCCGAAGATGTTGCCTTCCACATGCCGCGCGTTGGGCAACATGGCCGCCACGCTGTTGCGCAGCGCCGGAATGCCGCTGGAGCCGCCGGTGAAGAACACCGTGTCTACCTGGCCCTCGCTCACGCCGGCCTTGTTCAGCAGTTCGGTGACGCTACCACGCACGCGCGTGAGCAGGCCTTCGATGGCGTCCTCGAACAGCGGGCGGGTCAACTCCACGGCCAGCTCCGGCTCGATGCGGCTCAGGTCGAGGCGGCGACTGTCCTGGTGGGTCAGCTCGATCTTGCTGGCTTCCACTTCCATCGCCAGCCAGTGACCGGCGCGCTCTTCGATCAGCTTGAACAAGCGGTCGATACCCAGGGTGTCTTCGATGTCGTAGCGCATGCTGCCCAAGGCCAGCTGGGATTTTTGCGAGTACAGCGCGTTGATGGTGTGCCAGGTGGCCAGGTTCAGGTGATAGCTGGTGGGCATCAGCGCCTGGCTTTTCATCCGGCTGCCATAGCCGAACAGCGGCATCACGCCCTGCAGGCTCAACTGCTTGTCGAAATCGGTCCCGCCGATGTGTACACCGCCGGTGGCGAGGATGTCGCTCTGGCGCTCGGCCACCAGGTGGCGCTCCGGCGACAGGCGGATCAGGGTGAAGTCCGAAGTACCGCCGCCGATGTCGACGATCAGCACAAGTTCTTCGCGGCTGATGCCCGACTCGTAGTCGAACGCCGCGGCAATCGGCTCGTACTGGAACGACACCTCCTTGAAGCCGATCTTGCGCGCCACCTCGGCCAAGGTGTCCTCCGCCTCCTGGTCGGCGGCCGGATCTTCATCGACGAAGAACACCGGACGGCCCAGCACCACCTCGTCGAAGCTACGTCCGGCATTGGCTTCGGCACGCTTTTTCAGCTCGCCGATGAACATGCCCAGCAGGTCCTTGAATGGCAGGGCGCTGCCCAGCACGCTGGTGTCATGCTTGATCAGCTTGGAGCCGAGCAGGCTCTTGAGCGAGCGCATCAGGCGGCCTTCGTAGCCTTCCAGGTACTCGTGCAGGGCCAGGCGACCGTAGACTGGGCGACGCTCCTCGATATTGAAGAACACCACCGAAGGCAGGGTGATCTTGCCGTCTTCCAGGGCGATCAGCGATTCCACGCCGGGGCGGTGCCAGCCGACCGTGGAGTTGGAGGTGCCGAAGTCGATGCCACAGGCACGGGCCGGGGATACGTCAGACATGGGGAGGAGCTTCCGGAGGCAAAACGGCCGCGCAGTTTATGCCAGTGGCCGACTAAATCAAGACCGGTCGTCTGCTCTGGAACAACCCCAGGCGAACCTTGAAAGGCTATGCTTGACCCCAATCTTCAGAAACATCGTAAAAATTCCCAACGGTGATCCCTTAGATGGACTTCAAAGACTATTACAAGATACTCGGCGTCGAGCCCACGGCGGATGAAAAGGCGATCAAGGCCGCCTATCGCAAGCTCGCCCGCAAGTATCACCCCGATGTCAGCAAAGAGCGCGACGCCGAGGACAAATTCAAGGAGGCCAACGAGGCCTACGAGGTGCTGGGCGACGCCCAGAAACGCGCCGAGTACGACGAGATCCGCAAGTACGGCGGCCAGCATGGCCGTCCGTTCCAGGCGCCTCCAGGCTGGGAAAGCCGTGGCGGTGGCGGTGGTGGTTTCGAGGGTGGGGACTTCTCCGATTTCTTCAGCTCGATCTTCGGCGGCCGGGGCGGCAATCCCTTTGGCCGTGGTCAGCAGCAGCGCAGCGCGGGCAGGCGAGGGCAGGACGTGGAGCTGGAACTGGCGATCTTCCTCGAAGAAACCCTGAACAAGGAATCCAAGCAGATCAGCTTCCAGGTGCCGCAGACCAACGCCATGGGGCAGCGCACCGGGTTCACCACCAAGACCCTCAACGTCAAGATCCCGGCCGGGGTGACGGACGGCGAGCGCATCCGCCTCAAGGGGCAGGGCGCGCCCGGTGTCGGGGGCGGCGCCAATGGCGACCTGTTCCTGACCATCCGCATGGCACCGCACCCGCTGTTCGATGTCGAAGGCCATGACCTGATCATCACCGTGCCCCTGGCCCCCTGGGAGGCGGCATTGGGCGCCAAGGTGGCGGTGCCGACCCTGACCGGCAAGATCAACCTGACCATCCGCCCCGACAGCCAGAGTGGCCAGCGCCTGCGGGTCAAGGGCATGGGGCTTTCCAACAAGCAAGGTGAGCGCGGCGACCTCTACGCCCAGCTCAAGGTCGTCATGCCCAGCCAGTCGGATGCGGCCACGCGCGAACTCTGGACCAAGCTTTCCGAGAAAGCTGCGTTCAACCCGAGGACACAATGGAGTAGTTGATCATGAGCAGCACCCTGATCGTTCAACTGGACATGCGAACCCTCTGCCAGGAAGCCGACATCACGGCCGACTGCGTGATCGAAATCGTCGAGCACGGCATCGTTGAACCTTCGGGGCGAACGCCGGAGGATTGGTTGTTCGATGATCAGGCGCCGCTGCTGGCCAGGCGGGCCGTGAAGCTGCACCGGGACCTGGAACTGGAATGGGAAGGCGTGGCCCTGGCGCTGGAGTTGCTCGATGAGGTGCAACAGTTGCGCAGTGAGAACAGCATGCTGCGTCAGCGGTTGGGCAGGTTCATACACCTTTGAATGCGGGGTAGGTCATTCGCGGGTAAACCCGCTCCGCGCAAACCCTGTGGGATCGGGTTTACCTGCAAATGGGCCGGCATCGACAGCACCGGTCAGGTGCTTGGCTCGGCGCCTGGGTTGAGCATCAACTGCATGAACGTCAGGTCCAGCCAGCGGCCGAACTTCACCCCGACCTGTGGCATCTGCCCGGTCACCACGAACCCTAGCCGCTCGTGCAGGCGAACCGACGCCGCATTGCCGCTCTCGATGGCGGCGACCATCACATGTTTTCCGCATGCCCGCGCCCGTTCGATCAGCGCGCTCATCAACAGCGGCCCCAGGCCTTTGCCGCGCTGGTCGCCCCGGATATAGACCGAGTGCTCGACCGTGTGGCGAAAGCCTTCGAAGGGGCGCCAGTCGCCGAACGAGGCATACCCCAGCACGCCGCTGTCATCCACCGCCACCAGGATCGGATAGCCCTGCTGCGCACGTGCCTCGAACCACGCTTGGCGGTTGGCCAGGTCGACCGGCGTCTCGTTCCAGATTGCCGTGGTATTGCGCACGGCGTCGTTGTAGATCTCGAGGACGCCAGGTATGTCATTGGGCAGGGCATCGCGGATTTCAGCGGTCATGACAGCGGCTCGCAAGGATCGGTACTTGGGCCAGGGCAGCTCAGCTGTCCTGGGTGTCTCGCACGGCGGTGCGCGGGTGTCGTTTGCTGCGCACCAGCTGGTAGGTGGCGGTGAGGATGACGAACCACAGCGGCGTGAAGATCAGCGCCTTGCGGGTGTCGTCCTCCAGGCTCAACAGCACCAGGATGAAGGCAAAGAACGTCAGGCATACATAGCACATCAGTCGCCCGCCGGGCATCTTGTACTTCGAGGCCTGGTGCAACGCGGGGCGGTGCTTGCGGTAGTTCAGGTACGACAGCAGGATCAGCGTCCAGACGAACATGAACAGCAATGCCGAGACCGTGGTGACCAGGGTGAACGCCTCGACCAGGTCAGGGATCACGTAGATCAGCGCAGCGCCCAGCAGCAGGCAGGTACAGGAAAAGTACAGGCCGTTGGCCGGCACGGCGCGCCGCGACAGCTTCTCGAATGCCTTGGGCGCATCGCCTTCCTGGGACAACCCATAGAGCATGCGGCTGGTGGAGAACACGCCGCTGTTGGCCGAGGAGGCGGCCGAGGTGAGCACCACGAAATTGATGATGCTCGCCGCTGCAGGCAGGCCAGCCAGGACGAACAGTTCGACGAAGGGGCTTTTGCCCGGCACCACGTCTCGCCACGGGGTGACGGCCATGATCGCGATCAGCGCCAGCACGTAGAACACGATGATACGCACCGGGATCGAGTTGATCGCCCGCGGCAGGGTGCGCTCGGGGTTCTTCGCCTCGGCGGCGGTGGTGCCCACCAGTTCGATGCCGACGAAGGCGAACACGGCGATCTGGAAGCCGGCGAAGAAGCCCATCAGGCCATGGGGGAACATCCCGCCGTCGTTCCACAGGTTGGCCAGTTGCGCGGTACGCCCGGCCGGCGATTCGAAGCCGGTGACGACCATGTACAGGCCGGTGGCGACCAGGCCGACAATGGCGACGATCTTGATCATGGCGAACCAGAATTCGACCTCGCCGAACATCTTCACCGTAATCAAGTTCAGCGACAGCAGTACGGCGACGCAGATCAACGCGGGTATCCACTGGGGTAGGTCGGGGAACCAGAACTGCGAGTAGGCGGCGATGGCGATCACATCGGCGATGCCGGTGATCACCCAGCAGAACCAGTAGGTCCAGCCGGTGAAGTAGCCCGCCCACGGGCCGAGCAGGTCGGCGGAGAAGTCGATGAACGACTTGTAGTTGAGGTTCGACAGCAGCAATTCGCCCATGGCGCGCATGACGAAGAACAGCATGAAGCCGATGATCATGTAAACGAAGATGATCGACGGCCCCGCTAAGCTGATGGTCTTGCCCGAGCCCATGAACAGGCCCGTGCCGATGGCGCCACCGATGGCGATCAACTGGATGTGGCGGTTGGTCAGGTTGCGTTGCAGATGCGAATCGTCTGCGGGGGGTGATGAGGTCCGGGTCATGGGCTGCATTCCGTTGTGGATCAGTCTTCTTGTGCAAAGCCAAGTAGGCTAACACGCGCATTCCAGTCCAGGGGCGTGGCAGATCGCCTCGATTTTTGTGTAGCAGTGGGGTGCCTGTGCCGCTCCTTTTCGCGGGTAAACCCGTGCCCCCAGAGGATCACTGAAATCTGTGGGAGCGGATTTACCCGCGAAAGAGGCGGCACAGACAACGCAGTCTTCAAGCCCCGGCCAGGATCCGTCGGCGCACCACCAGGCTGTCGACCACCCACATCATCACCATCGAGGCGCCCACCAGCGGGAAGGCCACGCCCAGCACCAGCATGACCACCGTGGCGGTTTTCCAGCGGGGCAAGTCATGGCGCAGTGGCGGAACACCCAGCCCGCCTGCTGGCCGGCGCTTCCACCACATCACCAGCCCGCTCACCGCACCCAGCAGGATCATCAGGCACACCACCAGGATGATCGCCTGGTTCAGCGGCCCGAACATCTTGCCTTCATGCAGCATCACGCCCAGCTCGGTAGCACGGGCAACCGGGCTGTAGTCCTGCCAGCGCACGTCGGCCAGTACCTGGCCGGTATACTGGTCCACATGCAAGGTGGCGTCGTTGCGCGGGTCATCAGCGAACACTGCGACGGTGAACACACCGCTTGCCGAGCTCGGCAGGGTGATGCTGTAGCCGGGCTCGACCTGGCGCGTGGTGGCCAGGTCCTCGACCTGCTGCAGGCTCACCTGCGGCGCCGCCGGTGCGTTGGACAGGTTGTGGTGGGCGCTATGTTCGGCATGGGCGCTGGAGACTGGCATCGGTGTGTTCTCCAGCGCCCAGGGCACGGTCTGGCGGTGGGCGGTGTTCAGCGCGCCGGCCTGTTGATCGGATTTGGGCACATCGTTCCACATGGCCGCCGGGAAGCGGTTCCACAGATCGGCGTACTGCTTGCCCCACAGGCCTGTCCAGGTCATGCCGCTGAGCAGCATCAACAACAACAGCAGCGAGCCCCAGAAGCCGCTGACCGCGTGCAGGTCGCGCCAGAACACCCGGCCACGGGCTGACAGGCGCGGCCACAGCACGCCCGCGCTGCTGCGCCCGCGTGGCCACCACAGGTACAGGCCGGATACCACCAGCACGACGCCCCAGCCGGCGGCCAGTTCCACCAGTCGATCGCCCACGGTGCCGATCATCAACTCACCGTGCAGGGCCCGGGCCACGGCTTGCAGGTTGTCCTTGGCGTCCTGCTCGCCCAACACCTTGGCGCTGTATGGATCGATGAACACGTTCAGTTCGCGCCCACCATCGTGCACCACGAACTGGGCGCTACGCTCGGCATTGACCGGCGGCAGGTACTGGCCCACGTGGCCCTGTGGATAAGCCAGGCGCACCTGGGCCAGGAGGGTGTCGGCGTCCTGGCGCTGGTGGCCGGCCTCGACCACCATCAGGTCGCGGTACAGCACGGGGTCGAGCTGTGGCTTGAACAGGTAGATGATCCCGGTGATCGCCAGCAGGATCATGAAAGGCGCGACGAACAGCCCGGCATAGAAATGCCAGCGCCACGCCAGGTTGTAGAAGGAGATGCGTTGTCCGCTCATGGAAACCTCCAGATGACCCGATTTGGGCGCGGTGACCGCCGCGCCCTGTTTGTTGTTAGAAGCTGATGTCGACCTTGGTCCAGAAGGTCCTGCCTGGCTCGTCCACCGGCTGTGGCGTCGTGGCCGGATAGCCGAACCCGGCATTCCCGGCCAGGTTCAAGTGCTCGGCGTAGGTTTTGTCGAACAGGTTGTCGACGCCTGCGCTGAGCTTGAGGTTGCGGCTGACCTTGTAGGCGCCGTTGAGCGAGAACACCCCAAAACCTGCGCTTTTCTCGTAGTCCTTGCCGACCACGTTGCCCTGTTTCTCGGCGATGCGATTTTGCTCCGCGACCAGGCGCCACAAGGCCCCGACGCTCCACAGATCACGGCTGTAGGTCAGCCCCAGACGGCTTTCCAGTGGTGGCATCTGCGGCAGGGCTTTGTCGTCGCTGCTGTTCTTGCCCCAGGCGTAGGCCAAGGTGGCGTCTGCCTTCCAGTTCTCGGTCAGCCTGTAGGCCGCGCCGAGCTCGCCGCCCATGATGCGGGCGTCGATGTTCTGGGCTTGTGAGCTCATGCCTCGGTAGTCGAACAGGATGTAGTCGCGGATCTGCCCGACATAGCCGGAGGCCCAGGCTTCCAGACGCTCGTCCTGGTACTGGATGCCGAAATCCACCTGGGTGGTTTTTTCCGGCTTGATGCCATCGAAGGCATTGGCCGCGCCGGCTGGCGCCCGCTTGGGCGAGAACAGCTCCCAATAGTCAGGGAAGCGCTGGGCATGGCCCAGGCCGACATACGTGGTTGCCGGAATCATCGCCAGGTCGTGCTCGTAGCGCACGAAGCCGCTGGGCAGGGTATCGGCGCGGGTATCGCCCTCGGTGGGGCTGCCTTGGCGAAAATCACGGGCCGAGGCGCGATCGAGGCGGGCGCCGGTGACCAGGCGGTCGTTTCCGGTGGCGTACCAGGTCAGCTCGCTGAATACGCCATAGTTGTGGAAGTCGGCGTCCTTGGTCCACGGCTGGCCCTTGTGCGCGTCGATGCCCATGCCACCGCGTTTGCGGTGTTCGTTGGTCTGCGCATCGAGGCCACTGACCAGTTGCACATCGGCCCAGCGCCAGGTGGCCTTGATGCGAGCGCCGAGGGTGCGGCGGTCGACGTTGCTGACCATGGGCATGCCCATCATGCCGCTGCCGGAGGGGGTGCGTAGGCTGTAGTTGTCCATCACATGGTCGGCGTAGTTGTAGTAGACCTGTGCCTCGACCTTGTCGAGCACTTCGCCGAGGTTGGATTTTTCGAAGCGCAGGCCCAGGCTCTCGCGCTTGAATTGCGAGCCGTCCATGCCGCGTCCGGCATAGCGGGACTCGCCGTCACCCTTGCCTGCGGTCAGCTCCAGCAGGGTATCGGCGTCCGGGGTCCAGCCCAGTGCCACATCGCCGTTCCATTTGTCCCAGCGCGACGGCACGGTATCGCCGTGACCGTCCTCGTAGTCATCCGAGCGCGACTGGTTGCCGACAAAGCGGGCATAGCCCCGGCTGTTGCCGGCGGCGGCGTCGAGCACCTTGTCGAAGCGGCCGTTGGAGCCGCCCAGCAGGCTGGCATTGACCCGGCTGCCGAGTGCGCCGAAGGACTCGGGGTCACGCTCGAAGAGGATGGTGCCGGCGGAACCGCCCGGGCCCCAGATGACACTTTGCGGGCCCTTGATCACGGTGAGGCGGTCGTAGGTTTCCGGCGAGATGTACGAGGTGGGCGCGTCCATGCGGTTGGGGCAGGCGCCGAGCATCACGCCGCCGTTGGTGAGGATATTCAGGCGCGAGCCGAACATCCCACGCAGTACCGGGTCGCCGTTGGTGCCGCCGGAACGGATCGCCGAAAAGCCGGGAATGGTCTTCAGATAGTCGGCGCCATCGCTGGCCGGCACCGGCTGGCGTGGGTCCTTGGGATTGGTGACCACGGTCAGCGGCGAGCTGGGGGCAATGGCGGTGATGACCGTCGGGCTCAGCTCGGCCTGCTCGTGCGTATGGCCGTCATGGCCGGTTTCGGCGGCCAGGGTCAGGGGCGCGAGCAGAGAGCCGCAGAGCACGGCGATCGTTCCCCGCAGGGAAAGAGCAAAAACAGGGGTACAGCCGGACATAGTGATTCCAGTCGATCAGTCAGGGGGGGAGCGCGAAGCCTCCAGGCTTCGTGCGATAGCGTTGTGTTCAGGCGCTGATCGAGGCAGGTGGTGCGCGGCTGCGCGCGCCAGGGAAGACGGCCTGCCGGGCGTGGCCCTGGCGGGGCGGAGCGGGGAGGAGGGCGGGGGGAAGAACGACGCCGGCACTGAGCGGGCTGAGGGTTTGGGGCAGGGCCGGGCAGTTGAACAGCAGGGAGCAGTAGCCGCATTTTTCCCAGACCACATGCAACTGGCCATCGTTGTGGCCATGGTGGTCGGCACCATGGTCGTGCCCGGCCGCCATGGGCATGTCCATCGGCATGGACATGTTCATGCCGGCGTGATGATCCATCGGCATCGACTGGGAAACCAGTGGGCCGATGAAGATCATCCACATGGCGAACAGGCTCAGCCAGCCGCCACCCAGGCGCCTGCGATCAGGGCGGGTGAAGCGGGTGAACCGGTCGCGCGGCAGGCTCATGGCGAGCGTCTGTCAGCGGTCAGTGCGTATGGGCCTGGCCTTGCGGGGCGGCGGGCGGCTGCTTTTGCACGGCCACCTCGACGGTGATGTCGCCGGCCTTCTCGAAGTGCAGGGTCAGCGGGAAGCGCTTGCCGTCGATGAGCAGGCTGCGGTCCTTGGGCTGCATCAACATCACGTGATAGGCGCTGGGGGCGAAGGTCAGGTTTTGACCGACAGGGACGGCCACGCTGGAGACCTGCTGCATTTTCATCAGGCCGTCAGCGGTCTTGGCGTGTTCATGCAACTGGGCGTCGTCGGTGATGGGGCTGTCGACCGAGAGCAGGCGGTCGTCCTGCTGGCCGTTGTTGTGGACAACGAAGTAGGCCGCGACGTTGGGGGCATTGGGCGGCAGTTCCAACGACCAGGGATGGGCGATGTGCAGGTCGCCGACGGTGTATTCGTGGGCGTTGGCAAAAGCGCCGGGCAGCAGCAGGGCGGCCAGGACGAGGGCTTGCTTGAGCATGGTGAGTCTCCGATCTGTTCAGGTGCGGGCAGACAGCGTGGTCAACTCAGACGATCGGAGAGGCTCGGGGATTGAGCGCCGGCCATAGCTGGCGCGGCGTGGGTGTGTAGGCGGCGGGTGGCGCCAGATGGCTGCCGAGCAGCAATGGCGGGTTGTGCAACTGCGGCGGGTAGCCGGGCAGTGCCAGCATTGGCGCGGCGCCCGAGCAGCACCAGCAGTTCATCAGGCTGGCGGTGTCGTCGGTTTGCGGCCCCAGGTCGATCTTGGCCAGGGCCTGGACATCGACCTTGCCTTTGTTCGCCATGCTCGAACAGAAAGCCCCCCACAGCAGCTGCTCGGCCGGACCTTTGGGCGCGGCGCGAGACAGCGGCATGGCCAGCAGGTTGAACAGCACTGCAAGGCAGGCTATCCAGGCAATGTGCCGACGTGGGGGCATGGGAGAGATCCGGTCAGGAATCAGGTGGCTATTGTAAGGGCGAGTATAGGTAAAAGTGCCGGGGTGCGGTGAAGTGCCGCAGGGGGTTGGGGCAGGCCCGTGGAGGCAGTGTTGCCTTCTTCGCAGGGGAACCCGCTCCCACAAGGGGCGCTGTTAACCTTGTGGGAGTAGGTTTGCCGGCGAAGGATGTCAGGGCTTGCTACGACCCAGCAGTCCGCGCACGGTCTCTTGCAGGTCCGCCGGCAGCACCACGACCTTGGCGTTGTCGCTGCCGGCCAGGTTCTCCATGGCACTGATGTAGCGCTCGCCCAACAGGTACATCGCCGGCGTGGTTTCGCTGCCCACCGCGTCCTTGACCAAGGAAATGGCTCGGGCCGAGGCCTCGGCCAGGTTGATCTGCGCCTCGGCGTCCAGTTTGGCGGCCTGCAGCCGTGCTTCGGCCTCGAGGATCGCCGCCTGCTTGGCACCTTCGGCGCGGGTCACGTCGGCCTTGCGCTCACGTTCGGCAGCGGCCTGGCGCTCCATGGCACTCTGCATGTTCTCCGATGGCTTGATGTCCTGGATCTCGACGGAGCGCACGGTGACACCCCAGTCCTCGGTCTGTTCGGACATGGCCTCGCGCAGGCGTGCCTTGATCTGCTCGCGGCTGGACAGTGCCTCGTCCAGGTCCATGGCGCCGACGATCGCGCGCAGCGAGGTCATGGTCAGGCTGGTGACGGCGAAAGAGAAGTTCTGCACGCCGTAGGCGGCTTTCTGCGGATCCACCACCTTGGCGAAGCACAAGGCGTTGGCGACGATCACCGCGTTGTCGCGGGTGATGATTTCTTGCTGCTGCACATCGAGGATGATGTCCTTGGTCGGCAGGCGATAGGCGACCACGTCCATGTAGGGGATGACGATGTTCAGGCCTGGTTTGAGGGTGCTGTGGTAGCGGCCAAGACGCTCGACGATCCATTCCTCGCCCTGGGGCACGATGCGCACCCCCTTGAAGAGGGTGACGAGAACGAACAGCGCGAGGGCGGCGACGACGATGAGACTGGTCATGTTGGGAACTTCCTTTTAATTCCGGTCAGGCCCGAACGACGCGGGCGGTGTTGCCTTCGATGGCGGTGAGGCGTACGCGCTCGCCGGATGGGATCTCGCTGTCAGCGATGCAGGTCCATTCTTCATTGCCGAGGATCGGCTTCTGGAAGCGCACGCGGCCTTTCTGGAATTCCGACACGCTGGCCGTCAGCAGGCCGACTTCACCGATCACGCTGTCCGCGGTCCAGCGTACGTCCGGCTGCTTGCGGCGAAACAGCTTGAACCACACAGCGGTGGTGATGGACGAGAGCAGCACCCACAGCAGCACCTGCATGTCCAGTTGCAGGCTAGGCGCCAGGAAGGCGATGGCCGATACCAGCACGGCGCCGATGCCGAACCAGAGGATGAAGAAGGTGGGCAGGAGCAGTTCCAACAGGACCAAGGCAACGCCGAAGACGAGCCAGATCCACCATTGCATTTCCATATGAGTAGAGCCTTCCGAGCAGAGGTGGGGGAGAGTTTACGGCAGTAGTCAGGCAAAGGGCCAACTAGGGCCTGGCATCCGAACGTGTCTGCCCAATCGCAGCCATCAGCTCACCCACCTGGTCGAACACTCGATCCACCGCCGGCAACACCGGGCGCTTGAGTACCAGTACGGGTATACCCCGTTCCCTGGCCACCTCCAGCTTGGGCTCGGTGGCTGCGCTACCGCTGTTCTTGCTCACCAGCACATCGATCTGGCGCCGTTCGAACAGGGCGCGTTCGTCCACCAGGTTGAACGGTCCACGGGCGCCGATCACTTCGCAGCGCTCGTTGCCGGGGCAGGTTTCGAGGGCGCGCAGGGTCCAGAACTGGTGCGCGGGGATCTCATCGAGGTGCTGCAGGGGTTCACGTCCCAGGGTGAACAGGGGGCGTTCGAAGGGGCTCAGGGCGTCGATCAGTCCGGCCCAGTCGACGACTTCGCGCCAGTCATCGCCAGGCTGCGCCTGCCAGGCCGGGCGGCGCAGAGCCCAGCAGGGAATGCCCGCGTAGCGTGCGGCCCGGGCCGCGTTCTGGCTGATCTGCGCGGCATAGGGGTGGGTGGCGTCGATCAGCAGGCTGATCTGCGCCTCGCGCAGATAGTCCGCCAGGCCGTCGGCGCCGCCATAACCGCCGACGCGCACCTGGCACGTCAGATCCTGTGGGACGCGGCCGATGCCGGCCAGGCTGTAGATATGCTCAGGCCCCAGCTGGCGGGCGATGGCCAAGGCCTCGGTGACGCCGCCGAGCAGCAGGATGCGCGGGCTCATTGCACGCCTGCCTTGCCGACGATGCCGCCTTGGCGGTCGATGGCGAACACCTCGACCTGCACCTGCGCGGGCACCACGCTGCGGGCAAAGGCCAGGGCGTGGGCGCACACTGCATCGCCGAGCGGGACGCCGGCCGCGTGGGCCAAGGCCAGGGCCTGCTGACTGGTGTTGGCCGCGATGATCGCCGCTTGCAAGGTGGCGTCGGCGCCGATGTCCGCCGCCCAGGCCGCCAATTGCGGCAGGTCGATGCTCGAGCTGCGGCTGTGCAGGTCCATGTGCCCTGCCGCCAGCTTGCTGATCTTGCCGAAGCCGCCGCACAAGCTCAGGCGTGGTACCGGCACCTTGCGCAAATGCTTGAGCACCGCGCCGACGAAGTCGCCCATCTCGATCAGGGCGATTTCCGGCAGGCCATAGACTTGGCGCATGGTGTCTTCGCTGGCATTGCCGGTACAGGCAGCGATGTGGGTATAGCCGTTGGTGTGGGCGACGTCGATGCCTTGCTGGATCGAAGCGATGTAGGCCGAGCAGGAGAACGGCCGGACGATGCCGCTGGTGCCGAGAATCGATAACCCGCCGAGGATGCCCAGCCGTGGGTTCATGGTCTTGAGGGCGAGCTGTTCGCCGTCGCGTACGCTGACGGTCACTTCGAAACCACCGCCATGGCCGCAGGCGTCGGCCAGCTGTTGCAGGTGTTCGCTGATCATCCGCCGTGGCACCGGGTTGATGGCAGGCTCGCCCACCGCCAGCACCAGGCCGGGACGGGTGACGGTGCCGACGCCCTGACCGGCGACGAAGCGCACGCCCGGCTGCTCGAGCAGCCGCACCTGGGTGTAGAGCAGTGCGCCGTGGGTCACGTCCGGATCGTCGCCGGCATCCTTGATCGTGCCGGCCTCGGCGCCGTTGGCGGTGCGGCGGCAGAACGCCAGGCGCAGGGTCACCTGCTTGCCCTTGGGCAGCGTGATACGCACGGCATCGTCGCATTCTCCGGTGAGCAGCAGGCGAGCCGCCGCCAGGCTGGTGGCGGTGGCGCAGCTGCCGGTGGTGAGGCCGCTGCGCAGGGGCGCGGCTTTTTCGCGGGTTTCTTCACGCATCGAGGGGCTTCACCACGTCGAGCAGGGTGATCGGCAGGGCCTGGCGCCAGGTATCGAAATTGCCCAACGGCTGGGCATGGGCCACGTGGATGCGGGTCAGTTCGCCGCCATGGGTTTCGCGGAAGTTGGCCAGTGCCAGCTCGCTTTGCAGGGTCACGGCGTTGGCCACCAGGCGCCCGCCGGGGCGCAGGCGCTCCCAGCACAGGGGCAGCACACCGTCGCGGGTCACGCCACCGCCGATGAAGATCGCATCGGGCCGCTCGAGATCGGCCAGGGCCTGGGGCGCTTTGCCACGGACCAGTTGTAAGCCCGGTACGCCCAGGGCGTCGCGGTTGTGTTCGATATGGCCCTGGCGGCCTTCATCGGCTTCGATGGCCAGCGCGCGGCAGCTGGGATGGGCGCGCATCCACTCGATGCCGATCGAGCCGCAGCCGGCACCGACATCCCACAGCAGCTCGCCCGGTTGTGGCGCGAGGCGTGCGAGGGTGATGGCGCGCACATCGCGCTTGGTCAGTTGGCCGTCGTGACGAAAGGCGCTGTCGGGCAGGCCGGTGACAGGTGACAGTCGTGGGGTGTCGATGGCGGCCTGGCAGTCGATGGCCATCACGTTGAGGTCGGCTGTGCGCGCATGGGGCCAATCCTCGGCGGTGCCGCGCAGATGGCGCTCCTCCGCGCCGCCCAGGTGCTCCAGCACATGCAGGCGGCTCGGGCCGAAGCCGCGCTCGCACAGTTGCTGGGCGACGGCCGCTGGGCTTTGGCCATCATTGCTCAATACCAAAAGGCGCATGCCGCTGTAGAGATGCGCGTTGAGCGCGGCCAGGGGGCGGGCGACGAGCGACACCACCTGCACCTCCTGCAGCGGCCAACCCAGGCGCGCGGCGGCCAGCGCGCAGGAGGACGGCATCGACAGGACATGCAGCTCTTCGGCCGGCACCTGGCGGGCGAGGCTTGCGCCCACGCCGTAGAACATCGGGTCGCCGCTGGCCAATACACACACGGGTTCGCCGCGCAGAGCCAGGACCGGCGCCAGTGAGAAGGGGGTTGGCCAGTGCAGGCGTTCGCCGACCACGCAGCGTGGCAACAGGGCTAATTGGCGTGGACTGCCGAAGATCCGCGAAGCGCTCAGCAGGGCACGCCGGGCTTGCTTGCCCAGGCCGCTGAAACCATCTTCGCCGATGCCCACTACTGTCAGCCAGGGAGTCATGTGTCTCGTTCCGCCATCTTTGGGACCGCTTTGTGCTCATCGCCGCTGTGCCCGCTCCCACAGAAACCGCACAGCCCAGGAGGGTACGGATGGTCCTGTGGAGCGGGTTTACCCGCGAAGAGGGCGACGCGTTCCGGAGTTTCTGCTCAATCGCAGTCGATGCTCGACCGTCGGCTTTTCATGCCGCCGGACAAAGCAGGCATAATACCGCGCCTTCTACACTCAAGCGCATTTTCAAGATTGCCGGACGCCCCCTTGAATCAGCCTCTCGTTCCTGCCGTGTCACCCCGCCCCTCGGCTTGCCCGGGGTTGTGGCGCATCGTCGCGGCCCGTGACGGCGGCATCTGCCGGATCAAACTCCCCGGCGGCCTGCTGCTGGCCGACCAGGCCGAGGCCGTGGCGACGGCGGCAGAGCGTTTCGCGGGCGGTGTGATCGAGGCGACCAATCGCGGCAATCTGCAGATCCGCGGCATCGGCGCGGACCACACTGGCCTGATCGAGCATCTGTTGGCCGCCGGCCTCGGCCCGCGAGTGGCCGCAGGCGACGATGTGCGCAATGTGATGCAAAGCCCTCTGGCCGGGCTCGACCCCGACACGCTCATCGACACGCGCCCCTTGGCCGAGCAATTGCTGCACCTGCTGGAGACCACCCCGCGCTTGCATGGACTGTCGGCCAAGTTCGCTGTGCAGCTTGATGGCGGCGAGCGCCTGGCGATGCTCGAACACCCTCACGACCTGTGGCTTTCGGCAATGATGCTCGACGGCCGTCCCTGGTACGCCTTTGGCTTGGCCGGCTGCCCGGCCAGTGGCCAGGTCCTGGGCGCCGTGCCGGCCGAGCTGGGGCTAACGCTGGTTCACGCCGTGCTGGAGCGCTTCCTGGACCTGGCCGAGCCACAGCAGTCGCGGATGCGCCAGTTGCTCGAGGACTGCCCCGCCGAACGTTTCGTCGACAGCCTGGGCCTGGATGTTCGGCGCGATGGCGCAGTGCTGGGTTGGCGACGTGCGCTGGCCACTCGCGACTGGCTGGGGCCGCTGCCTCAACGCCAAGGCATGGCCTGGGGTGTCGCCCCGCCATTGGGCCGGTTGACTCCGGTCATGCTGCGCAGCCTCGCCAGGCTGGCCCGTGATGCCGGTGACGGCAGCCTGCGCGTGAGCCCCTGGCAAAGTCTCGTTCTGCCCAATGTCGACCTGGCGATGATCGACCGGGCCGAGTTGAACCGTCTTGGGCTGCTCTGCGATGCCGACCAGCCCCTGGCCCGCCTGACGGCCTGCACCGGCGCTGCCGGCTGCGCCAAGGGCCTGGCCGATACCAAGGCCGATGCCCTGATCATCGCTTCCTTGCTGCAAAAAGGTGGCCCCGGCAGTGTGCACGTGTCCGGCTGCCTGCGTTCCTGTGCCGTGGCTCATGTTGCCCCGGCCACCTTGCTGGCCCGCTCGCCGGGCCGTTATGACCTGTATTTGCGCGACGCGAACCAGCCGGGCTTCGGCAGGCTGCGCGCGCGCGACCTTTCCCCAGAAGAAGCAGGCGCCATGCTCGACCTGCCGACGGAGCACCTTGATGATTGACTACATCCGCGATGGTCAGGAGATCTATCGCAATTCCTTCCGGATCATCCGCGAGGAAGCCCGGCTCGAGCGGATTCCCGCCGACCTGGAGAAACTCGCCGTGCGGGTGATCCATGCCTGCGGCATGGTCGATGCCATCGATGGGTTGCAATTTTCCGAAGGCGCCGGCACTGCAGGTCGCCAGGCTCTGGCCAACGGCGCGCCGATCCTGTGCGACGCGCACATGGTCGCCGAAGGCGTGACCCGTGCGCGCCTGCCGGCCAACAACGAGGTGATCTGTACCCTGCGCGACCCCAGCGTGCCGGACTTGGCCAAGGAGTTGGGCAACACCCGCTCGGCGGTGGCCCTGGAGCTGTGGCGTCCGCACCTGGAAGGCAGCGTGGTAGTGATCGGCAATGCGCCGACCGCGTTGTTCTACCTGTTGGAAATGCTCGACGCCGGTGCGCCCAAGCCTGCGCTGATCCTTGGCTTCCCGGTCGGCTTCGTCGGCGCGGCGGAGTCCAAGGCGATGCTGGCCGCCGACAGCCGTGGCGTGCCGTTCGTGATCATGCAGGGCCGCTTGGGCGGCAGCGCGATGGCCGCCGCCGCGGTCAACGCCCTGGCCACGGAGGTGGAATGATGCAGTCACGCGGACGTCTGTTCGGCCTGGGCGTGGGCCCCGGTGATCCCGAGCTGATCACGGTCAAGGCCCTGCGCCTGTTGCGCGAGTCGCCTGTGGTCGCCTACTTCGTGGCCAAGGGCAAGCGCGGCAACGCCTTTGGCATCATCGAAGCCCACCTGCAGCCTGAGCAGACCTTGATGCCACTGGTGTACCCGGTGACCACCGAGGTGCTGCCCGAGCCGCTGTCCTATGAACAGGTGATCAGCGACTTCTACGACGAAGCCGGCGTGCAGGTGGCCGAACACCTGGATGCCGGTCGCGACGTGGCGGTGATCTGCGAGGGCGACCCGTTCTTCTACGGCTCCTACATGTACCTGCACGACCGCCTGGCCCAGCGCTACGAGACCCAGGTGATCCCGGGCGTGTGCTCGATGCTCGGCGGCACCTCGGTGTTGGGCGCGCCATTGGTGTATCGCAACCAGAGCCTTTCGGTGCTTTCCGGCGTGCTGCCCCATGAGGAGCTCAAGCGTCGACTGGCCGACGCCGACGCGGCGGTGATCATGAAACTGGGGCGCAACTTCCCCAAGGTGCGCCAGGTACTCGGCGAGCTGGGCTTGGCTCAGCGCGCGCTGTATGTGGAGCGCGCGACCATGGCCAACCAGAAGATCGTCCCGCTCGATGACGTGGACCCGCAGTCCTCGCCGTACTTTTCCTTGATCGTCGTACCGGGTGAGAAATGGCAGGGATGAACATCGGCAAGGCACCCGCGATCGTCATCCTTGGCCCCGGCAGCCTGGCGACGGCGCAGCGCATCCAGCTGTGTTATCCACAGGCGAAGATCCTGGGCCTGGCGGGTCGAGTCGAGGGCGTGGACGTTCACTATGAACACTTCGGCGACACCCTGCGCCAGCTCTACCAGCAGGACACCCCGATCATCGCCCTGTGCGCCGCCGGCATCGTGATCCGTACCCTGGCCAGCCTGCTCACCGAGAAAGGCGCCGAGCCGCCGGTATTGGCGGTGGCCGAGGACGGCAGCGCTGTGGTGCCGCTGCTCGGTGGCCTGTCGGGGGTCAATGTCATGGCCCGGGAGATCGGCCAGGCGCTGGGCGTGGCTGCGGCCATCACCACCAGCGGCGAGCTGCGCTTCGGCACTTGCCTGCTCAATCCCCCCGAGGGCTACGCCCTGGCGGACCTGGAGCAGGGCAAGCGTTTCGTCTCCGACCTGTTGGCGGGCGAGTCGGTGCGGGTCGAAGGCGATGCGCCCTGGCTCGACCAGGCGCAGTTGCCGCAGCACGACCAGGCCCGGCGCATCATCCGTGTGGGGTGCGAGGCGCGTCCGGCCAGCCGTGACGAGCTGCTTATCCATGCCCGTTCGGTGTTGGTGGCGGTCGATGGCTCGGCGCGTGATCTGGCAGAGCGCGTGCCTCAGGCGTTGACCGAGGCGGGTATCGCGCAGGCCGCATTGGCCTGCCTGTTGGCCGATGAGCACGACATGGCCGAGCCGGCCTTGCACGAGGCGGCCCAGGTGTTGGGTGTCGCCCTGCGTTTCGCGCCAGCGGCTGGGCAACTGTCCGAGCTGGTCGAGCAGGTCATGCCCGGGGCGCGCCTGATCGAGCAGGGCGATGTGGTGATCGCCGTGGCGCCAGCGCCGATCGAGCCGGCCCAGGTCGGTCGCGGCCGTGGCCGCCTGGCAGTGATCGGTCTCGGCCCCGGTGCGGCCGACCTGATGGTGCCTGCGGTCAAGGCAGAGCTGGCGCGGGCACAGGATGTGCTCGGCTACGAGACTTACGTGCGCATGGCCGGTCCGTTCCGCGCCGACCAGGTGTTGCATTGCACCGACAATCGTGAAGAGATGCAGCGTGCCCGGCACGCCTTCGAGCTGGCAGCCGAAGGGCGTTCGGTGGTCGTGGTGTCCTCGGGAGATCCGGGCGTGTTCGCCATGGCGGCCGCTGTGCTTGAAGCCTTGCACGAATCCAGCGACCCCGCCTGGCACCGGGTGGACCTGCAGATCCTGCCCGGCGTTTCGGCATCGCTGGCCACCGCTGCCCAGGCCGGTGCGCCGCTGGGGCATGACTTCTGCGTCATGTCCCTGTCGGACAACCTCAAGCCCTGGTCGATCATCGAAAAACGCCTGGACCTGGCGGCCCAGGCCGACCTGGTCCTGGCCTTCTACAACCCTATCTCCAAGGCTCGACCCCACCAGTTGGGGCAGGCGCTGAGCGTCGTGCGCAAGCACCGCGAGGCGAGCACGCCCGTCGTGCTGGGCCGTGACATCGGGCGGCCAGGGCAATCGCTGCGGGTGGTCACGCTAGGGGAGCTGGTACCGGAGATGGTCGACATGCGCACCATGGTGTTGGTCGGTTCCTCGACCACCTGCACCTTCGCGCGCGCCGACGGCAGCGTGTGGGCCTACACCCCGCGCTGGTACCCCGCCAAGGCCTGAGCCGAGCCGGGGTCAGGGCGCCAGGTAGCCCTTGATCCCGGTGAAGATGATCTGTGCGGCCAGGGCGCAGACGAACAGCCCCATCAGGCGGCTGACGATCTGCAGGCCTTGGTCGCCCAGGATCCGCTCGATGCGGTTCGACAGGTACAGCACCAAGCCAACAGTGAAGCTCGCCAGCGCGATACTGACGATGGCCAGCAGCTTGTCGTCCCAGTGCGGTTGGCCCACGCCCATCACCAGCAACGCACCGATGGTGCCGGGGCCGACGGTGAGCGGGATGGTCAGCGGAACGATGGTCACGTCCTGTTGCACGTTGTCAGCCTGGACCGCTGCCTTGCCCTGGGCCATGCCCAGCGCCGAGATGAACAGCACGCTGCCGGCGCCGATGCGGAAGGCGTCGGGGGTGATGCCGAATACCCCGAAGATCGCACGTCCGAACAGGTAGAGCACCACGCTGGCCACCAGCGCCGCGATGGCCACGCGCCAGGCAAGCTGCTTTCGCTCCTTGCTGGAGTAGCCGCGGGTCAGGCTGATGAAACAGGACAGCACGAAGAATGGGCTGTAGAGCACGAGCATTTTCAGGTAGACGCTGAACAACTCATGGAGCATGGCGCAAATCCATGGCGGGGAGGGTGTGGGCAAGTGTATCAGGCGCAATAGCGGTGCGGCTTGCGGTCCCTGTGCGCGAAGCAGGCGGCGCGGTGAATGGCACCGGCGCAGGCAACACAGGAGCGTTGTTCCTGCAAGGGCCTTACGAGGTGTGCAAACGGTCCGAGGTTGCGGTCCGCTTGCTGGCCCAGAACTGGATCAGCTCGCGCAACTGCGACAGTTCCACCGGCTTGGCTATGTGCCCGTCCATGCCGGCCTGGCGCGCGCGGTCCTTGTGCTCGGTGAGGATATGCGCGGTCAATGCAACCACCGGCGTGCGCTCGCGTTGGTTGGCGGTTTCCCAGGCGCGCAGCTGCTCGGTGGCGGAGAAGCCATCGAGCACCGGCATCTCGCAGTCCATCAGCACCAGATCATAACGCTGCGCTTTCATGGCGCGCAGGGCTTCCTCGCCGTTGCTGGCGGTGTCCGGCTCGAGGTTGAGCTTGCCGAGCATGCCGCGGATGACCTTGGTGGAAATGCTGTTGTCCTCGGCGACCAGCACACGGAAGTCGCTGGGCAGGTCCAGTGGCGGAGGTGGGCCGGGCAGTGTGGGGGCAGGCGGCTGCTCGCGGCCGCGCAGGGCGAGTTCTTCGGCCAGCGTGGTCTTGAGGGTATAGCCGGCCACCGGCTTGGCCAGGATGCGCTTGACCCCGGCATTTCGGGCAATGATCTTGCTCGGCGCATTGCTGATGCCGGTGAGCATCACCACCAGGATGTCGTGGTTCAGGCTCGGGTCTTCCTTGATCTTGGCCGCCAGCTGCATGCCGGTCATGCCGGGCATGTTCTGGTCCAGCAGCACGGCGTCGAAGTAGTCGCGCAGGTGCGCCTTGGTGCGTAGCAGGGCGAGGGCTTCCTTGCCCGAAGGCACGGCGCTGACGTTCATGCCCCAGGCACTGCACTGCTGCACCAGGACCTTGCGGCAGGTGTCGTTGTCGTCCACCACCAGCACGCGAGCGTCGCGCAGCGGCCCATCGAGGTCGGCCGGCGGCTGCTCCAGG
The DNA here is from genome assembly GCF_051913525.1 of Pseudomonas sp. PKS. Taxonomy (NCBI): domain Bacteria; kingdom Pseudomonadati; phylum Pseudomonadota; class Gammaproteobacteria; order Pseudomonadales; family Pseudomonadaceae; genus Pseudomonas; species Pseudomonas sp. PKS. The sequence continues at coordinate 74,835 of NZ_JBEGDO010000018.1, read as the reverse complement.
CGCGAGGGGTCGAGTGGCAAGGTCAGCCAGAGGGTGTTGCCCATGCTGGTGCTGCTCTTGATGCCGAATTCGCCCTGCATCAGGCCGATCAGCTGTTTGGCGATGACCAGCCCCAGATGGCCGCCGAGCTTGTTGCTGGAAAGGAACTGATGGCTGTGCAACTGGGCTTGCAGCAAGGCTTCACGCTCGGCGGCGGGCATCGACTCGCCGCTGTCCTGCACGGCGATGCGCAGGCGTGGCAGGTCGCCGCGCTGATCCAGGGCCACCACCAGCAGGATCTCGCCTTGCTCGGTGTTCTTCAGGGCATTATCCAGCAGGCTCGACAGCGCCTGGCGCAGTCGCGTCGGGTCTCCGCTGATGACCCGTGGCACCTGGGGCTGGGTGAAGCTGATCAGCTCGATGTTCTGCTGTTCGGCCTTGGCCCGGAAAATGTTCAAGCAATCCTCGATCAGGGCATTGAGGTCGAACTGCACATCATCCAGCTCGATCTGTCGGGATTCGAGCTTGGAGATGTCGAGGATTTCGTTGATCAGCGTGAGCAGTTCGTTGCCGGCGCTGTGGATGGTCTGCACATAGTCGCGCTGCTTGACCGACAGCGGCGTGCCCAGCAGCAATTCGGTCATGCCCAGCACGCCGTTCATGGGGGTGCGGATCTCGTGGCTGATCTTGGCCAGGAACTCGGCCTTGGCGTTGATCTCGGCATCGCTGGCAGCCAATGCGCGGCTGGCGCGGAAGCGCTCCTCGCTGATGCGGCGCAGCCGTTCGCTGACCGCCAGGTTCAGCAGCAAGCCACTGGCCACGGTGAGCCCCATCAGGATGCACAGCAACCATGGGGTCGAGGTGCGCGTCAGGCCCAGCAAGGCCGGCAGCAATACCAGACCGCCCAGGTTGAATATCAGCATGGCCACGGCGAACAGTCGCGCAGGGCCGTAGCCCTTGTACCAGTGATAGGCACTGACCAGCAGCATGGTCACGCTGCCGAGCGCGATCAGGGCGTAGGTCATCAGGTTCAGTGGCAAGGTGTCCACGAACAGCAGCACCAGGCCGCTGACCGTGACGATCAGCATTTCTGCGTGCAGCAGCCGGTTGCAGCGGATCGAGCTGCAGGGGGTGAAGAAGTGCTGGGTGAAATACAGCCCGGCCAGCCCTGCCAGGACCAGGGTCAGGTAGGCGGCGGGGGTCTGGGCGCTGTGCCACAGCTGCCACCAGGGGCCGCTGAGGTTGAGCAGGATCAAGGCGCTGAGCAGCATCAGGCCGTGGTAGAGGGCCAGGATCAGCGTGGTGCTGGAGCGGGTGTAGAGGAAGCGGATCAGGTTGTGCAGGATCAACATCACCAGGCCGCCGAACAGCAGGCCGAACAGCAATGGGCGCGTCTGATCGGCCGCGGCCCAGGCCGCAGGCTCCAGGCTGATGGCCGGACGCAACTGGTGTTCGGAGACCAGGCGCAGGTAGATGTCCAGCGTGCGCGGGCTGTTGGGCAGCGGCAGCAGGTGGTCGCTGCTGCGCAGGGTGGGGCTGGCATTGCCGCCTTGACGCCCATGGTGCAGTTGGCGAACGAGCTTGTCGCCATCCAGCGCGTAGAGGTCCAGGCGTGAGAGGTCGGGCGCGAAGACCCGCAGCAGTTGCTCCTGCTCACCCGGCTCGAGTCGATAGTGCAGCCACAGCGCCTGGTCGGCGGGGGCGGCATCGAGTTCGAACAGTTGCAGGGGGCTGAACTGGTTGCGGTAGCGGTCCGAGCGGATATCGCTCAGTTGCAGGTTGGCCTGTTCGTCGAGCAGAACGCTCCAGCCTCCACCTTGTTCGGCCGAGGCCGGGGGAAGGCAGAGCAGCGTCAGCAGGCTGACGATCAGGGCAATGGCAATCCGAAGCCGACGCAAGACGAGATCCCTTCCTAGCCGTTGTGCAGGATAACTATGCGCGGGGCGCCAAGACGAAGGCAAGGCCCCGGCGGGGCCTTGTCGACGAGCCGGAGGCCGTGAGCCAGGGGCGTCACGGCGATCCGTTGCAGCTTACTGGTGCTCGCCACGCTCGCGGGCGATCGCACGGTAGCCGATGTCGGTGCGGTAGAAGCTACCGTCCCAGTTGATTTGCTCGGCCAGGCGGTAAGCCTGTTGCTGGGCGGCCTCGACGGTGGCACCCATGGCAGTGGCGCAGAGCACACGGCCACCAGCGGTCACGACCTTGCCGTCCTTGAGCGCGGTACCTGCGTGGAAGACCTTGCCTTCGAGCTTGGCGGCAGCGTCCAGGCCGTTGATCACGGCGCCCTTGGCGTAGTCGCCCGGGTAGCCGCCGGCGGCCAGTACCACGCCCAGGCTCGGCTGCGGGTTCCACTGCGCCTCGACCTTGTCCAGGGCCTTGGCGAAGGCAGCCTCGACCAACAGCACCAGGCTCGATTCCAGGCGCAGCATGACCGGCTGGGTTTCCGGGTCGCCGAAGCGGCAGTTGAACTCGATGACCTTGGGGTTGCCCGCCTTGTCGATCATCAGGCCTGCGTAGAGGAAGCCGGTGTAGACGTTGCCTTCCTCGGCCATGCCACGAACGGTCGGCCAGATCACCTGGTCCATCACGCGCTGGTGCACATCGGCGGTGACGACCGGCGCCGGGGAGTAGGCACCCATGCCGCCGGTGTTCGGGCCAGTGTCCTTGTCGCCGACGCGCTTGTGGTCCTGGCTGGTGGCCATCGGCAGCACGTTGTGGCCGTCGACCATGACGATGAAGCTGGCTTCCTCGCCGTCGAGGAACTCCTCGATGACCACACGCGAGCCTGCGTCGCCAAAGGCATTGCCGGCGAGCATGTCACGCACGGCGGCTTCGGCTTCCTCGAGGGTCATGGCGACGATCACGCCCTTGCCCGCAGCCAGGCCGTCGGCCTTGATGACGATGGGCGCGCCTTTTTCCTTGAGATAGGCCAGGGCTGGCTCGATCTCGGTGAAGTTCTGGTAGTCGGCGGTCGGAATCTTGTGACGGGCCAGGAAGTCCTTGGTGAAGGCCTTGGAGCCTTCCAGCTGGGCCGCGCCCTTGGTCGGGCCGAAGCAGTCCAGGCCACGGCTGCGGAACAGATCGACCACGCCGGCGACCAGCGGGGCCTCAGGGCCGACGATGGTCATCTGCACGTTCTGCTCGGCGAAGTCGGCCAGTTGCTCCAGGGCGGTGACGTCGATGGCGACGTTCTCGCACTTGGCTTCGATGGCGGTGCCGGCGTTGCCCGGGGCAACGTAGACCTTCTCGACGCGTGGGTCCTGGGCGACTTTCCAGGCCAGGGCGTGCTCACGGCCGCCGCTGCCGATGATCAAAACATTCATGTCAAAAACCTCGAATTCTTTCGGACGGGAGGCAAAGCCTCACGCTGTACGAGGTCGCAATGAAGCAGGTAGATGCAAGGCGGGGTCGGTTCCGATGAGCGGAGTTGCCTTCTGGCAATGAGCATCAGCGGAACCGGCCCCAACGCAGCAGATGCCTGCTTCAGTGCGGCCGATTGCCGTAAATCAGTGGCGGAAGTGGCGCATGCCGGTGAATACCATCGCAATGCCAGCTTCATCGGCGGCAGCGATAACCTCGGCATCACGCATCGAGCCACCTGGCTGGATCACGGCGGTGATACCCACTTTAGCCGCATTGTCGATGCCATCACGGAACGGGAAGAAGGCGTCCGAGGCCATGACTGCGCCCTGAACCTGCAGGCCGGCATGCTCAGCCTTGATGGCCGCGATGCGGGCGGAGTTGACGCGGCTCATCTGGCCGGCGCCCACGCCGATGGTCTGGCGCTGCTTGGCGTAGACGATGGCGTTGGACTTGACGAACTTGGCCACTTTCCAGGCGAAGACCAGGTCGTGGATTTCCTGCTCGGTCGGGGCGCGCTTGGTCACGACCTTCAGGTCATCGGCACCGATCATGCCGATGTCGCGGCTCTGTACCAGCAGGCCACCGTTGACGCGCTTGAAGTCCCAACCGGCGGCGCGCTCGGCAGGCCACTCGCCGCACTCGAGCAGGCGCACGTTCTGCTTGGCCGCCACGACTTCGCGGGCAGCCTGGGAGATTTTCGGCGCGATGATCACTTCGACGAACTGGCGATCGACGATGGCCTTGGCGGTTTCGCCGTCGAGTTCGCGGTTGAAGGCGATGATGCCGCCGAACGCCGACTCGGTGTCGGTGGCGTAGGCCAGGTCATAGGCCTTGCGGATGCCGCCTTCGTTTTCCGGTACCACGGCCACGCCGCACGGGTTGGCGTGCTTGACGATGACACAGGCCGGCTTGACGAAGCTCTTCACGCACTCGAGCGCGGCATCGGTGTCGGCCACGTTGTTGAACGACAGCTCCTTGCCCTGCAGCTGAATGGCGGTGGAGACGCTGGCTTCGCCCTTCTTGGCCTCGACGTAGAATGCCGCGCTCTGGTGCGGGTTCTCGCCGTAGCGCATTTCCTGGGCCTTGATGAACTGGCTGTTGAAGGTGCGCGGGAACTCGCTGCGGCCTTCGGTGGACAGGGTGTCCTTGGCCTGGTCGATGGTGCCCATGTAGTTGGCGATCATGCCGTCGTAGGCGGCGGTGTGCTCGAAGGCCTTGAGCATCAGGTCGAAGCGCTGGGCGTAGGTCAGGCCGCCGGCCTTGAGGTTTTCCAGGACGCTGGCGTAGTCGCTTGCGTTGACCACGATGGCGACGTCCTTGTGGTTCTTCGCTGCGGAACGGACCATGGTCGGGCCGCCAATGTCGATGTTCTCGATGGCGGTCGGCAGGTCGCAGCCCGGTTTGGCGATGGTCGCCTCGAACGGGTACAGGTTGACGGCGACCAGGTCGATCGGCTTGATGCCGTGCTCGTTCATGATGGCGTCGTCGATGCCGCGGCGGCCCAGGATGCCGCCGTGGATCTTCGGATGCAGGGTCTTGACCCGGCCATCCATCATTTCAGCGAAGCCGGTGTAGTCGGCCACTTCCACCGCGTTCACGCCGTTGTCCTTGAGCAGCTTGTAGGTGCCGCCGGTGGACAGGATCTCGACGCCCAGCTGTTGCAGCTCACGGGCGAATTCGAGGATCCCGGTCTTGTCGGAGACGCTGATCAGGGCGCGGCGGATCGGCAGGCGGGTAGTCTGGTCGGTCATTTCGGATTCCATAACGCGGTGGTTTCAGCAAAAAAGGCGCCTCTTGGGAGAGCCGCCTTTTCTGATTGGGATTCGGATTACAACAGATCGTACTGCTTGAGTTTCTTGCGCAAGGTGCCACGGTTGAGCCCGAGCATCTCGCTGGCCTTGGTCTGGTTGCCCTTGACGTAGTTCATCACGCTTTCGAGCAGCGGTGCCTCGACTTCCGACAGCACCAGGTTGTAGACGTCCGTGACGGTCGCGCCTTCCAGGTGGGCGAAGTAGTTGTGCAGCGCCTTCTCCACGCTGTCGCGAAGGGTCTGGCCCTCTTCGCTTGGCGTATTGAGGTGCTGTTTCAGGTTGGCGTTGTCGCTCACGGGCGTTGTTCCACTCACTAATGTCTCGGTCATCATCGTCATGCGGCCACCCCTTGTCCGTCCTCTGTCTCAAGGCTCTCTCGACGTTCGCAAAAGAACGCGCGAACGTTGGCGCACTGCGCTTGTGTGTCTTCCAGCGCGTTGAACCGGGCGCGAAACTCCTTGGCGCCAGGTCGTGTTGCCAGGTACCAGCCCACATGCTTGCGGGCGATACGCACGCCCATCACATCGCCATAGAAGGCATGCAGTGCAGCCAGGTGCTCCAGCAGAATGTGTTCCACTTCATCCAGCGCCGGTGCAGGCAGGTGCTCGCCCGTGCGCAGGTAATGCTCGATCTCGCGGAAAATCCACGGCCGCCCCTGGGCGGCACGGCCGATCAGCAGGCCGTCGACACCGGTGGTGTCCAGCACCGCCCGGGCCTTTTCCGGCGACGTGATGTCGCCGTTGGCAAAAACCGGGATCGACACCGCCTGCTTGATCGCCGCGATGGTGTCGTACTCGGCTTCGCCGGTATACAGATCGGCGCGGGTGCGGCCATGGACCGCAAGCGCCTGGATGCCGGCCTGTTCGGCGATCTTCGCCACGGTCAGGCCGTTCTTGTTCGCCCGGTCCCAGCCGGTGCGGATCTTCAGGGTCACCGGTACGTCCACCGCGCCGACCACGGCGTGGAGGATTTCGCTGACCAAGGCTTCATCTCTCAATAAAGCAGAGCCTGCCGCCTTGTTGCAGACTTTTTTTGCCGGACAACCCATGTTGATATCGATGATCTGCGCGCCGGCCTCGACATTGGCCTGGGCCGCCGCGGCCAGCATCTGCGCATCGCCACCGGCGATCTGCACCGAGCGGGGCTCGGGATCGCCTTCATGGATGCGGCGCAGGCGCGACTTGCGGCTGTTCCACAGGCTCATGTCGCTGGTCACCATCTCCGACACCACCATGCCAGCGCCCAAGCGTTGGCAAAGTGTACGGAAAGGCTGGTCCGTCACCCCGGCCATGGGGGCGAGGATCAGGTTGTTTCGCAGTGTGTAAGGGCCGATGCGTACCGCCGACATAGGTGTTCCCTGTTGTGGGGCCGAATCATGGGAGTCCGAAAAAGGGTTGGCATGATACCCGCTCTCGATGACTGGATAAAGATGAATCTGGATAAAATCTGAACAGCTGCGGGCTTATAACGGGACGCTTCAAGCAGCAAGGTTCAAGCCGCAAGCTTCAAGCCAATCGTTGATTGGCCTGCTTGTTCTCGTGGCTTGAAGCTGGCTAATGAGCGCTGCTTTTCATTCCGGCGAACGGAAGCTCAGGCTGTAGTTCACGGCCTTCGGGCCCGGATCGAGGATGTCCAGGGCGATGTGGATGGGTGTCTGGCTGGGCATCTCGCCGCGCCCGGCCAGCTCGCCCGACAGGTACTCGCTGGGCTTGAAGCGACGGCTGGCGATCAACTGGCCGTTGAGGTCGGCAAAGCGCAGCTCCAGCAGCGGGAAAGGTTGGGCGAACGGCGCGCGGTTGTAGATGATCGCATCGACGATCAGGGCCCCCTTGAAGTCCGGGTGGCTGCGCACCACCAGGTTGCTGCTCTTGATGCGGGCGATATCGACGCGGGTCGGCACCGTGCAGCCGACCATCGGGCACAGCTGCTGGAACCAGGGGCGGTACTGGTCCTGGCGGGCCATTTCATCGAAGTGGTAGGCGATGTACTGGAAGGCCAGCAGCCCAGCGGCCAGCAGGGTCAACAGGCTCCACAGCAAGCGTTTGAACCAGTTGGGCTTGGCTTTTTGCCAGTCAAGCTGCAACGGATCGTCCACCACATGCACCAGCGGCTCCTTTCGGGAAGGGCGTTCGGCCTTGGCGGCCAGCGTCGGCTCCGACCGCTCCTCATGCAGATCGTCTGGCTCGTCGTCATCGCGTGCAGACAGGCGCAGGCTGCCCGGTTCGTCGTCGTCCCGGGCAGAGAGGCCTTTCTCAGGGATGTCGTCGTGGGTCGAGAGTGGTGCCTGCGGCTCGTCGGTCAAGACGTCGCGCGGCTCGTCCTGGGTGAGTGGGCGAGGTTCGTCGTCGTCCAGGTCCAGACCGCCCAGGGTTGGCTCGGTGCGTTCGCCGGGTGCCGGCTCGAGGTCCAGATCGAGGGTTTCCTGTTCGACCAGCACGGGGGCAGGCTCTTCGGCGGGAGGCAGGTCCAGCCGATGATCGGCGGCGGTGCCGAAGGGCTCGTCCGCGTGCTCATCGTGGCGATGGTCATCGCGGCGGGCCTGCAAAGCCTCTTCACGCGACGGCGCCTGGCGCTCCTGGTGGGGCTCGCGACGCTCGAGACGGGCGAGCTCCTGATCCAGGTCCAGGTCATCCAGCGCTTGTGCGGTGACCGCCCAATCTTCCTGCTGCTGGCTCGGTGCCGGCTGCTCGTCCTGAGGCGGCAGGGCCGGCTCCGGTTCCGCTACTGGCGCAGGTGCCGGTGGCGGGCTAGCCGCCTCAGGTGTGTCGGCGCTCCGGTTCTGCTCCAGCAACTGCTTGGCAGCGTTGAACACCTGCAGGCAGTGGCCGCAGCGCACTACGCCTCGCGCCATGCTCAATTGCTGGTAGGTGACGCGAAAGCTGGTCTGGCAATGCGGGCACTGGGTGACGAAACTGTCGGTCATGCGGCAATCCGGGCTGTGCAGGTGGTTAAGTCTAGGTGGGCCTAGCGGCGGCGACCACTGATGCGTACCCAGCCGTCGCGCACGACGATTGGGTCCAGGTCGAAGTCGGCGGCGTAGGCAGCTGCTACTTCGTCGCCCTGCTCGGCAAGGATGCCCGACAAGGCCAGCAGGCCACCGGGGCGAACCAGGCCGGACAGTTGCGGGGCCAGCGAGACCAGTGGGCCGGCCAGGATGTTGGCGACCAGCACGTCGGCTTGCATCGCGGGCATCTGCTCGGGCAGGTACAGGGCCAGTCGCTCGTCGGCGATGCCATTGCGCTGGGCGTTGTCTCGCGAGGCTTCGATGGCTTGCACGTCGATGTCGGTGCCGATCGCCTCGCGGGCGCCCAGCAGCAGGGCGGCGATGGCGAGAATCCCCGAACCGCAGCCAAAGTCCAGGACCTGGGTGCCTTCGAGCTGCTGGCCGTCGAGCCATTCCAGGCACAGGGCGGTGGTCGGGTGGGTGCCGGTGCCGAAGGCCAGGCCCGGGTCCAGGAGCAGGTTGACCGCGTCTTTTTCCGGGGCCTCGTGCCAGCTTGGCACGATCCACAGGCGCTGGCCGAAGCGCATGGGCTGGAAGTTGTCCATCCAGCTGCGCTCCCAGTCCTGGTCTTCGATCACTTCGGCGTGGTGCTCGGGCAGCTCGGCGCCGGTCAGCAGGCGCAGATGGGCGAACACAGCCTCGGGCTCGGCGTCAGCTTCGAACAGGGCCAGCAGGTGGGTGTGCGACCAGAGCGGGGTGGTGTTGAGGTCCGGTTCGAAGATGGGTTGGTCTTCGGCGTCCATGAAAGTCACCGAGACGGCGCCGACTTCGAGCAGGGCGTCTTCGTAGGTTTCGGCTTGGTCTGGGCTGATGGCCAGGCGTACTTGCAGCCAGGGCATGGCGGGCACCTTTGGTAAATCGACAGGGGCAGCCCAGGGCTGCGCGTAGCCTGGCAGTTTACTTGAGTGTGTGGGGTTTGTGCATTCCGTGCATTGGCGGTTTCTGGCGCGGGTAGTTGTCTGCTACCGCATGCCGGTCGGTGCCCAGGCCAATCCTTGGTGGCTTCTCAATCAGGATTGATCGTCATGAGTGCTTCAGTTTCGCCCCCTGTACCCGATACCAGCTCGCCTGTCCTTGAGCGCATCACTGTCTGGGCCGAGCATTTCCAGCGACGGCTGAACGATCAGTCAACCTTCTTCGAGGTCGCTGAGAACAACCTTCTGGTGGAATTGAAAACCCATTACAGCGACGATATCGATCCGCGTTTGCCGCACGATCTGCTCGATGCGGCTCTGCAACATCGGATCGATCAGAGGCCACTGGTGTTCGACGAGCAGTTGCATGCGCCTTATCGTCCGGATGGACGTGTCGTTCAGGAGATTCCCGAGGCGCGTCGGGATGTCATGGTCCAGCTCGTGGAAAGCGTAAGCGCCCGGCTTCTGGACAATTACCAGGATTACCTGACGCGCTACTGGCAGGTAGTGCCGGAGGGGCTTGTCGAGCGGCAGGCGTACCTTGTCCGTGTTGCCGCACGGGTGCAAGCGCATTGCCAGCGCATCAAGGCCACGCTGGAGTCGGCAGAACGTCCCGACATGTCTGTAGAGATGCTGCGTGCGCGACTTGGCGAGCACGAACACCAGTGGCATGGGCAACTGGCGTTATCAAGCTTGGCCACCGCAGCCGAGCTCGAAGCGGTCGATGCCGTGACCAAAGCCCGCTCCCCACACTGGTACAAATTGCTGGAGGACAGCCAGCGTGCTCGTCTGGAGGGGGCTTGGCAGGACTGGCAGGATGCGCAGGACCAAGCGAATCGCGTACTGGGCGATGTGCGCTCGCTGCAGCGCCACGCCAGCCGTTGTACGCAAGACTATCTGGACGAGCACCTTGACGCACCGCTGCTCGCTGACCGGATTACATTCAAGCGACGCAGGCGAGGTGCCTCACCGCAGGACACGGAATCACTGACCTTGAGCGAGCTGGTGGCTGAAGGGGCGCTGGATATCGACTCGCTATATGAGCTCAGTGATATCACCAACACCTCGCTCTTGTGCCCGCCACCGAGCGGTGCGCAGATTCGCGCGTTGGCGGCCAGCATCGATGCCAAGGCAACCTACCTGCCAGCACTGACCAAGCGCCACGAAGCTGCCGAGGTCCAGCAGGCGCTGTTCGATGCCTATGACTTCGGCTTGAAATACAGCGCGCAACGCGCCGTGTATGCAGGGCATCTGCAAGACACTCATCATGCCCAGTTGTCATCCCTGTGGCAGGGCACGCAGGCCGAGTTGGAGGTCAGTGCCCTCGAACTGTTCGACGGCATGGTTTGCAGTGACCTGCTGGTGTTCTTTCGTAGCGAAGAAGGCGTCTTGGACAGCCTGTTCTTGTATGCGCCGGCAAAACCGGACGGGCAGGAGTGGGTCGAGTTCAACTCCCTGCGCATGCTCAGCGCCGAGGTCGGCGGCTGGATGAAAGAGGCGGCCGGCCAAGACTACCTGCTGTCGCAATTGCCCGTGGGGCAGCGCGACAGTGCTGCCGTGGAAATGGGGAAAATTCAGTCATTGCCCGCTGCGTGGGATCTGACCCGAGATCTTCGCAGTGCAGGCCGGGGTTATCAGGCTTGTATCGAACAAGGCGTTCGGGCACGCATGAAGATTCGCGAGCATGAAGTGCAGGCCAGCGAGTCGCCTCGTTGGTATAGCGCGTTGGGCATCGAAGAGCGTCGGGTGATCAACCTGCTTTGCAACGAGGCCCGTGGCGCCGAGCAGGCATTCATCGAGGCGCTGAAAGACTATGAGAGTTTTCAGGACTTTGCCCGACGTACGGTGGGCGAAGCCATCAAGCCTTATCTGGTAAAGCAGGGCATCACCGATCCGGTGGCACCGGAATCGATCGTCTTCGATTTGAGCACGACATTGGCCGACGGGACGACACGTTCCGTCAATCTGCTCGACGTGGTGTGCTATGGCTATGACGACAATTCGGGTATCGACCACCCGAGGCGAGGCGTGCGCTCGCTTGTCGGTCAGGATCTATCTGCGCTGCGAAGCGCCGACCTTGCCCGATACGCGCGCAGTGCCTATGTGGGAGAAAAGTACATTGCCCATGTGCGCGAGCGCTTCCTGTCGGCCGGTTCGGTGCGTTATGTGAACTACCAGCAACTGTTCGGCAGCGCCCTGCTGAGCGGCATGGATCGTGATTTGCGAGTTGCACATGGTCGCGGGCAGATCAACCTTGAGACCTACGAAGCACTGACGCGTCTGGTCACTGAGCTGGGACGCACGCTAGGAAAAGAGAAGGCCAGCGGGTCATCCGAGCAAGTGGCCGATCATGATGGGATTTTTCGGCTGACCATCGAGGGTCACGTCATCCTGGGCTGCTATGTGTTTCGCCACCTCCAGGAGGGGAAGGCCCAGGACTGGTTGTATGCGCCGGCAGAGCCGAACGGGCGTCTGTTCAGCCGATACAGCACGTTGGGTCGGGAAGTGTCAGGGGCGGCAAACGATTACCTGCTTGCGCGGGCGCCTCTGGCGGGCAGGCGCAAGGTCGAGCAACGCCTGCTGGCCCTGGCTTCGGGCAGTGCCTCCCGGGATTCTCTGCGCGGTCGTCAACACGTCATCACCATCGCTGCCGAATACGATGCCTATCTCGAACATGCACTGAAGGATGTCGATGAGGTGACGAGCAGCCGCTTCGAGGTGATTCGTACACAGGTCGCCAAAGGGCTGCTGTACGCGGTGGTGCCGCTTTCTCTGGTTTTGCCGCCGTTCGCAGCGTTGCTGGGCGCCTATTTTGTCGCGGCGCCGTTGCGTTCGGCGATTATCGCCCACACGCGCAAGGACACCGCGCATGCCCTGCAGCAGTGGTTGCTCGCCTCCTGGGGCTTGCTGGGGCTGATGATCGTGCTGCCAGGTTTTTCGCTCAGGGCCGTCAGGTCGTTGCTGAACGAAACACGGCACATGCTGGCGATCAGGCAAGTTTCCTATGCCAGTCGCAGACGCGCTCCTTCGATGCGTTTCGACAAGCGTTGGGCGGTCGAAGGTGAGCCGGCGAACCTTCAAGAGGTCACCGAGGCGGGCATTTGGCAAGGCACCTATCGCAGCGGCGTATCAAGCGAGGCCCCTGGGGCCAGGCACTTCGTCCGCCATCAGGGGCGGTACTTCCAGGTCGAGAGGGACGTGGAGCACGGCACGTTGCGCGTGATCAAGGCCAACCGGCCCGACAGTCTTCACCGGGAGGCCATCACCCGCAGTGCAGATGGTCGCTGGGTAGCCAATAGCACAGGCCTGCGCGGGGGCAACACCGTGCAGGATCTGGGGCGGATCACCGACGTGCGGCAAATCGCCCAGGGTACGAGCCCTGATCCGCTTCGCGGAGCGCTGCAGGGCGAAGCGGTGATCGGGCAACTGTCGGCCGCCAGCGCGGACAACTACCTGTTCACGCTCAATGTGCAGAGCTGCGTTGCCGTTTCGCTGTACAACCCGGCAACCAAATGGGGCGCGGTCATCCACTTCGACCATAACATCCGCGGGCTCATCGAGCGCGCGATCCGGGACGTTCTGTCTCGCATCCAGAGTGCCGGAGCAGGGGAGGTGCGTGCCGTGATGGCGGGTGGGGATTGGCTGGGAGGGACGAGCATCGGCGAACCGATCCGGTCAGTGCTCAGGCGCCAGGGGATTTCCGCGCAGTGGGACCATTGGTCGTACTCTTCATGCTTTGGCAAGACCTATGGCATGACACTGGACTTGGGCACCGGCGTGACCCAGGTCTATACCACCTCCGGCGCCTTGGTGGCAGACCTGTACAATCCGATTCTGCGTGGGGCCCGCGCGGGTGCCTCGGGTATCAGCGGCAGGGCTGGCCGGGTGCTTGCGCGAGTCAGGGCCGAACCGTTGTACCAGTTGCGCAGCGGCCGGGTCAGCGATGGCGCGGGTCGTGTATACAGGGCCAGCGAGTACGAGAACAACGCCATCGCGATTCATCTGGTGTCTTGACAGGCAAATGAAAAACCCCGGCACTGGGCCGGGGTTTCTTGCATCACGCTAACGCGATCACTCCTGGTTGGCCAGTTTGTGCTCGAGGTAGTGGATGTTGACGCCGCCTTTGCAGAAACCTTCATCACGCACCAGGTCGCGGTGCAGTGGGATGTTGGTCTTGATGCCGTCGACGACGATCTCGTCCAGGGCATTGCGCATGCGGGCCATGGCCTCGTCGCGGTCCTTGCCGTAGGTGATCAGCTTGCCGATCAGCGAGTCGTAGTTCGGCGGAACCGAGTAACCGCTGTACAGGTGCGAATCGACGCGAACGCCGTTGCCGCCCGGGGCGTGGAAGTGCTTGACCTTGCCTGGGCTCGGAATGAACTTCTTCGGATCCTCGGCGTTGATACGGCACTCCAGCGCGTGACCACGGATGACCACGTCTTCCTGGCGGATCGACAGCTTGTTGCCAGCTGCGATGCTGAGCATCTCCTTGACGATGTCGATGCCGGTGACCATTTCCGAGACCGGGTGCTCGACCTGGACACGGGTGTTCATCTCGATGAAGTAGAAACGGCCATTCTCGTACAGGAACTCGAAGGTACCGGCACCGCGGTAGCCGATCTCGATGCACGCGTCGACGCAACGCTTGAAGACTTCCTGACGGGCCTTCTCGTCGATGCCTGGCGCTGGCGCTTCTTCCAGGACCTTCTGGTGACGGCGCTGCAGCGAGCAGTCGCGATCGCCCAGGTGGATGGCGTTGCCCTGGCCGTCGGACAGGACCTGGACTTCCACGTGACGTGGGTTGGTCAGGAACTTCTCCAGGTAGACCATCGGGTTGCCGAAGGCGGCACCGGCTTCGGTACGGGTCAGCTTGGCCGAGGCGATCAGGTCCTCTTCCTTGTGCACCACGCGCATGCCGCGACCACCACCGCCACCGGCGGCCTTGATGATCACCGGGTAGCCGACGTCGCGGGCGATCGCCAGGGCGACCTCTTCGTCTTCCGGCAGCGGGCCGTCAGAGCCCGGCACGGTCGGTACGCCCGACTTGATCATCGCGTCCTTGGCCGAAACCTTGTCGCCCATCAGGCGAATGGTGTCGGCTTTAGGGCCGATGAAGGCGAAACCGGACTTCTCCACCTGTTCGGCGAAGTCGGCGTTTTCCGCCAGGAAGCCGTAACCCGGGTGGATGGCAGTGGCGCCTGTCACTTCGGCCGCGGCGATGATCGCCGGGATGTGCAGGTAGGAATCCTTGGACGATGCAGGACCGATGCAGACCGACTCGTCTGCCAGGCCCAGGTGCATCAGTTCGCGGTCGGCCGTGGAGTGAACAGCGACGGTCTTGATACCCAGCTCTTTGCAGGCACGCAGGATCCGCAGGGCGATTTCCCCGCGGTTGGCGATCAGGACTTTTTCGAGCTTCCCAGACATCGTTGGCTCTCCGCGGTTCAAACGATGGTGAACAGCGGCTGGTCGAACTCAACCGGCTGACCGTCTTCCACCAGGATGGCGTCGATGACACCGCCGATCTCGGCTTCGATGTGGTTCATCATCTTCATGGCTTCGACGATGCACAGGGTGTCGCCTTTCTTCACGGTCTGACCGACTTCAGCGAAGTTGGCCGAGGTCGGCGAAGGCTTGCGGTAGAAGGTGCCGACCATTGGCGAGCGAATCACGGTGCCTTTGAGGGCTGGAGCGGCGGCGCCAGCTTCGGCGGCCGGGGCAGCGGCGGCGACTGGCGCGGCAGCGGCAACCGGAGCAGCGACTGGAGCCGGGGCGGCGAAGTACTGGGCGCCGGCCGGGGTCTTGCTGTGACGGCTGATGCGAACGGACTCTTCGCCTTCCTTGATCTCCAGTTCGTCGATGCCAGACTCTTCCAGCAGTTCGATCAGCTTCTTGACTTTACGGATATCCATTAATCATCAACTCCCAAGGTTCGGTCGGGGACTTAATTTTAAAAACGTGTCTAAAACGTTTCTCTAGAGCCCTGGCCCCGAAGGGCCAAAGCCTTGTGTCATCAGGGCTGTGCGTTGGCAGCCAGGTATTCCAGCGCGGACTCCAGGGCCAACCGATAACCGGTGGCGCCCAGACCGCAGATCACCCCTACGGCGACATCGGAAAAGTAGGAGTGATGACGGAACGGTTCACGCTTGTGCACGTTGGAGAGGTGCACTTCGATGAATGGGATGCTCACAGCCAGCAATGCGTCACGTAATGCGACGCTGGTGTGGGTGAAAGCAGCCGGATTGATCAGAATGAAGTCCACGCCTTCGTTGCGGGCGGCATGGATACGGTCGATCAATTCGTACTCGGCATTGCTCTGCAGGTATTGCAGGTGGTGGCCAGCGGCGCGGGCGCGCTGCTCCAGGTCCTGGTTGATCTGGGCCAGGGTCACGGCACCGTAGTGGCCTGGTTCGCGGGTACCGAGCAGGTTCAGGTTAGGGCCGTGCAGCACCAGTAGGGTTGCCATCTGCGATTCCTTGGGTTTTGTAGGGCAATACGACATGAGCGCGGCGACTATGCCGCAAGAGGGCGTCGGGTGTCCAGTTCCCTGCAATAGCCAACACGTTGTCCGAGGTTCGCGCAAAGTATGTGACCGGATCATTAAGTCTGGTCACTCCTTTGGCGAATTGTCCCGGTCCGGAGAAGTTATAGACCCAGTTTGCCGCGCACGCGCGTCAGGATGGCCGCAAATTCGCCGGCGTTTATCTCGCCAATGACCCGATCAGCGGAGAGTTCACTGCCGTTCGCGGCAAAGAACAGCAGCGCAGGCGGGCCGAACAGCTGATAGCGGTCCAGCAGGGTGCGTTGCTCGGCGTTGCTTTCGGTCATGTCGAAACGCAGCAACTTGAACGCGCCCAGTTGCGCCTGGACTTGCGGCGCATTCAGTACTTCGTGCTCGATCACCTTGCAGCTGATGCACCAGTCGGCGTACCAGTCCAGCAGTACCGGTTTGCCGGCGGCCTTGGCGTCGGCGAGCGCTGCATCCAGTGCGGCGGGCGTGGTGATGGTCTGCCAGGCGTCGGTCTTGCTGGCCCGGCTGGCGTCGAGGCTGGCTACTGCCGGGGGTGGCAATGGACGCAAGGGGTCGCCCTGACCGCTCAGGGCGCCATACCAACAGGCCAAGGCGTAGACCAGCAGGGCCAGGCCGAGCAATTGGGCCAGGCGTTGGCGCGGGGTCTTGACCACGAACTCCAGGGCGCCGAGGAACAGCGCCACGCCAGCGGCCAGCAGACCGACCAGCAGCAAGGTCGCAGGGCCTGGCAGCACGCGGCTGAGCAGGCCGATGGCCAGGCCCAGCAGGAGAACCCCGATGGCATTCTTGACGGTGTTCAGCCATGGGCCGCTCTTGGGCAGCCACGCGGCCCCTCCGGTGGCCACCAGCAGCAGCGGCGCGCCCATTCCCAGGCCCAGGGCGAAGAGTTTCAGCGCCCCGCCCAATGCATCGCCGCTCGCGCTGATGTACAGCAGGGCGCCGGCCAACGGCGCCGACACGCAGGGGGAAACCAGTAGGCTGGACAGTACGCCAAGCACGGCCGCACCGAGCAGCGAGCCGCCTTTGGTGCGGTTGGCCATGCTGTCCAGGCGGCTGCTCAGCGCCTGCGGGAGCTTGATTTCGAACAAGCCGAACATGGCCAGGGCGAACAGCACGAAAAACAGCGCGAATGGCACCAGCACCCACGCCGACTGCAGGCGTGCCTGCAGGTTCAGGCCGGCGCCGAACATGCCCATCAGCGCCCCGAGCACGGCGAAGGTCACGGCCATCGGCAGCACATAGGCCAACGACAGGCTCAGCCCACGCCAGCCACCCACCTGCCCGCGCAGCACCACACCGGACAGGATCGGCAGCATCGGTAGCACGCAGGGGGTGAAGGTCAGGCCTATGCCGGCGAGGAAGAACAGCAGCAGTGATTGCCAGCCCCAGCCTTGCTCGGCGCCACCTGCGCCGGCCTCGGGTTTGTCGCCGGTGCCATCGATGCTCAGCCGTTCGGTTTCCGGCGGATAGCACAGGCCTTTGTCGGCGCAGCCCTGGTAGCCCACCAGCAAGGTGAAGGCACGTGGATCGGTGCGCGGCAACTCGATATCGACCACGCCGTGGTAGACCTCGACGTTGCCGAAGAACTCGTCGTGCTTGGCTTCGCCTTTGGGGATGTTGGCTGGGCCCAGGGTGATGTCGGCGGGCTCTGTGCGGAACTGGAAGCGGTGGCGGTAAAGGTAGTAGCCATCGGTGGCGACGAAGCGCAGTTTGACGGTCTGGGCATCGGCCTGGACCAGGCTGAGCTTGAAGGCTTCGTGGACAGGCAGGAAGTCGGCGCTGTTGCTCAGGGAGGCGGCGCCGAGGGTGGCGCTGGGGCGGTTGTCGAGCAGGCCCGCGGCGAAGGTAGGGCTGGCCAGCAGCAGGAACAGCAGGAAAAACAGGCGGCGCATGGCGGTCTCGCTAGGTGAAACGTGGAGGCATCATAGCGGACTTGCCCTCGATTGGGGCCTGGTAAGCCGGCAGCGCGACACATGGCCGCTGGATTTCAGGTTGTCAGTGCCGACGCATTCGCGGGTTTACCCGCGGATGCGCTCGCTCAGGCGCCGAGGCGCTCAGAGGCGAAACGCCCGCACCGCAGTGTTCAGCTCGCCGCCAAGCTGGAGCAACTGCTCGCCCTGCTCGCGCCCTTCACCAATGCGCTGCAGGTTGTCCTCGCCCAGTGCGTGAATCCGTTCGCTGTGATCGCGAATCTCACTCACCGCGCCCGTCTGCTGGGCGGTTACCTCGGCGATGCGTACCGCCGTGTCGGCGATCGTGCGGATGGCACCGACGATTTCATCGAGCGCGCCATCGGCAGCCTGGGCCTGGCTGGCGGTGGCCTCGGCGTGTTCGAGTTGGGTGCGCATGCCGTTCACCGATTCCCGGGCGGCTTGTTGAAGGCGGTCGATCAAACCCTGGATTTCACCTGTAGCCCCCGTGGTGCGCTGGGCCAGCGAGCGCACCTCGTCGGCGACCACGGCGAAGCCCCGGCCCATCTCGCCCGCCCGTGCAGCCTCGATGGCGGCGTTGAGCGCCAGCAGGTTGGTCTGCTCGGCGATCGCACGAATCACTGTCAGCACACCGCCGATGGTGGCCGACTCTTCGGCCAGTTGCTCGATCGCTTGTGCGTTGCCTTGCACTTCATCGACCAGCGCGCGCAGGCCGGACAGGCTCTGGCCGATCACCGCCTGGCCCTGTTCCACGGCGCGCCCGGCATCACGGCTGGCTTCGGCGGCGGCGCTGGCATCGCCCGCGACCTGCTGGATGGTCGCCTCGAGTTCGCCCAGGGCATCGCGGATCTGTGCGGTGTCACCGGCCTGGCGCTCGGCGCCGTCGTGCAGGGCAGTGCTCATACCCGCCAGGGCATGACTGCTGCCGGCAACCTGTTCGGCGTTGTGACGGAGGGTGCCGACCAAGTCCACCAGGTATTGGCGCAGGCGATTGAGCGACGCCTGGATATCGTGCAGCTCACGGTTGGTGCGCCCCAGCGCGATGGCCTGGGCGAAGTCGCCCTCGGCCCAGCGCGACAGGGCAGGGGCCAGGCCGGTCAAGGTGCGCGCCAAGCGGCGCTGAAGGGTGTCGATGAGCAGGGCGATGAGCAGAATCAGGCCGATCATCAGGCCCTGGATGATGCGCACTTCGCCGGCGATCTTGGCGTGCAGGCCCCGTACCTCAGGCTCCAGGGCTGCGATGGCCTGTTGCACTGCTTCCAGTCGCTCGCCTGTGCTGGCGGCCAGGGCAGTACGGCGCTCGATCTGTTCGCGGGTGCGTTGCAGTTCGGCCGGGTAGCGGGACAGCAGACTTTGCAGCTCGCGCTTGAGGCCCACCGCGACATCTTCGCGTTGCTCGCTGGCCTGTGTCTGCAGGCCCATCAGGGCGGCGAAATCGTCGGCGTTGGACTCGGCAGCGCGGGTCACGCCCAGCAGTGGCAGGCTGTCGATGGCCTGGGCTTGGGCGCGTATCAGTTGCAGTTCACGTTCGACTTCGTCGGCCAATTCCGCACGGCCACTGCTGACCAGCTTGTCCCGAGCCAGGGACAGGCGCCCCAGGTGCACCGAGGCGTCCAGCAGGGGCGTCAGGTACCGGCCCGCGTCTGGGCTGGCGCTGTCACGGGCGTAAGCTGCCAACTGCTCAAAATTGGCCCCTAGCTCACGCTCGGCCTGGAGTAGCAAGGCCTGCGGATCGCCGGCGAGCTTGCCGGCGGCGAGCAACTCGTTGGCGGTAAAAGTCTGCAGGTGGTCCAGGCTGGGGCGCAGCTTGTCTGAAAGCGCCTGCGGCCAGTCGGCCAGGGAGGCCTGCAACTGCTTGGTCGCCTCCGTGGCGGCGGCATGGCGCAGGGCGTCGCCACTGCCCAGGTAGGCCTGGATGTTGCGCGCCGCGTCACGCTGGAACTGTTGGGACAAATCCAGGTAGCGCTCCATCAATTGATAGGGACGCTCCAGGGCGCGTTGCGACCACCACAGGGTCGCGCCCAGGGCGATGCAGACGGTCACTAGCAGCAAGGTATTGAAATTGGTCAGCCACTTCAGGCGCATAGCTGCGAACTTCCGGCGGGGAGTGGAGAGGTAGGTGCCTGAAGTTATTGCGGTTTTGTGACGAGGTGATGACGAGGAGGGCGTGATCTTACAAAAAAGTGGCTATTTGCCTTTATTGGCCAAGCAGCCGGGGAAGCAACTGGTGAATACGCCTAGGGCTCCACACGCACCACGCAGTTGCGCCCGGCGTGCTTGGCGCGGTACAGCGCCTCGTCCGCGGCGCTGGCCATGGTCAGGGCATCGAGGTTGTCGTCCAGTTGCACCACGCCGGCGCTGAAGGTGCACTTGAGATCGTGGGGCTGGGCCGGGTAGAGGATTTCGGCGAAACGTCGGCGAATCTCGTCCAATACCTTGTGGGCCGCGTCCAGTGTGGTATTGGGCATGACGATGGCGAACTCCTCGCCGCCGTAGCGCCCGATGAAGTCGGTCTTGCGCAGCCGCTGCTTGAGAAACAGCGCCAGGCTCTTGATCACTCGGTCGCCCATGGGATGGCCATGGCGGTCGTTGATCTTCTTGAAGTGGTCGATGTCGAGCATGGCGAAGCTCAGCGGCTGCGCTTCGCGGCGGGCGCGGAAGCTGCAATCTTCCAGCAATTGCAGGATATGGGTGTGGTTGTACAGCCCCGTGAGGCTGTCGCGCACCATGCGCGCCTTGAGGTGACGGGCCCGTGCTGCGCGGTTGCGCACGGTGGTGATCAGGTGACGTGAGCGGATCGGCTTGGTCAGAAAGTCGTCACCGCCCTCGCTCATGGCGTCCAGTTGCTTGTCCAGATCATCCTCGGCCGAAAGATAGATGATCGGCACGCTGACGTAGCGATCGTTGTGGCGGATGACCTTGGCAAGCTCGGGGCCGGTACAGTCGGGCATATAGAGGTCGAGGATGATCAGGTCGGGCTGGAAGTCCGCCAGCTCGGCCATGGTGCGGATAGGCTCGGTGAGGGTGCGGGTGATCATGCCTGCGCCGTTGAGCAGGCGTTCGGTATACATGGCCTGGGCGCGGGAGTCGTCGATGATCAGCACACGGAAGGGGTCGTACTGGGTGGCGCTGGTGTAGAGCTCGACTTTCTCCAGCAGGCTCGAGGCCTCCAGCGTGCCGGTCAGGAACTCCTGGCCTCCGGCGCGCACGGCAGCCAGGCGGGTGGGGGTGTCGGTCTCGTGGTGGCTGAAGAACAGCAGCGGGATATGCTGATCCAGCCCTTGCTGGGCCAGGGCCGCGAGTTTCAGGCCTTGGCCTGGCGCCGTGAAGTCCACGTCCATGACGATGGCCGAAGGCAAGCGTTCACGCATCGAGGCGCAGAACGCCTCGGCACTGAACAGCGCCTGCACGCCCAGACCGAAAAATTCGAGCTGCTGGGCCAGGCGCTCGGCGCGGTCGTGGTCCTGAAGCAGGATGTACACGGGCTTGCGCACCGGTGGCAGGGGCACATTGTCGAGCTGGTCGCCCTTGCGCAGACCGGTGCGCGAAAGGCGCTGCATCAGGCGGTTGAGCTCGCTGATCAGCTCCGAATTCAGCCGCGCGCTGTTGGCCTCGATGGCCCGCAACGTCTGGCCGATCGCCGTCGAGAGCACGCTGTGCTCGGGTTGTTCGAAGCGTTCTGCATAGCGTTGCAGGCGCAGGTTGGCCTCGCACAGCTCGCCCAGTTCCGCAGCCGACCACTCGCCTCGTTGCAGGCGCTGCCAGATCTCCAGGATCTGTCGGGCCTGGTAGATGACCCGCTGGGCGAAGTGCTGCTTGAGGCGCTCGTGGCTCGGGTCGGCTGGCTGGGTCATGTCCTGACTGCTTATTGGTGTGTGGTTATGCAGGTGCAATGATGGCTCCATGCTAGCACTCATTTCTGGACTGGCCAGTGCGCCATGTCAACAAAGTCCGCCGAGGTACGAATATTCAGTTACCGACCGTTTGGTCGCTTATGCGTAAGGCAGTGTCTGCTTTATAGTGCTGCCACGCGGGCTTGCCGTGGCACCCTGGCTGGGGCTGGTGGTCCAAGCCCCTGAACCGTCGGACTGATAAGGACAACGCCATGCTGGATTGGAAAAACCGCGAGGCCAAAGCCGAGCCCCGTGAGCGCGTCGACGCCCGTGGCGCCGCTACACGTAGCTATCTGGGGGGGCTGTGGAGCCGAGCCTTGGGCACCCTGATCGGCCTGTATCTGTTGGTGTGCATCGGCCTCGGCTGGTACTGGAGCCAGGAGCCGGAGCTGTTCCCGGTTCAGCAGAACGCCCAGGCTGCCGCCGAGCGCACTGGCCAGCAGATGGTGGTGGGCTATACCACCATCGAGACCCTCAAGACCGTGGCCGGCACCCTGCTGAACAAGCCTGGCGGCTATATCTCCAACGACCGCTTCCCGCCAGGGCTGTGGATGGACAACATGCCGAGCTGGGAATACGGCGTGCTGGTCCAGGTGCGTGACCTGTCCCGCGCCCTGCGCAAGGACTTCGCCCGTTCCCAGTCCCAATCGACCGAAGATGCGGACCTGGCCAAGGCCGAGCCGCGCTTCAACTTCGACAACAAGAGCTGGATCCTGCCGTCGAGCGAATCGGAGTTCGAGGAGGGCATCAAGTCGCTCAGCCGCTACCAGCGCCGCCTGGCCGCCGGCGACCAGGGCGCCATCTTCTATACCCGCGCGGACAACCTGAACAACTGGCTGGGTGATGTGGCCACCCGTCTGGGCTCGTTGTCCCAGCGCCTGTCGGCCAGTGTCGGCCGGGTCAAGCTCAACAGCACCCTGAAGACCGAGTCCGTCGTCCCAGGCCAGGCGCCGCAGGTCGACGAGGAACTGGTCGAAACCCCATGGCTGCAGATCGACAACGTGTTCTACGAAGCCCGTGGCCAGGCTTGGGCGCTGTCGCACCTGCTGCGCGCCATCGAGGTCGACTTCGCCGATGTACTGGCCAAGAAGAACGCCACGGTCAGCGTGCGCCAGATCATCCGTGAACTGGAGGCCTCCCAGGAGGCGCTGTGGAGCCCGATGGTGCTCAACGGCAGCGGCTTTGGCATGTGGGCCAACCACTCGTTGGTCATGGCCAACTATATTTCCCGGGCCAACGCCGCTGTCATCGACCTGCGTCAACTGCTGTCGCAGGGCTGAGGATGAGCATCAGCCCACAGGAGGCTGCGCACCGCGCGGCCTCCGATCGTGAATCGGTCGCCTGGGTCGATGAGTCCGACCGACTGCTCGGCGCGCTACCCCGGGCCGAGCTGCGTGAACGCGGCCTGATCGGGCGTTGCACCTTCATCCTGCTGTTCAACAGCGCCGGTGAGCTGTGCGTGCACCGGCGCACCTTGAGCAAGGCCCTGTACCCCGGCTACTGGGACGTGGCAGCCGGCGGCATGGTGGCAG
The DNA here is from genome assembly GCF_051913525.1 of Pseudomonas sp. PKS. Lineage (NCBI taxonomy): Bacteria > Pseudomonadati > Pseudomonadota > Gammaproteobacteria > Pseudomonadales > Pseudomonadaceae > Pseudomonas > Pseudomonas sp. PKS. The sequence continues at coordinate 51,876 of NZ_JBEGDO010000018.1, read as the reverse complement.
CCGGCGAAAGCTACGAGGTGTCGGCAGCGCGTGAACTGGAGGAAGAGCTGGGCATCGCGGGCGTCGAGTTGCGCTTTCACGAGCGGTTTTACTTCGACCAGCCGGACAACCGCCTGTGGTGCGCGGTGTTCTCGGCGATTTCCGATGCGCCGTTGAAGCTGCAGCCCGAAGAAGTCAGTGAGGCGCGGTTTGTGAGTCTTGCCCAGATAGAAGCCGATCGTGGGCTTTTATCGTTTTGTCCGGACTCGCTGGCAGCGCTGGATCGTTACGCGGCCAGTCTGAAATAGCGGTGTTGGCAGGGCCGGCTCTTTCGCGGGTAAACCCGCGCCCACGGGGATCGTGTAGCGCTTGAGCGCTGTGGGAATGGGTTTATTCGCAAGGGGTCGCAAAACATTCGAAAAATGGCGCATTCCGGTACTTAGCAACCGGCAGATTTATCGTTACACTGCGCGCCCTTTTCGGGCTGCCGCAGGATTTTGCGGCAGTAGCGCTGCCCCTGCCAGAGTGGGGCTTCGCGGTCGGTCCTGGCCCCAGGCACCGACCAGTTTTTGTCCTCAGCAAGAGGAACAAAAGTGGCCAAGAAAGCTTCTTCCTTCGCCGCCCTTGGCGGTCTCGTTTACTCCACCGATGCCGGTCGGCATTGCCCGGACTGTGGCAAGCCGGTGGACGCCTGCATCTGCAAGCAACAGGTCATCCCCGAAGGTGATGGTATCGCCCGCGTGCGCCGCGAAAGCAAAGGCCGCGGCGGCAAGACCGTGACCACCATCAGTGGCGTCCCGCTGCCCCTCGACCAGCTCAAGGAGCTGGCCAGCAACCTCAAGCGCCGTTGTGGTACCGGAGGCGCGCTGAAGGATGGGGTCATCGAGATCCAGGGCGACCATGTCGAGCTGCTGCTCGGTGAGTTGACCAAGCAGGGCTTCAAGGCGAAGAAATCCGGCGGCTGATCCCGACCCGCGCGATTTTTTGCCCAGTGCTTTCTAAACTCGTTCCCGTGGCAAGGGTCTATCCCCTGGCACGGACGAATCGTCATTTTCGGTTTCTACACTGCATCCGCGCCCTCGCGGGGCAGTGTCTTCGACTTATCTACAGGGGACTTGAATGTCCGTACGACGCACACGCAAAGATGATGGCAGCCAGTGGACCGTGGCCGACAGCCGCAGTGTTTATGGGATCCGCCATTGGGGCGCTGGTTATTTCGCCATCAATGAGGCCGGGCGCGTCGAAGTGCGCCCCAACGGCCCGGACAGCGCCCCGATCGACCTGTACGAGCAGGTCGACGAGTTGCGCCAGAGTGGCCTGTCGCTGCCGCTCCTGGTGCGTTTCCCCGACATCCTGCAGGACCGCGTGCGCCAGCTGACCGGCGCGTTCGATGCCAACATCGAGCGCCTGGAATACCAGAGCAAGTACACGGCCCTGTACCCGATCAAGGTCAACCAGCAGGAAGCGGTGGTGGAGAACATCATCGCCACCCAGAACGTTTCCATCGGCCTTGAAGCCGGGTCCAAGCCCGAGCTGCTGGCGGTGCTGGCGCTGGCGCCCAAGGGCGGGACCATCGTCTGCAATGGCTACAAGGACCGTGAGTTCATCCGCCTGGCGTTGATGGGCCAGAAGCTTGGCCACAATGTGTTCATCGTCATCGAGAAGGAGTCCGAGGTCGCCCTGGTGATCGAGGAAGCCGCCGACCTCAAGGTCAAGCCGCAGGTTGGCCTTCGTGTGCGCTTGTCGTCGCTGGCTTCGAGCAAGTGGGCCGACACCGGGGGCGAGAAGTCCAAGTTCGGTTTGTCCGCCGCCCAGCTGATCTCGGTGGTGCAGCGCTTCCGCGATGCCGGCCTTGACCAGGGCATCCGCCTGCTGCACTTCCACATGGGCTCGCAGATCGCCAACCTGGCCGACTACCAGCACGGTTTCAAGGAGGCCATCCGCTACTACGGCGAATTGCGCGCCCTGGGCCTGCCGGTCGATCACATCGACGTCGGCGGCGGCCTGGGCGTGGACTACGACGGCACCCACTCGCGCAACGCCAGCTCCATCAACTACGACATGGACGACTATGCCGGCGTGGTGGTGGGCATGCTCAAGGAGTTCTGCGACGCCCAGGGCCTGCCGCATCCGCACATTTTCTCCGAGAGCGGCCGCTCGCTGACCGCGCACCACGCCATGCTGGTGATCCAGGTGACCGACGTCGAGAAGCACAACGACGAAGTGCCGACCATCGAGAACAAGGATTCGCTGCCTGAGACAGTGCAGTGGCTGGTCGACTTGCTCGGCCCGACCGACATCGAGATGGTCACCGAGACCTACTGGCGCGCCACCCACTACATGGGCGACGTCGCCGCGCAGTATGCCGACGGCAAGATCAGCCTGGCCGAGAAGGCCCTGGCCGAGCAGTGCTACTTTGCCGTGTGCCGCCGCCTGCACAACTCGCTCAAGGCCCGTCAACGCTCGCACCGCCAGGTGCTGGACGAGCTCAACGACAAGCTGGCCGACAAGTACATCTGCAACTTCTCGGTATTCCAGAGCCTGCCGGACACCTGGGCCATCGGCCAGGTGCTGCCGATCATCCCGCTGCACCGCCTGGATGAAGAGCCGATGCGCCGCGCTGTGCTGCAGGACCTGACCTGCGACTCCGACGGCAAGATCAACCAGTACGTCGACGAGCAGAGCATCGAGACCAGCATGCCGGTGCACGCGGTCAAGGAAGGCGAGGACTACCTGCTGGGTGTGTTCCTGGTCGGTGCCTACCAGGAAATCCTGGGCGACATGCACAACCTGTTCGGCGATACCGACTCGGTGAACATCTACCAGAACGCCGATGGCAGCGTGTACCACGCCGGCATCGAGACCCACGACACCATCGAGGACATGCTGCGCTACGTGCATCTGTCGCCGGAGGAGTTGATGACGCACTACCGCGACAAGGTGGCCAGCGCCCGCATCACGGCGCGCGAGCGTACCCAGTTCCTGGATGCGCTGCGTTTGGGTCTGACCCGTTCGTCTTATCTCTCTTCGTGATGCCTGGGGCCGCCTTGCGGCCCTTATCGCGCCCCAAGGTCGTTCACAAGGCGGCCTAGTGGCGCAATAAGGGCTGCAAGGCAGCCCCAAGATCTATCGCAGCCACAAATCCTTCTGCTGCAACCGCCACCCAACCCACCCCAGGCTCACCGCCCGCACCGCCATGAACCCTAGGAAGGCCAACCACAATCCATGGTTGCCCAGCCCGCTCAGCAGCAGCGCCAGGGGCAGCGTAATCACCACCGACAGCACCATCGCATTGCGCATCTCCCGCGCCCGTGTCGCGCCGATGAACAGCCCGTCGAGCAGGTAGCTCCACACCGCAATCAGCGGCAACACCGCCAGATAAGGCAGGAAGGGGTAGGCTGCCGCGCGCACGCTGTCGATGTCGGTTTGCAGGTCGATGAACAGATGCCCTGCGAGCAAGAACACCCCGGCAAAGCCCAGGCTGACGATCAGCGACCAGCCGCAGGCGACCACCAGCGAACGATGCAGAGCGTTGCGGTCGCGGGCGCCGATGGCGTGGCCGCACAGGGCCTCGACCGCGTGAGCCAGGCCGTCCAGGGCATAGGCGGTGAGCATCAAGCCGTTGAGCAGCAGGGCGTTGGCCGCCACAGTGGCTTCGCCCAGCCGCGCCCCTTGTACGGTCACCAGCAAAAACACCAACTGCAGCGCCAGGCTGCGCAGGAAGATGTCGCGGTTGACCGCCAGCAGCGGCCGCCAAGCCTGCCAGCGTGTGAGGGCGGCCCAGGCGATGTGCCCCGGGTAGGCGCGCAGGGCCGGACGGGTCAGGGCAAGGCCGAGCAGCGCGGCGCTCCATTCGGCAATGACCGAGGCCCGTGCCGAGCCCAGCACGCCCCAGCCAAGGCCTAGAACGAACCACAGGTTGAGGACGATGTTCAGCACGTTGGTAGTCAGCAAAATGGCCAAGGGCGCCCGGGCGTTCTGGGTGCCCAGGAACCACCCGACCAGGGCGTAGCTGGCCAGCGCCGCCGGCAGGCCCAGCAGGCGGGTATGGAAGAAGTCCTCGGTGGACTGGTGCAGCGCCGCGCTCGGTTGCATCGCCTGCAACGCCAGTTGGCTGAAGGGAATCGCCAGCAGGCCGATCAGCAGTGCGAAGGCCAGGGCCAGCAACAACCCCTGCACCAGTACCTGGCGTAACGCGGCTCCGTCAGAGCGTCCGGCGGCCTGGGCGGCGAAACCGGTGGAGCCCATGCGCAGAAAGCCCATCAACCCGACCATGAAAGTGAACAAGGTGGCGCCCACGGCAACGGCGCCCAACTGGTGCGCGTGGGGCAGATGGCCGATGACCGTGCTGTCGACCAGTGCCACCAGCGGCACGGAGATATTGGAAAGGATCATCGGCGCAGCCAGGGCCCAGACCTTGCGGTGGGTGAGGCGGTCGCGCCAACTATTGGACAGTGAGAGCATGTGCAGCCTTGGGTCTGGGGGCGCGAGGCGGCCCGCTTGAGAAGTGGCGCCATTGTAGCGGGCAGGCCACCGCTGCGCGCGAACCGGGTCTCAGTTGCACGCTCATGACAGGTGCGTCGCCAGGCATTGCGCTATAGTTGCGCCCTTATCGACACGCTGCCCAAGAGTTCTCTCTCCATGCTCAACAAAGGATTGTTGCTGGCCTGCGCGCTGGCGCTGCTCAGTGCTTGTGATTCCTCCTCGAAGGATGCTCCGGCACCTGCCGACAAGCCGGCTGCGGCAGCCTCTGCCGCCACCCCGGCGCCCAAGCGCGAAGACCCGGTCGTCCTGGCCAAACGCTACGCCGACCGCGAACTGACCGTGCTGGATGTCTCGGAAGTCCAACTCGACGGCGCCAGCACCCTCTCGGTCAGCTTCTCCGCCCCCCTGGACGCTAACCAGGACTTCGCCTCCAAGGTCCATCTGGTCGATACCGTCAAAGGCAAGATCGACGGCGCCTGGGAGCTTTCGGACAACCAGATGGAACTGCGCCTGCGTCATTTGGAGCCCCAGCGCAAGCTGGTCCTGACGGTCGACAAGGGGCTGTTGGCGGTCAACGACAAGCGTCTGGAGCAGGAGTCGGTGACCCGCCTGGAAACCCGCGACATGCAGCCGACCGTGGGCTTCGCCAGTCGCGGCTCGCTGTTGCCCACCCGCCTGGCCGAAGGCCTACCGGTGATCGCCCTGAACGTCGACAAGGTCGATGTGGAATTCTTCCGCATCAAGCCGGACATGCTCTCCAGCTTCCTGGTCAACTGGGGCCGCAACAGCAGCTTGTACTACTACCAGTCCAAGGAAACCCTGGACATGGCCGACCTGGTCTACAGCGGCCGCTTCGACCTCAACCCCGCGCGCAACACCCGCGAGACCGTGCTGCTGCCGATCGCCGGGATCAAGCCGCTGCAGGAGCCAGGCGTGTACCTGGCGGTGATGCGCGCCTCGGGCACCTATGACTATTCCCAGCCGGCGACCCTATTCACTCTGAGCGACATCGGCGTTTCCGCCCATCGCTACCGGGATCGCCTGGACGTATTTGCCCAGGCCCTGGAAGGCGGCAAGGCGCTCAAGGGCGTCAACCTCGAGCTGCACGATGACAAGGGCAAGCTGCTGGCCCAGGCCGAGACCGACGGCGAGGGCCACGCGCAACTGCCGATCACTGCCAAGGCCGACACGTTGATCGCCACCGAAGGGGTGAACACCACGCTGCTGCGCCTGAACACCGCCGCCCTGGACCTGGCCGAGTTCGACATCACAGGCCCTCAGGCCAACCCGCTGCAGTTCTTCATTTTCGGTCCGCGCGATCTGTATCGTCCGGGTGAGACGGTGTTGCTCAACGGCCTGCTGCGCGACCAGGACGGCAAGCCGGTCAAGGCGCAACCGGTGACGGTCGAAGTACGTCGTCCGGATGAGCAGGTCAGCCGCAAGTTCGTCTGGGAGGCCGACAGCAAGGGTTTGTTCCAGTACCAACTGCAACTGGCCACCGAAGCCCCGACCGGACGCTGGCAACTGCTGCTCGATCTGGGAGGCGGGCGCAAGCAGGTCTATGAATTCCTGGTCGAGGATTTCCTCCCCGAGCGCCTGGCCCTGGAGCTCAAGGGCAGCAGCACGCCGCTGTCGCCTGACGAAACCGCGCGCATCCAGGTCAATGGCCGTTACCTCTACGGCGCGCCTGCCGCCGGCAACCGCCTGAGCGGCCAGGCCTATGTGCGCCCCCTGCGCGAAGCCGTGCCGGCGCTGCCGGGCTATCAGTTCGGTTCGGTCACCGAGACCGAGCTCAACCAGGACCTGGAGTTGGACGAGGTGACCCTCGACAACGCTGGCAAGGCGACCCTGGACATTGAAAGCCGCTGGGCCGAGGCCCGTTCGCCGTTGCAACTGACCGTCCAGGCCAGCCTCCAGGAGTCTGGCGGCCGGCCGATCACCCGCCGCCTGGAGCAGCCGATCTGGCCGGCCGAACGCCTGCCGGGCCTGCGTGGCCTGTTCGAGGGCGAGGAAACCGACAGCGATGGTCCCGTGGAATTCGAAGTGCTGATGGCCGACCGCGAAGGCCACAAACTTGCCGCCGAAGACCTCAAGGTGCGCCTGGTGCGCGAGCGTCGCGACTACTACTGGAACTACTCCCAGAGCGACGGCTGGAGCTACAACTACAACGAGAAATTCCTCACCCAGAGCGAGGAGACCGTCAGCGTGAAGGCTGGCAGCACCGCCAAGCTGAATTTCCAGGTGGAGTGGGGCCCGTACCGGGTCGAGGTGGAAGACCCGCAGACAGGGCTGGTCTCCAGCGTGCGCTTCTGGGCTGGCTACCGGGCCCAGGACAACGCCGAAGGCGGCGCAGTGCGTCCGGACCAGGTCAAGTTGGCCCTGGACAAACCGTCCTATGCCGACGGGGCCACCGCCAAAGTCACGGTCACCCCACCTGCCGCCGGCAGCGGTTATCTGATGATCGAGTCCAGCGATGGCCCGCTGTGGTGGCAGGAGATCGACGTGCCTGCCGAGGGCAAGACCTTCGACGTGCAGCTGGATGAAAAGTGGGCGCGTCACGACCTGTACATCAGCGCCTTGGTGATCCGCCCCGGTGAGCGCAAGGCCAACGCCACGCCAAAGCGTGCCGTGGGCGTACTGCATCTGCCGCTGGACCGTGCCGAACGCAAGCTCGCAGTGACCTTGCAGGCCCCTCAGAAGATGCGCCCCAAACAGCCGCTGACCGTTAAGTTCAAGGCCGCCAACGCTGATGGCAGCGTGCCGAAACAGGTGCATGTGCTGTTGTCGGCGGTGGACGTGGGCATCCTCAACATCACCGACTTCAAAACCCCGGACCCGTTCGCCAGCCTGTTCGGCCGAAAGGCCTACGGTGCCGACCAACTGGATATCTACGGCCAACTGATCGAGGCCGGGCAGGGCCGTCTGGCGAGCCTGGCATTCGGTGGCGACGCGGCCATGGCAAAGGGCGGCAAGCGCCCCAACACCACGGTCACCATCGTTGCCCAGCAAAGCCTTCCGGTAACGCTCAATGAACAAGGCGAGGGCGAGGCGACTGTAGAGATTCCGGACTTCAACGGTGAGCTGCGCCTGATGGCCCAGGCCTGGACCGACGAGCACTTCGGCATGGCCGAAGGCAAGACGGTCGTCGCCGCACCGCTGATCGCCGAACTCTCGGCGCCGCGCTTTTTGGCCGGTGGCGATCGCACCAGCCTGGCGCTGGACCTGGCCAACCTGTCCGGCCGCGCCCAGCAACTGAACGTGCAGGTGAGCGCCGACGGCCAGTTGGCCCTGGCCGGCGAAGGCCAGCAGAGCGTCAGCCTGGCCGAGGGCCAGCGCAAGACCTTGATGATCCCGGTGCAGGCCCAGGGTGGCCTGGGCCAAGGCAAGGTGCAGGTGCGGGTCAACGGCCTGCAGTTGCCTGGCGAGCCGACCCCAGCCTTCGAGCGCGAGTGGACGCTTGGCGTGCGCCCCGCCTATCCGGCGATGCTCAAGCACTACCGCGTGGCGCTCAAGGACCAGCCCTGGACCTTGCCTGAAGGCGACCTCACGGCCTTCGAGACCGCGGGCCTGGAAGCCAGCCTGGCGCTGTCCAGCCGCCCACCGCTGAACCTGGCCGAACAGATTCGCGCCCTAGAGGCCTACCCCTACGGCTGCCTGGAGCAGACCACCAGCGGCCTGTACCCCTCGCTCTATGCCGATGCCGAAAGCCTCAAGCGCCTGGGTATCAAGGGCGAGCCGGCCGACGTGCGCAAGCGCAAGATCGAGATGGGCATCGAGCACCTGCTGGGCATGCAGCGCTACAACGGCAGCTTCGGCCTGTGGAGCTCGGACAGCGAAGAGGAATACTGGTTGACCGCCTACGTCACCGACTTCCTGCTGCGCGCCCGCGAGCAAGGCTTCGGTGTACCGGCCGAGGCCCTGAAAAAAGCCAATGAACGCCTGCTGCGCTATGTGCAGGAGCGCAACCTGATCGAGGTGGACTACAGCCAGAACGCCGACCACACCCGCTTTGCCGTGCAGGCCTACGCCGCGCTGGTGCTCGCGCGCAACCAGCAGGCGCCGCTCGGTGCCCTGCGTGGCCTGTTCGAGCGCCGCAGCGATGCGCGCTCCGGCTTGCCACTGGTGCAATTGGCGGTGGCGCTGGACAAGATGGGTGACAAGCCGCGTGCCCAGCAAGCCTTGCAGGCGGGCCTTGGCGTCAAGCGCAGCGATGGCTGGATGGCCGATTACGGCAGCACCCTGCGAGACCAGGCGCTGATCCTGGCCTTGCTGCAGGAGAACAACCTGGCCAGCAACCAGGTCGACCAGCGCCTGTTCGCGCTGTCCGATGAACTGGCGGCCAACCGCTGGCTGTCGACCCAGGAGCGCAACGCCTTGTACCTAGCCGGTCGTGGCCTGTTGGGCAAGCCGGAAGGCCAGTGGCAGGCACGCCTGGACAGCGGCGGAGAGGTCCGCGAGTTCAACAACGCTGAATCGGGCATGAAGCTCGAAGGCCCCTTGCTGATGTCGCCGCTGACCGTACAGAACCAGGGCAGCGAGACCCTCTACCAGCAGCTGACCCTCTCCGGCTACCCGCGCCAGGCCCCGCCTGCCGGGGGCAACGGCATGGAGATCCGCCGTGAGTACCTGGGCATGAACGGCCAGCCGCTGGATGTGCGCAACCTGCGCAGCGGCGAGTTGGTGCTGGTGCACCTGGCACTCAAGGCCTCCACCGCAGTGCCGGACGCCTTGGTGGTGGACCTGCTGCCGGCGGGCCTGGAGCTTGAAAACCAGAACCTGGCCCAGAGCGCCGCCAGTCTGGACAACGCCAGCAGCGCGGTGAAGGAGTGGCGCGAGTCGATGCAGAATGCCAGCCTGGTGCACCAGGAGTATCGCGACGACCGCTATGTGGCCGCGCTCAAGCTCGATGGCTACGGCACCAGCCATCTGCTGTACCTGGCCCGGGCGGTGACGCCGGGCACCTATCGCATTCCGCCGCCGCAGGTGGAGTCGATGTACCGGCCTAACCTGCAAGCGGTGGGGGAAGGGCAGGGAGAGATGGTCGTGCGAGGGCGCTGAGTTGAGCTTCGGGCTTCGAGCGGCAAGCGGCAAGTAAAATCAGGTGGTGTGGGCCACGCTTGCTTGCAGCTTGCAGCTCTAGTGAACGATCCAGCTCAAGACCCACAGGCCCAGCAACGCCCAGATGATCCCGACGATGATCGAGGCGCGCATGAAGGCGCGGACCGCCGAGTACAGCAGCATCAGGCCGACGATGAGCGCCAGGATGCTGACCAGCGAGGTGTCCATGCCCAGGTTGCGCGCCAAGCCGTCGATGAAACTGCTGCCGGCGTTGGCCAGCAGGTTGAACAACCCGCTAAGGCCGTCGACGATGAAACGGATCAACGAACCCAGTGCTTGGCCCAGCCACTCGAAAAAACCTTCTACATGCATAGTTGCTTCCTGATGAACGAATCGGCGCGGGCGCCGTTCCCTAGCCTTTGGCCATCACTTGGGCAGGTCGGTTCCCGATGCCAATGGTAGCGTGCCTGCGCACCCGCACCGCAAGGGTCGTGCGTGGTATCGGCATCGCCAGTGTGCTGGTCGTGGCGCTGTTGTGGCTGGCCGATCGCTTGTGGCCGTTGCCCATGCCGGGCGATGACCTGGCGCGGGTGGTGCTTGCCGAGGATGGCACGCCCCTATGGCGTTTTGCCGATGCCGACGGGGTGTGGCGGTATCCGGTGAGCCCCGAGGAGGTCTCGCCTTTGTACCTGGAGGCGCTGCTCACCTACGAGGACCGCTGGTTCTACAGCCATCCCGGGGTCAACCCGCTGGCGCTGGCACGGGCTGCCTGGCTGAACCTGCGCGGTGGCCGCGTGGTGTCGGGCGGCAGCACACTGTCGATGCAGGTCGCACGCCTGCTCGACCCGCACGCGCGCACCCTGTCGGGCAAGCTGCGTCAGCTGTGGCGTACGGCGCAGCTGGAGTGGCACCTGTCCAAGCGCGAAATCCTCCAGCTCTACCTCAACCGCGCCCCGTTCGGCGGCACGCTGCAAGGGGTGGCCGCCGCCAGCTGGGCGTACCTTGGCAAGTCGCCGATGCACCTCACGCCTGCCGAGGCAGCGCTGCTGGCGGTGTTGCCCCAGGCACCCAGCCGGTTGCGCCCCGATCGCCACCCCGAACGTGCCCAGCGGGCCCGCGACAAGGTGCTGGAGCGCCTGGCCGAGTACCAGGTGTGGCCGGCACAGCGGGTGCGTGAGGCGCGGGAAGAACCCTTGCTGCTGGCACCTCGCCAGGAGCCGGCCCTGGCCCCCTTGCTGGCCCGGCGTCTGAACAGCGCCAGCAGCCCACCGCTGATTCGCACCACCCTCGACGCGGCCTTGCAACGTCGTCTGGAGGACCTGCTGCTGGGCTGGCGTGCGCGGCTGCCTGAGCGCACCTCGGCGGCGCTGCTGGTCGTGGAGTCGCAAACCATGGCCGTGCGCGCCTACCTCGGCTCCATCGACCTGGCCGATGAGCGCCGCTTTGGTCATGTCGACATGGTCCAGGCCTTGCGATCGCCCGGCTCGACCCTCAAACCGTTCCTCTATGCCATGGCCATGGACGATGGGCTGATCCACTCGGAATCGTTGTTGCAGGACGTGCCGCGTCGTTATGGCGACTACCGGCCTGGTAATTTCTCCATGGGCTTCACGGGCCCGGTTTCGGCCAGCTCCGCCCTGGCCCTGTCGCTGAATCTGCCGGCAGTGCAGTTGCTTGAGGCGTACGGGCCAAAGCGTTTCGCCGCACAGATGCGCATGGGGGGCATGCCGCTGATACTGCCGCCGCTCGCCGAACCGAACCTGTCGCTGATTCTCGGCGGTGCGGGCAGCCGTCTGGAGGATCTGGTGGGTGGCTACGCGGCCCTGGCCCGTGAAGGCAAGAGCGCGCGGGTTCGCCTGCAACCTCAGGATCCGCTGGTTGAGCGGCGGCTGCTGTCGCCTGGTTCGGCCTGGATCATCCGGCGTATCTTGAGCGGTCAGGCCCGGCCGGACCGTGACCTTCACGCTGAACTGGTGCAGCGCCCGCAGTTGGCCTGGAAGACCGGCACCAGCTACGGCTTTCGTGACGCCTGGTCGGTGGGCGTGGGGCCGCGCTATCTGATCGGTGTGTGGATCGGCCGGCCCGACGGCACGCCGGTGCCGGGGCAGTTCGGCCTGGCCTCGGCGGCGCCGCTGATGCTGCAAGTCCACGACCTGCTCAGCAACCGTGACAGCCAGCGGGGGATCAATGTGCCGGCCGAGCGGGTGCCGGCGAGCGTCGGTGTGGCCGCCATCTGTTGGCCGCTGGGCCAGCCCATGAACCGCCTGGACCCCAACTGCCGTCGCCAACGTTTCGCCTGGACGTTGGACGGCACCACGCCGCCGACCTTGCAAGCGGCCGATCAGCCGCTGGGGCTTGGGTTGCGCGAGAAGGTCTGGATCAATGGGCGTGGCTTGCGCGTCGATGCCAGTTGCAGCGGTGCCAAGGCGCAGGAGGTGGCGTTGTGGCCGGCGCCGCTGGAGCCGTGGCTGCCCCGCATCGAACGCCGCGCCGCGCGCCTGCCGGCGGTGGACCCCCGCTGTCCGCCCCAAGTGCCGGTGAGCGCGCCGCCGCTGTCGATCGTCGGCGTGCGCCCCGGCGACACGCTGCGGCGCCCGGCTACCAGTCGCGAACCGTTGCAGGTGCCTGTTTCGGCCTTGGGCGGCAGCGGTCAGCGCTGGTGGTTCCTCAATGGCCAGCCCTTGGGCGAGACCCGCGACCAGGACAGCCTGCTGGTGCGCTTCGAAAAGACCGGACGCATCGAACTCAGCGCGCTGGACGAAAGTGGCGAGACGGCGCGGGTGGAGTTTCAGATCAGCGAATAGCGACCACCGCACCGCTTGCTTCGGCCGTTCGACGATCGTGAGGCCAGCACCTACGCTTGAACCAGAGGGCGGTCCTGTTGCGCCCGGTCTTGGCGGGGTCATGGAGCGTCCTATGCGTCCTCTGGTCGTTACGCTGCTGATGGTGTCCTGGGCCTGTGTTTGCCGTGCCGGGTCGCTGCCGGGCGTGCTCGACGGCAATGAGGTCGAACGACGCCTGCCCACCCCCAACCTGCCAATCGATACCTATCGTCCTCTTCCTGCGAGGGTGCGCATGCCGACTGCGGAGGAAACAGCGCCTGCAGGGCCCGTGAACACCACTGTGGCAGTCCGCAAGGTGCGCTTCGAAGGCGGTACGGTGTACCTGCTGAGCGAATTGCGCGAGCACTACCAGCACTTGGTCGGCCATCAGGTGACCCTGGCTGAGCTCATCACAGTGACCGACCGCCTGACCGAGCGTTATCGGCGCGATGGATACCTGCTTTCGCGGGCCTACCTGCCGCCCCAGGACTTCGCCGATGGCCGCATCCAAGTGGTGTTGGAGGAGGGGTATATCGGCGAAACCCAGGTGCAAGGGGACATCGGCCCTGCGGTCGACTACCTGGAGCAAATCCTGGACAAGCTCAAGGCCGAGCGGCCACTGACGCGAGAATCCTTCGAGCGCTATACCGGACTGATCGGGCGTATGCCTGGCGTGAGTGTCGAGGCCGAACTGCAGCCCACAGGGCGGCGCGATGGCGCCATGCGCCTGATCGTCCATGTGGGGCGCAAACCCTTTGGCGCCAGGTTGACCCTGGCCGAGGGTAGTCGCACGTCCGCGCAAGCGCTGGTGGCGTTCGACAGCCAGGCCCAGACCCGTTTCGCCGAGCAATTGAGCGCCCGCGTCTTGCTGCCGCCTGGCGACGATGAGGCCCATTACTATCGACTCGACTACAGCCAGTACCTGGACGCCGAAGGCAGCCGGCTGCTGCTCTCGGCGTCACGCTTTCGCAGCGAGCCGCGCACCTTCGTACCCTTGGATGATGGCGAGAACCTGCGCCAGCGTTGGGACAGCGAGCGCCTTGCGATCGGCATCAGCCAAGCCCTGATCGTCAAGCCCGACGAGTGGCTGGATGTGATAGGGCATTTCTATACCACGGCCGATCACGTCGACTGGCGCACGGCCGACCCGACGCGTCAGGACGACAGTGATACCTATATTCGGGCGGTGTCCTTCGAAGGGCACTGGCACAAGGTGGAGGACAGTCGGTTGCGTAGGGTGAGTGCCGGCGTGCACCAAGGCCTGGATTTGTTCGGCGCTCGCAGTGACAGCGCACGCGACGTGGATTTCTTGCGCCTGCGCCTGTCTGGCCTGCAGCGCGATGCGTTGGCGCCTGACTGGCAGGGCGTGGTGTCCGGCGCGCTCTACTGGAGCGGTAACGACCTGTCCGACAGCGAGCGTGTGCTGTTCGGCGGACAGCACTTCGGGCGCGGCTATCCGGCCGACCAGGCCTCGGGCGACAAGGGCTGGGGGCTGGCCTACGAGTTGGACTACAGCGTCCACCGCGACGGCACCTGGGCTCGGTTGCTGCAGCCTTATCTGGTGCTCGATGCCGCCCGGGCGTGGTCGAACGGGCGCGACCTGGAGCGGGCGCAACTGGCCTCAGCGGCGTTGGGATTGCGGATCGGGGATGGACGCTTTTACAACCTGGCCTTGGAACTGGCCAAGCCTCTGGCAGATGTGGCGCAGGACAGCCTGGATCGCAGCCCTAGGATTATGGTGAGCCTAAGTGTTTCCCTGTGAGGGCGAGCGACGCTTAAGCAGAGTGAACCGTACCCCTGCGATATCTCGAGGGAGTTGGCAAAGCCTAGGGTGGGGCGCGCAGCGTCCCCAGGGTTCAGCACACCACCTGCATCCGCGGTTTGGGGAACAAGTTCTCCAGCGTCTCTAGCAGGCGTGCGTGGTAGATGGGCTTGCGGAACAGATCCAGCACTTGCAGGCGCAGCAGGTCGCTGATGTCTTCCATGTCGGCGTGACCGGACATGACGATCACCGGCAGGTGCTGGCGCGCGGTGTGGTCACGCAGGCGCTTGATCAGACCGATACCGCTTTCCTCGGGCATGCGCAGGTCGGTGATGACCAGGGCCACGTCCGGGTGGCGGGTGAGCTGGAGCAGGGCGCCTTTGACCGAGGTGGCGGTGAGGCAAATGAAGCCTTCGTTCTCCAGCAGTTCGGCGAGTTCGAGCAGTGCCTCTTCCTCGTCGTCCACCAGGAGGATCTGTTGACGCAAGGAAGAGAGTGACATGGCCGGCTCCTTTCGAATGGGGTCCAAAGCTATCCAGTCTTTCCTTAGCTGCCGGTCCCAGTCCCCGTGCCAGTTCCGGTGCCACCACCTGTGGTGATGGCCGCTTCGATCTTATCCATGACCGATTTGACATTGCTGGACACACCCGGGACGAACCCCGCCAGCACGACCGCCACCATGGCTGCGATCACCGCGTATTCGATACCGGAGGCGCCGTCCTTGCGCGTGATGAACTGTTTGCAGTGGAGAAGGATGCGGTTGAGCGACATGGTGCAACTCCTCGCGCGTTCGAGCGCTGATGGCGGGGAATCGCCTGAGTGATACCCCTTTGCCATCACAGAATTTGCCAAGCTATTGAAAGCTGCAAATGTAACAACGGATTAATCCAAAAGTATTAATGTCGCATAGCCGCGCTAAGTTTCTGTTTTGCCGAGATGTCAATTTGTTGGCATCAAAAAGTGCCTGTTTCTCATGGCAATTTGTGGCTTCTGGGCTACCTTGCAATAGCGAAATAGTTTCTTTTTGCCATCAGCTGAATGAGCAAACGGCGTAAGGGGATAGCGGATATGAGTAGTCGCTTGACCATGATGCTCGCCGGCTTCTTCCTGGTCGCCGCACTGGCGGCTGGGTACTGGGGGCTGGTCCTTAGTCGCCCTGCGGCGCCGACCGTGCAACCCACCCCGGTAGTGGCCCCCGTCGCTGCACCTGCAGCGCTGACCCCGGCCAAGGCCGAGGAGCCGGTGCGCTCGCAGATTGTCGTGCTGCGCCGCGAGGTTGCCGCCAATACCCCCTTGACCCAAGACGATCTGTTGATCGAGCGCCTGCAAGTGGTGCCGGCAGGGGCATTTCAGCGAATCGAGCAGGCTGTCGGGCGCAGCAGCATGCGGCCGCTCGCGGCGGGCAGTTGGCTCGAGGAAGACAGTTTCCAGGCCGGTGGGCCGCTGGCGCGGATGATCCGCCCACACGAGCGGGCCGTGGCCGTGGCGGTGGACGATGTGATCGGTGCTGCCGGGCAGCTTCGCCCGGGCGACTACGTGGATGTGCTGTTGTTCCTGCGAGAGGAAAACAACAACCCTCAGTCTTCCGCGCAGGTGGTGTTGCCGGCTTTACGGGTGCTCAGCGTGGGCGAGCAGATGGGCTTGGCCAATGATGGCCGGCCGGCACAGACCCAGGAGGAGCAGAAGGCCCGTCGCGATCAACCGGGGAGCACGACCCGCACCGTGGCGCTGGCCGTGCCTGAAGCGCTGGCCAGCCGGCTGATGCTGGCGGCCCAGACAGGGACCTTGCGCCTGGCGGTGCGCAGCGCCGACGAACAACGGCTGGCCCGCTACTGGGCGGGCACCGAAGCCAGTCCACAGGTGGAAAACGCCAACCGCGACCTCTATCGTTTCAGTCAGCTCTCCCAGGTGCCGATTGCCAAGACGGTGGCGCCTGGTAGCGGCACCTCGGGCATGCAGATCATCCGTGGCGCCCAGGCTGCCGACACCTCCAACACTCCGTGACCTAGCAAGGACGCCGCCATGTGCAGTATCGAGCGGATACTCAGACAGTTGTGCCCTGCCCTGACGATGGTGACGTTGCTGCCAATGGCCCACGCGGCCGACAAAGGCTGCGCCGCATTCAGCCAACTGCCGTCGGTGATCGAGATGGACCAGGGCCTGCAACAGGAGCTGCGCCTGCCGGTGGCCATCAGTCGTGTTGCGGTGGGCGAGCCCAAGGTCGCCGATGTCCAGGCCAGCGGCGAGCGTGCCGTGTTGCTGACGGCGGTGGGGCCAGGCAATACGAGCCTGATGTTGTGGACCGCCTGCGCGCCGGCACCGCACCGGGCCATGCTGTTCGTCAAGGGGCGGGCCAGCGCGGACATGGTCGAAGACACGATGCTGCCCTCCCAGGCCTCTCAATTGCCTAGCCAGGTGCAGGCCGATATCCGCTTCGTCGAAGTGCAGCGCAACAAATACAAGGAGGCTGGGGCGCGGCTGTTCTTCAAGGGGTCGAACAACAGCCTGATCGGCTCACCGGGCACCGTGCCGGGTACCCGTGTCACACCTGGCGCTGTGCCAATCGCCCGGCCTTTGATTCCGCTCGACGACAACGTGTTCAACATTGTCTGGGGCGGTGGCAGCAGCCGCTTTCTGGCTGCGATCAACGCCCTGGAAACCAGCGGCTTCGCCTACACCCTGGCCCGTCCGAGCCTGACTGTGCTCAGTGGCATGACCGCAAGTTTTCTCGCGGGCGGCGAAATCCCTATCCCGGTGCCGAGCACCGGCAGCGACAGCGTGTCGATCGAATACAAGGAGTTTGGCGTGCGCCTGGCCCTGACGCCCACCGTGGTCAGCCGCGACCGCATTACCCTCAAGGTCGCGCCGGAAGTCAGCGAGCTGGATTACACAAACGCGGTGAATATCGCTGGAACCCAGGTACCGGGCCTTAAAGTGCGGCGCACCGATACCAGCATTTCCCTGGCCGATGGGGAAAGCTTCATCATCAGTGGCCTGGTCAGCAGCAGCACCCGCTCGGGTGTGGACAAGTTCCCGGGCCTTGGCAATCTGCCTATTCTCGGTGCGTTCTTCCGTCAGTCGACGGTCAATCGCGAAGACACCGAGCTGCTGATGATCGTCACGCCTCACCTGGTCCAGCCGCTGGCCGCCAATGCCCGTTTGCCGGAACTGCCGGGCGAGAGTCTGCGCACCTACGACCCCAGCTGGGGGCAGCTGTTCTTCCTGGAAAACGGCAATTTCGAAGGCCGTAGCGGGTTATCACGATGAGCGAGAGCCTGAACCAGACCTACCTGGCTATCACCCGCAACGAGGAGGACCTGCGCTGGCTGCAGGGTGCGCTCGCCCCGCTCGGCCAAGTGATCGGTGCCAGCGGCGGTAGCCTCGACGAGTTGCTGGCATTGGTCGACGTGACCTTCAGCAACCTGCTTTTCATTGGCCTGGACCGCGAGCAGTTGATCAACCAGTGCGCGCTGATCGAGGGCGTGCTGGAGGCCAAGCCGATGTTGGCCATCGTGGCCCTGGGCGATGGCATGGACAACCAACTGGTACTGCACGCCATGCGCGCCGGTGCCCGCGACTTCGTCGCCTACGGCTCGCGCGCCAGCGAAGTGGCAGGTTTGGTGCGGCGCCTGAGCAAGCGGCTGCCGGCGGTCGCCAACAACCCAAGCCTGGGCGGGCTGACGGTGCTCTACGGTGCCCAGGCCGCAGCCGATGGCGCATTGCTGACCACCCACCTGGCGCGGGTGGTGCAGGAGAGCGGCCAGCAAGCCTTGTTGCTCGACCTTGGCCTGCCGCGGGGGGACAGCCTGACCTTGCTCGGGTTGGAGGCGTCGTTCTATTTCGGCGACGCCCTGCGCCATTTGCGTCGGCTCGATGGCACCCTTATCGACAGCGCCTTCCCGCGAGACAAGGGCGGTCTACGCATCCTGGCCTACGCCGACAGCGACGACCCGCTGCAGCAGACCAGCGCGGCCGAGCTGTACATGTTGCTCAGTGCCCTGCGCCAACACTTCCAGCACATCGTGGTCAACCTCACCGGCCAGGCCGACAACGATGCCTTGCGCACCATCGTCAGCCATTGCGACAAGCTGATCGTCTATACCGACCAGAACATCCTCGACTGCCGACGCAACCTGGAGGTGCTGGAGCAGTGGCGCGACCGGGGCATCAAGCTCGACCATGCCGTGCTGCTGGTGGACCGCTACCTGCGCAACGTGGCGCCGGATGCCGATGCCTTGGCCAAGCGCTACGGCCTGACCTTGCTCAAGGCGTTGCCCTATAGCCCAGAGGTGCGCCTGAACGCCAAGAACCAAGGGTTGAGCCTGTTCGAGCTGGCCCCGCGGGAGAGTCTGACCCAGGCCCTGCATTACCTCGGCGAGCGACTGGCGCGGCGCTCGGAGCACCTGGCCAAGCCCACCCCCACCACCTGGCTGCGCCGCCTGTGGAGCCATAAATGAGTGCCGACGAACCCTTTGGCGGCCCGCGACATGCGGGGGCCGACCCGCAGGCACTCAAGCGTGCCCTGCACCGTTTCGTCATCGATGCCATCGAAGACAGCGGCCGCAACCTGCTCGAAGGCGCGCGGCCTGCGCTCACACAGTTCGTCGTGGAGCAGGTCGGCGACTATGTGGCGCGCCTGCACCTGGCACTGTCGCGCTACGAGACCGAGCGCCTGGCCGAGGAGCTGGTCGATGAGCTGACCGGCTATGGCCCGCTGGAGGTGCTGCTGCGCGATGCCAGTGTCACGGAGATTTTGGTCAACGGCCCGCACCGGGTTTTCGTCGAGCGGGCCGGGATGCTCCAGCGCACCGACCTGCGCTTCAT
This sequence comes from Pseudomonas sp. PKS, assembly GCF_051913525.1. NCBI lineage: Bacteria > Pseudomonadati > Pseudomonadota > Gammaproteobacteria > Pseudomonadales > Pseudomonadaceae > Pseudomonas > Pseudomonas sp. PKS. The sequence goes on along the minus strand of NZ_JBEGDO010000018.1, from coordinate 32,946 downwards.
CGACGCCCATCACGTGGAGCGGGTGATGCAGCGCATTCTCGCGCCACTGGGGCGACGCCTGGATGAGTCCTCGCCGATGGTCGACGCCCGCCTGCCCGATGGCAGCCGGGTCAATGCAATCATCCCACCGGTGGCGCTGGACGGGCCGTGTCTGTCGATCCGTAAGTTTCGCCAGGACATGCTCAAGAGCGCCGACCTGCTGGCCACGCGTGCCATCGACCAGGCCATCTTCGACTTCTTCGAGCGCGCCGTGGCCCGGCGCTGCAACATCCTGGTCAGCGGCGGCACGGGCACGGGCAAGACCACCTTGCTCAATATCCTCAGCCAGCTGATCTCTCCTCATGAGCGCCTGGTGACCATCGAAGACGTGGCGGAGCTGCAACTGCACCACCCGCACGTGGTGCGCCTGGAAACCCGGCCACCGAATGCCGAAGGGCATGGCGAGATCAAAGCCAGCGAGCTGATCCGCAACGCCTTGCGGATGCGCCCGGACCGCATCCTGCTCGGCGAGATCCGTGGCGCCGAAGTGCTCGACGTACTCACCGCGATGAACACCGGGCACGATGGCTCGATGAGCACGGTGCACGCCAACACCGCCCAGGATGCACTGCTGCGCCTGGAGACCCTGGTAGGGCTGACGGGACGCCAGGTGGCCGAGAAGACCCTGCGGCAGATGGTGTGCGCGGCGCTCGACGTGGTGATCCAGCTGACTCGTCTGGCCGATGGCCGGCGTTGCGTCAGCGAAGTACTGGAGGTGGTCGGGGTGCGTGACGACGTGTATGTCACCAATACCTTGTTCCGCCTCGACCGGCGCGGCGGCGAGGGCTTCTTGCGCGATGCCCCCAACCCGGCAGGCGCCAAGCTGCGCCAGGAGGGCTGATGTGATGGGGCCGCTGCTGCTGGCATTGGCGCCTTTGTTGCTCGGGGTGGCCTTGCTGCTGATTCGTCGCGGTCAGTGCAAACGCCGCGAGGAGCGCATCCTGCAGCGGCTGGGACGTGCCTACCAGAGCGTGCACACCGGCACGATCCGGCGTGACTGGCTCGACCCGTTGTTGCAGCGGGCGGGGCTGGCCCAGGGCGAGTTCAGCCTGCGCCCTTGGTTGTCGGGCTGGTTGGGCTTGGTCGCCTTGGCCCTGTTGCTGGCCGGCTGGGTCGCGGCCTTGCTGGCGCTGACCGCGCTGCCATTGCTGGCCTACCTCTACCTGGGCTGGCGCTGTCGCCGCCGTTTGGCGCTTATCGTCGAACAACTGCCAGGGCTGCTTGACTACAGCGTGCGCAGCCTCAAGGCTGGCCGCACGCTCAGCGATGCGGTGCTCGGCGGGATCGAAGGCACACGCGAGCCATTGCGTTCGGCCATGGGCCGTGTGCAGCGCAACGTGCGTATGGGCGTGCCGTTGGAGGAGGCCGTGCATGAGCTGGCGGAACTGTATGAGCAGGACGAACTGCGTCTGTTCGCCTTGGGGCTGCGCATCAACCAGCACTATGGCGGCAATGCCAGTGAGCTGATGGAGAACCTGATCAAGCTGATCCGCGAGCGTGAGCAGGGCGCTCGCCAGCTCAGGGCCATGACCGGCGAGACGCGGATCACCGCCTTGATCCTCGGCGCATTGCCACTGGCCATGGTCGGCTACTTTTTGCTGGGCAACCCCGGCTACCTGATGACCATGTGGCACGACAGCCAGGGCCAGATGATGTTGCTGTTCGCCTTCGCCCTGCAGGCCGTGGGGTGCCTGATGCTCTGGCGCATGATGAGGAGCCTGTGACCATGGCCTGGCTGATCTGTGCCGCGTGCCTGTTCGCAGGCTTCGTTCTGTTGAGCCTGCAGGCTTTGCGTGAGATCCGCGCCCGGCAGATGGTCGCCCGGCGCCTGCAAGGCCAACTGGCACGTGAGGAACGGCTGAGGGACTGGCTGCATTGGTTGGGGAACTCTGCGTTGGGCCGGCGTCTGCAGACCCTGGACAGCGAAACCCAGACCCTGCTGGAGCGGCTGGGCTGGCGTCGTAGTCGTCACAGGGCATTGTTCGCGGCCGTGCAACTAGGGCTGCCGGTGTTGGCGGCGGGCCTGACGCTGTTGCTTCAGCAGGGCGGCCTCGGCCATGGGCTGGTGCTGACCCTGTGTGCTCTGGGTATCGGGTATCTGCTGCCCAAGCGCCTGTTGGCGATGGCGGCGCTGCGCCGCCAGCAACGCATCGCCCAAGAGGTGAGCCTGGTGATCCCTCTGCTGCGTATCCTGTTCGAGAGCGGCCTGGCGGTCGAACAAGCTTTGCGCGTGCTGAGCCAGGAGAGCCGCACGCTGGTGCCGCACGTCAGCGAAGAGCTGCGGCTGGTATTGCAACGCGTGGACTCGGGCCTCGCGCTGGGGCCGGAGCTGGAAAAGACTGCACGCCTGCTGGCGGTGGACGAGTTCATCGACACCTGCGTGATCCTGCGCCAGTTGCTGGTGCAGGGCAGCGGTGCGATGAAGTCGCTGCTGGGGCTCAAGACCTTGCTTGATGATCGGCGCCTGACACGTCTGCAGGAGCGGGTCTCGAAGATGTCGGCAAAGATGTCGGCGGTGATGATGATGTGCTTGTTCCCGGCCTTGATCATTGTCTTGGCCGGACCGGGTTTCACCGCACTGACGCGGGCCCTGGCGTTCTGAGAAAGGAAGAGTCGGATGAAAGCGATCCTGTTGTTCACCGGGCTGTTGTTGCTGGCAGGCTGTGCCGGCCAGCCACCCGAGGGGTTTGCTCGGTTGCTGGGCACCTCGTCCTGCGGCAAGCCCAGTGCCGACCAGCAATTGGCCCTCAACCTGGCGGACGAGATGCTCAACGACGGGCGCCCTCACGCCAGCTACGCGCACCTGCAGCAACTGCCGGACGACCTCGACCAGGTGCGCCTGCGCAAGGCCAAGGTGCTGCGTCTGCTTGGGCGTAGCGAGGCCGAGCCGTTGTACCGCAGTCTGCTTGGCGGCTGCCTGGCGGCCGAAGGCGAGCACGGCCTGGGCCAGCTCGCCTCGGCGCGTGGCGACGATGCGCAGGCGCTGCGCAATCTGCAACGGGCCGTGCGCCTGGCGCCGACCGACGAGAAGGTGCGCAACGACCTGGGGGTGGTGCTGATGAACCTGGGCGATCATGAGCAGGCGCGCTTCGAGTTCCTGACCGCCATCGAGCTCAAGGACGACAATCCGCTGCCGGCGGTCAACCTGGTGACTCTGTCGCTGGTCGAGGACAACTGGCAACAGGCCGCCGACCTGGTGGCCCGGCTAGGGCTCAAGCCTGAGCAGTTCGCCGAGGCCCAGGCCCGGGCCAAGCAGTTGCGGGAGACCGGGCGTGGCTCGGTGGGTTGAAAAAACAGGAGGCGTTGCCATGTTCAAGCCGATGATGATTGTGCTCTGCCTGTCCTGCCCGCTGCTCGCCCAGGCCGAAGACCCACCTCGCCTGCCGCCACCGGACAGTACCGCCGAAGCTTGGTTGCGGGTGCAGGCGAGCAACCAGCAGGCCTCGCCGAAGACGCAGAAGCAGAGCGCTACGGAGCGAGAGCTGTCCCTGCAGCGTTGGTTGGACAGTTACAAGTACCCGATCCCCGATGCGTTTCGCTACCAGTCGATGAGCACCACCGGTAACTGATCGGCTTTACAGAACCTGCCGCCTGGTTTGCGGCTGCTGGGCGCCGCGAAAGGGTTGCGAAGCAGCCCAAACCAGCAGTGAAACGCGACTCAGTGGGTGGAGAAACGCTGGTTCACCGGCGAGGCAACTGGCATCAGTGCCAGGGCCAGTTGGGTGCGGTTGTGCATGTGGGTCAGGCGCAGCACCTGCGACACGTAGAGCTTGACGGTGTTCTCGGTGATGCCTAGCTCGCAGGCGATCTGGTAGTTGGTCTTGCCTTTGCCCACGAGCCTGGCCACTTCCAGTTGGCGAGGCGAGAGCTTGTCGAACACCGGGGGCAATTCGGCCTCCGGTTCCTCGATGTCCGTGGCGCGGCGGTGCATGCCTTGGCCACGGGCTTTCTCCAGGTCCTGGTAGAGGACGTCGATGGACTCGGCCAGCTCTTGCAAGCGTTGGTTCAGGTGTCCCAGCTCATGGATGTTGCGCTGGCGTTCGAGCAGCGCCTGCTCCTGGCGTCGCACGCCTTCGAGCAGCTCCTGCAGGTCGACGGGCTTCTGGTAGTAATCGGCGAACCCTTCCCGCAGGGCGCGGATGATGTCCTGCTTCTCGGCTTGTCCGGTCAGCATGATCGCTTCGAACACGCGCTGGCGACCGGTGTGTTTTTTCAGCGCATGGACCATCTCGATGCCATCGATCTGGGGCAGGTGCAGGTCGCACAGGACCAGGCCGATCTGCTCGTCGGCCTGGTAGCGCTCGATGCCCTGGATGGCACTGTGGGCCGGGGTGCAGGCGTAGCCGTGGTTCTCAAGGTATTCACACAGCTGTTCGACCACCTCTGGCTGGTCATCGACGACCAGTATCTTCACCGTGCTGGGCTGTTTGTTCACGATCAACTCCCTGTTCGTTCTGGGCCCTTGTTCCTGTGTATGGGCGCTAAAGACGGTAGTCGGTGTTGGTGACTTTGTACAAGGTTTGTACAGGTTATATGTCGTTATTGAATCCATACGGCTGTCAGCAGAAAGCCCACCAGCACGTAGGGCGCGAAGGGTTGTTTGTCGCCGACTTCTTCAGCCAGTTTCTGTAGCCGCTTTTTCACCTTGGGGTTGAGCAGGGTCCATAGCCTGCGGCGTCCAAGCAGCCAGGCCAGCACGGTGATGCCGGCGCCGATGAAGGTGCCAAGCACGTACTGGGGGCTGGTGGCCAGGGCCAGGGCGCCCATCAGCTTGACGTCGCCTGCGCCGAAGCGGCCAAGCATGTAGCCGGGGAGGGTGAGCAGCATGACGATGGCCAGTGCCCAACCGGCATCGCTGGGCTCGGCGCCGATCCAGCTGTGCCCGGTGGCGAACAGCCAGACCAGGGCGCAGGCCGCAACGCCCAGGGTCAGAGCGTTGGAAAGCTGCCGTTCGCGGATATCTTGTTCGGTGCACAAGGCAAGCCACATCAGGAGAACAATGCTTTGCATTGGCAAAATGCCATCCCTATTCGTTGAACGGTTCTATGCTGTGTTTCAGGTGTCATAGTCAGGGTAGACGCGAACATGAAAGCAAGCCTGGCAAGACGGCAAAAAGGTGCGGCCGCCATCGAGTTCGTCGCAGTCTTCATGGTGTTTTTCGCGGTGTTCTACGGATTGGTCAGCTATGCATTGCCGATGCTGATGGTGCAGTCGTTCAACCAGGCGGCCAGCGAGGCAGTACGCCGCTGCGTGGCACTCGAGCCGGGCAGCGCTGTTGCCAGCTACACCACCGTGGCGCGGCAATCGATTGACCAGCAATTGGCGTGGATGCCGTCGGCCCTGGGTTTCAGCACGGCTACAGATGCCAAGGTCGACCTGAACGGGAAGCTGCTGACCGTGACGATCGAATACCCGCGCCAGCGCCTGACCAAGGTATTGCCGGTGCTGGTGCTGCCGCTGATTGGTGAAGTGCCACGGTTACCCGCCCAACTGCAGGCCAAAGCGAGCCTGCAACTGTGACCGGCTTGTTTGACCGCTGGCGTAGCGGCGCTCAGGCACCCGCCGCCGAGGCTCAGGCACCGGCAGCGCTAGGCCTGCAGGTATGGCTCGATCTGCAAGGCAGCGTGCAGCGCCTATCCGGGCCGTTACGCACGCTCTTGGCGTTGCCGCTGAAGGGCGGCGACCGGGTCCACGACTACCTGGAGCGGCACAGCTGGCTGGTGTTGGAAGGGCAGCCTGCCGATTGGCAGGGGCAACCGCTGGATCTGGATTTCCGCACTGCCACCGGCAACCCCCTGTGTACCCGTGGCTGGGTGATGCGCCAAGGCGATGGCTGGTTGCTGCAATTGTTCGATATCGGCGACCTGCTGCTTGAGCGGACCCACGCCTGGCAGCATCAAGGCGAGTGGCAGCTGGCAAAGGACATCGACCGTGCCTTGCGCGAGTGCAGCGCGGAGCGTTTGACCCAATGCGTGGCGGTGCAATTGCAGCATCTGGCCGAGCACTGGCATGTCCCCGCCGTGTGTCTGATGCTGCCGCAGGCTTCGGGTTGGCGTACCTTCGCCGGTAACGAGACACCTTGGCCGTGGCCGGGTGATGCCCGCCTGCAATCCTGGCTGGCCGGCCTGCCGGCGCAACCTCAGACAACCGCCACGCTGCCTGCAGAACTGCTGACGCTGTGCGGCGGCGTTTCGCTGTTCGTGCTGCCGTACCTTGAAGGCTCGCAGGTCCAGGCCTGGTTGCTGTGTGCCGGCGGGCAGCAGATGCCCGCCGATGCGCACCTGTTGTGGCAGGCCTTGATCGAACCCCTGCTCAGCCGCTATCGGCATGTCCGCCTGCAACAGCAGAGCGGTTACCTGGCGCAGTTGCAGCAACAGCTGGGCGCGGGCTGGTGGGCCTGGTCCCGCGAGGACGGCCTGCATTTGGACCCAACCCTGGCCGCGCGTCTTGATCTGCCTCACCAACCCAGCCTGGAGCAGTGGCTTGCGCGTCTGCACCCTGCCGACCGGGAGCCGGCGCGCCTGGCCCTGGAGCAGGCCTGCATGGGCGATGACCTGAGCCTGAGTGTGCGCGTGCCGGCCCTCCACGGGCACGGCGATCCAGCCTGGCTGCATTGGGTGGGCCGGTTGCAGGGCAGCGAGTTGCGTGGTTTTCTGCTCGACATCAGCGCGCTCAAGACGCAGGAGCTGCAGACGAGCGCGGCACGCACACGCCTGGAAAGCCTGATCGCCAGTTCACCGGCGGTGATCTACATACAGCGCTACGCCGAAGGTGCGTTGCACAGTGAATTCTTCAGTGCCAGCCTGATGCCGCTGCTGGGCTGGGCGCCGGACAGCGAACACGCCCGCCAGCCGGGCCTGGCCGTGCATCCGGACGACCGTGTGCTGTGGCTGGAACGTACCCGCACCTTGCTGCGTGATGGCCAGGCGCGCAGCCGCTACCGCCTGCGCGACAGTCGGGGTGGCTACCACTGGATACTCGATGAGGCGCGACTGCTGCGCAACGATATTGGCCAGCCGCTGGAGGTGGTCGGCTTGTGGCTGGATGTCAGCGAGGCCACCGAGGCCGCCGACCGGGTACGCCAGAGCGAGGAGCGCTACCGGGTGCTGGTGGAGGATTCTCCGGCGATGATCTGCCGTTATCGCCCGGACCTTTCCCTGGTGTTTGGCAACCGACCCTTGGCTGACTACCTGCACTGCGCGCCGGAGCAACTGGAGGGCATGAACCTCGGCCAGTGGCTCTCGCAGGAGCAGCGCGAAGCGTTCCTGGCGCGGCTGCAACTGCTGACCCCCGAGCAACCGATGAGCAGCGCCGAGATCTGCCTGCAGTTGCCCGGTCGCGAGCATGCTTGGTGGGTCTGGGCCGATCGTGGGCTGTTCGATGAGCAGGGGCAATTGCTGGAAATCCAGGCCGTGGGCCGAGACAACACCGAGGTACGACGCAGTCAGCGGCAGCTGTTACAAGGCGCCAAGATGGCGACCCTCGGCGAGTTGACCACCGGCCTGCTGCATGAGATCAACCAGCCCCTCAACGTCATGCGCATGGCAGCGGCCAATGCCCTGAAACGCCTGGAGAACGGCACGGCCGAGCCTGCCTATCTGGAGGACAAGTTGCACCGCATCGAAGCGCAGATCGAGCGTACCGCACGGCTGGTGGACCACATGCGCGTGTTCGGGCGCCGCTCCGAGGTCGAGCGCCAGCGCTTCGCGGCCTGGAGCGCGGTGCAGGAGGCGACGGCGATGCTCGAGGAAAGCCTGCGCGGCAAGGGCGTCTCCCTGCGGATCGAGACGCCCGAGGACCAACCGCAGGTGCTGGGGCACAAGGACCAACTGGAGCAGGTGATGATCAACCTCATGATCAATGCCCGCGATGCCCTGCTCGAACAACGCCGCACCGAGCCCTGGATCAGCATCCGCCAGACTTTGCAGCCCGGGCAGCTGTGCCTGTGGGTGGAGGACAACGGCGGCGGCATCGACCCGCAGGTCCAGGCGCGGATCTTCGAGCCGTTCTTTACCACCAAGCCGGCGGGTGTCGGCACTGGGCTGGGGCTGTCGGTGAGCCATGGCATCATCGAAGCCATGGAAGGCAGCCTGAGTGTGGCCAATGGGGCCGAGGGTGCGTGCTTCAGGGTGTGTCTGCCGGTTTACAGCACCAACTGAGCGCGGCCGCTGGAACAACTGAGGTTGGCGCCGACTTCGGCGTTGACCAGATCAATGCCCAGCGTCTTGAGCAGTGATTCCACCAAGGGATCGAGTAACGGGCTGAGTAGGTTTTTGATCAGTGGTTCAAGGATGCTCTTCACGCCATCGAGCAAACCTGCGGTGAGTACCATGATCTTGCCCAGGCCGCTGTTCGCTGTGGGTTCGTAAGCTTCCAGATGAATCCCCAACAGGGTATCGCTGAGACTACCCACCACGTTGCTGTTGGCGGTCGCCATCGCTTGGTAGCGAGGGTCCTTGCCAATGTCAGGCGGCTCGCTCGCGCCTTGGAATACCAAGTCATGTTCGCCTTGGCCGTACCCCAGCAATTTGCTGTCTACCCGCACGCCGATGCCGCCGCCGGCGAAGGGCACGCGGGTGCCGCAGACTGGCGGCAGGATCAACAGGCGGCTGCAGACATTGGTGCCGATGTCGATCAAGGGCAGGGCTTTGTTCGCAGCGGTGCCCTGGGCGAAAAACGTGTCGGGCGAGTCGAAGCTGCCCACCGAGATCTTCACTGCCGAGCGGTCTGTAAGGGTGGTCAGGCGCTTGGGGGCGCAACTGTAGCTGCTCTGAAGCGGGGGTTTGAGACGACTGGTGGCTTCGCTCACTTCCAGGCCGATGTCCAGGTGAAGCTTGTTCGGCATCAGCTTGATGTCGCTGACCTTGCACGGGATGCCCAGGCTGCAGGTCAGCGATTGCACGGTGCCGAACAGGTTCAGGCTGAGCAGGTTGTTCAGAACGTTGGTCAAGGGCGCGGCCAAGTCGAGCACGGCGTTTACCAGGCCAAAGACGCTGTCGAGCAAGGGCAGATCGACAGACACCAGGACTTTGACTTGGGCGGTGTGCACCCTGAGCTCGTCCTTTGACGGGTCACCTATCGATGAAATCTGAGGGGGTTCTATCACCTTCACCCGCACTCGACCATTGGCCAGACCGAGCAGGCTGGGTGACAGGTCGATGCTCGCTGCACTCTCGCTGGTCGCTAGCAGGATCACGCTGTGAACCAGTTCGATCAGCTGCACACTGGCATCGAGCCCCGCCTGGGTGGTGCCGTTCTGGATGTCGAGCAGATCCCCCAATTGCAACGTACTGCCGCCACTGGCGATCGCGATCTTGCCCAGATTGGTCACCACATTCGCCGCCGCACCACTTTGCTGCAGAACCTTTACGGCAGCCTGCAACAATTGGGTTGCGCTGGCATTGGTGCCGAGTAGCGTCTGGTAGTCACCGGCCTTGACGTTCAAGTCGATCGCCAACTGATTGACATATTTGAGCAAGTTGAGCCGGGTATCGGCGAGGCCCTGCCAGCCCGCGACATCGAGCTGAATATTGCCACCAAGGGCGCCCATCAACCCATTGAGCCCACCTGCCTTGGTGGTATCAATGCTGGCCAGCGTGCTGCGAATGCGCAGCATCGCCTGCGGTTGCGTGGGCACCGAGGCCACGGCGCTGGCACTCAAGGTGCTGGTCAAGGGCAAGCCATTGCCTTTGACCAAGGCAAAGACACCGGCGGCAACGCTGGTGGGGACTGTGTTGCTGACCTGCACCCTGATCGCCTCATTGCGCGAGGCATCGACGGTGAAGGTGTGCAGGTGGTCGGCACCGGTTAGCACATGGCCGCAACTGGCGACTAGCGGGTTGCTGGGGTCATGGCCATTGCGGGTGGCGGCGGTGCGCGCAAGCGTGGTGGCCTGTGGGCCGGTGCCGGTGCACACGGCATGTTGGCCGGCTGCCTCCAATGCCGCCATGTCGGCGATGCGCTGAAGCTTGCGCTGCTCCATATAGAGCCGGCCGCTATCGACCACCAGCAGCATGAACAGCAGGGCAAGACCCAGGGTTAGAGCGGCCATCAGACCGATCGCGCCGCGTTGGCGTGCGTGAGAATGGAAAACCACGGGCACTCCTTTGCAGGCCTCTGGCCAGGCAGCGCGGCAGCGGTGAAAGCAGTGTAGTAAAGGTGATGGCAAATTGCCGTGCGCGGTCGACGAATCGCGGTGGTATCACCGGCCCATTCGCGGGTAAACCCGCTCCCACAGGTTCTGTGGTGCTGTCAAACTTGTCGCTGTGCCTGTGGGTGCTCTCAACAACACCGCTGGACCTGCGGGAGCGGGTTTACCCGCGAATACGGGCGAAACCCGTGCCATTCACCGCGCCGCTCGCTTACTGCCGGCGCGGTGGATAGTGCGACATCACCTGGGTGACGGTCTTCTGGATCGCGGTGTTGCGTTCTTCCGGTCCGGGCGGGTAGTTGTTCATGATCTGTTCGGCGCTGGCACGCCAGACCAGCTTGCCGTCACGACCGTCGAACATGTCCACCTGGATGGTCGCGACCTTGTAGTCGACGCTACGGGTTTCGTTGTACATCGGCCCGCCCCAATAACCTCCCCAGTACCCACCCCAGGCGCCGCCGTAGTTGGTGGTGATCTGCTGCTGGCGTTCCTCGACGATCAGGTAGGTGCGCACCTTAACATCGGCCTGGGCATTGCCCTGCACCGGCCGCAGGCCGCGTTGGTCGAGCTGGTCGGCCACGGCCTGGCGGATGCGCTGCTCGGTCAGGTCGCTCTTGAGCCGTGGGTCGTCCGGGCGGTACTGCAACGCCGGCTCCTGCCAGGCCCAGCTGCGGTAGGCAGCGAAGTCACGGCTGGCATCGAAATCCTGGGTGACATTGTTGTTGGCGCAGGCGGCGAGCAACAACGCAAATGACAACAGAACGAGGCGGCGCAACATGATGGTTCTCCGTTGGACACTAACTGGGAGGATAGCCGCTCAGTGCCTTGCCCACTGACTCGCGCAAAGCGTTTTCGCGGTCCCGTGGCGAGTCCTTGCCGCTGCCACTCTCGGCGCTGGCGCTCCACACCGGTTGGCCGTCGCGCGCGTCGAATAGGTCGATGCGCACCACCATGACTTCGACTTCATAGGTACGCACGATCGGCACGCTGCCATAGGCGCCATAGCCATTGCGATAACCGCCATAGCCGATGCTGCCGTAGGGGTACGGGCCGTAGTAGGGGTCGTAATAGTCGTAGTCACGCACCTGGCGCAGGCGACGCTCCAGACGGATGTCGGCGCTGACCAGAAGGTCCGCGGCATTGCCGCGTGCAGGACGCAAACCATGCTGGTCGAGGGCGCTGCTGACCGCCTCGGCCAGTTGCGCAGGGTCGGCGTTGGCATTGGCACTTGGTGGCTGGCCGTCGCGCCAGCGCCAGCTGCGATAGCGGCCATAGTCGCGCGGCGGTGCAGGATAAGCGCTGGCATCGAAGGTGGTGGCTGCCTGGGCCGGTGCCGGCGGCAGTGGCCGGCTGCTGGCGACATAAGGGTTGCTGCCCTGGCACGCGGCCAGGGTCAGGGTGAGCAATGCCAGGCAGCGTTGCGGGTACGGCATGGGGTCCTCCCGGCGAGCGGGTCAATGCGGTCGGCAGATCCAGTGCAGGTAGCGGCCAAGCCCTGCGAAGCTGGGGTGGCGGCGATGTGCGAGCTCCATTTCCAGCAGGTCGAGCAGCTCGGCCTTGGCCTGGAAGTCCTTGGGCATGTAGTCGTGGAACACCCGCACACCACTTTCACTTTCGACTTGCCACAGGGGTTCAAGTTGCGCCTTGAGCTCCCTTGGATCAAGCGGTTTCTGCGGAGTCAGGCTCTGACTTTCACCCGCCAGGCGGTTGCTGCGCAGCTTGCGGAAATGGCCTTTGAGCAGGTTGCGATAGACCAGCGCGTCACGGTTGTAGAACGCCAGGGACAACCAGCCGCCAGGAGCGGTCAACTGGTGCAGCACCGGCAGGATGCTCTCGGGTTCGGCCAGCCATTCCAGCACGGCGTGGCACAGCACCAGGTCGAACGGCTCGGTCAGTTGGCCGAGCAGGTCTTGCCAGGGGGCCTGGATGAAGGTGGCTGCCTGGCCGGCCTCGGCAAAGCGGGCACGGGCACCGTCTAGCATGGGCGCGGCGGGTTCGGCGAGGGTCAGGTGGTGGCCGCGTTCGGCCAGCCACAGGGCCATGTGGCCCAGTCCTGCGCCGATGTCCAGCACACGCAAGGGGCGGTCGGGCAGGGCTTCGGCGAGGTCGGCCTGAAGGACTGCGAGGCGGATCGCGCCTTTGGCGCCGCCATAGATCTTCTCGGCGAAACGGGTGGCCAGCTCATCGAAATGACGGTCGTTCATTTGGCGAAGCGCCTCTCGCTGTCGGCCAGCTTGGCACGCACCACTTCGTTCATGTCCAGGCCCAGTTCGCTGCACAGCAGCAACAGGTAAAGGACGATATCGCCCACTTCCTGGCCGGCGTGGGCGAGTTTCTCTGGGGGAAGCTGGCGCGACTGGTCCTCGGTCAGCCATTGGAAGATCTCCACCAGTTCAGCCATTTCGACACTGGCGGCCATGGCCAGGTTCTTGGGGCTGTGGAAGCCGCGCCAGTCGTTGGTGTCGCGGATCCGGTGCAGGCGTTCGGTCAGTTCTTGCAGGTTCATTGGGCTCTCCTAATGGCGCATAGCTTCGGATGAGCCTGGCTGCAAAGCAAGCGCCTCGGGCTGCACGGCAGCCCCAGGGGCTAGAGCGGGGACCAGCGCCCTAGCATGTGTACCAGCGCCCCATGCCCCTCCAGGCGCAGCACACCTTCCGGCCCGGCCTCGCTGGCACTGAGCACCACCTCCGAAGGCAAGCGCACGGGCTTATGGAAATCCACCGCGAAGGCATAGCCGCTGGCCGGCAGATGGCCGCGCAAGGCGGCCATCGCCATGGCCTTGGTCCACATGCCATGGGCGATGGCGGTGGGGAAGCCGAACAGGCGGGCGCTGGAGGCGCTCAGGTGGATCGGATTGTAGTCGCCGCACACCTTGGCGTAGCGCCGGCCGATATCACTGTCGGCGTACCACCGGGTGACCTCGGGCAGGTTGCCGGGGTCGACGGTCTGCACCTCGTCCCCCTGGCCTTCCAGACGCAGGCCGCGTACCAGCATCCGGCTGGTTTCCCGCCAGAGCAGACCCAGCCCATCCTCGGCCTCGGTGACCAGGTCGAAGGTGCCGCCCTTGGCGTGGGGTTGCAGGTTGTCGGCGTACACCGCAAAGCGCAGGCCATCGATACCACCCAGCGGACGATGGACCTGGATTTCGTTGTGCAGGTGGACCAGACCGAGCAGCGGGAAAGGGAAGCGATGGGCCGTGAGCAACTGAAGCTGCAAGGTGAAGGCCATGATGTGGGGGTAGGTCGGCGGCAGGCGGCCGTGGTCGGCGAAATGGCACAGCCGGCGATAGGCCGCCAGGTTGTCGGGCTGAACCCGCAGGAAACAACGCAGGCCGTCCTGGGGCAATCGGTCGCCGCTGATACCGCGTTTGCGCAGCGCCCGCAGGTAAAGGCTGGCGCGAGCGTCGGGGCTGTGCAGGTCGTGCCATGAACGCGTCATTGTCATGCCCCCATCAGTGCCTGGCCGCAGACCCGCAGGACTTGGCCATTGACCGCGCCTGAGCCGGGCTGGCTGAGCCAGGCGATGGCCTCGGCGACGTCCTGTGGCACGCCGCCCTGGCCCAGCGAACTCAGGCGTCGTCCGGCTTCGCGCAGGCCCATGGGCATGGCGGCGGTCATGTGGGTTTCGATAAAGCCTGGGGCCACGGCATTGATGCTGGCGCCCTGCGGGGCCAGCTTGGGTGCCCAGGCCTGGGCGAAGCCGATCAGGCCGGCCTTGCTCGCTGCGTAGTTGGCCTGCCCGCGATTGCCGCCGATGCCGCTGACCGAGGCGAGCAGGGTAATGCGCGCGCCGTCGTGAAGCTTGCCGGCGTCGAACAACGCTTGGGTGAGGACTTGCGGGGCCTTGAGGTTCACGGCCAGCACCGCGTCCCAATATTCGGGCGTCATGTTGGCCAGGGTCTTGTCGCGGGTAATGCCGGCGTTGTGCACCACGATGTCGAGGCCGTCGGGCAGGGCTTCGACCAGCTTGGCTGGGGCATCGCTGGCGCAGATGTCCAGGGCCAGGGCCTCGCCACCGAGGCGATCGGCAAGGGCGTCGAGGTCTTTTTGTGCCTGTGGGACATCCAGCAGGATGACGTCCGCGCCGTCGCGGGCCAGGGTCTCGGCGATGGCTGCGCCGATCCCTCGGGCGGCGCCGGTCACCAGGGCGCGGCGGCCGGCCAGCGGGCGGGTCCAGTCCTCGACATGGTTGGCGCAGGGCCCCAGGCGCAGAACTTGCCCGCTGATGAAGGCGCTGCGGGGCGACAGGAAGAAGCGCAAGGCGCCTTCGAGTTGGTCTTCGGCGGCCTTGTCGACATACAGCAATTGCACGGTGGCGCCGTCGCGCAGCTCTTTGCCCAGCGAACGGCTGAAGCCTTCCAGGGCGCGCTGGGCCACGCTGGCCTGCGGGTCGTCGAGGCTTTCGGGCGCGCGCCCGAGGATCACCACATGGGCACAGCGGGCCAAGCTGCGCAGCAGCGGCTGGAAGAATTCGCGCAGTTGGCGCAAATCGTCGCTGTCGACCAGATGGCTGGCATCGAACACCACGGCCTTGAGCTTCGGCCCCAGGCCCGCGACCCAAGGCTGAGCCTGCAGGCCTTCGCCGTTGAAGCTGTAGAGGGTGTCGGTCAGGCGTGGGGCGATGGCCTCGACCTGGGCTGCCAGGGGCCCGCCTCCGAGCACCAGGGCACCCTCCACGGGACGCAGGCGCCCTGCCTGCCATCGCTCCAGCGGCGCCGGACGGGGCAGGCCCAAGGCATCGACGAGACGTCGGCCAAGGTTGGAGTTGGCAAAGTCGAGATAACGGTCGCTCATGTGCGGGTCTCCCAGGGGACAAGCTTGCAAGTGTGGACCAAGTTTGTGTCGAGGTCGTTCGACTGCGGTAAAAACACCTAGTCTGTACGGATCAAATTGTTTCAGAAGGAACATGCGCCATGGTTTCACCCCGCCGCGTCGCGATCCTGGGCGCCAACCGAATCCCGTTTGCCCGCTCCAACGGCGTCTATGCCAAGGCCAGCAACCAGGCGATGCTCACCGCCGCGCTAGAGGGCCTGATTGAACGCTGCCATCTGCATGGCCTGCGCCTGGGCGAGGTGGCCGCAGGCGCGGTGGTCAAGCATGCCCGCGACATGAGCCTGACCCGCGAGAGCGTGTTGGGCTCACGGCTTTCGGCGCAGACACCGGCCTATGACCTTCAATTGGCCTGCGGTACGGGCCTGGAGGTCGCGCTGCTATCGGCCAACAAGATTGCCCTCGGGCAGATCGACTGTGCCATCGCCGGCGGCGTGGACACCGCTTCGGACGCCCCGATCGCCGTCAGCCCTGGCCTACGCCGCATCCTGTTGCAGGCCAACAGCGCCAGGTCCTGGCCCGAGCGGCTCAAGCCGTTCCTCAAGTTGCGCCCCCGACACTTTGTACCTGAGCTGCCGCGTATCGAAGAGGCTCGCACGGGGCTGTCGATGGGCGAGCATTGCGAGCGCATGGCGCAGACCTGGCAGATCGGCCGTGCCGAGCAGGATGAGTTGGCCCTGCTCAGTCATCAGCGCCTGCTGGCCTCGTTCGACGAGGGCTGGCATGAGGACCTGCTCACGCCTTACCTGGGCCTGGCCCGGGACAACAACCTGCGCCCGGACCTGACCTTGGAGCAGTTGGCCAAGCTCAAGCCTGCGTTCGACCGCAGTGGGCAGGGCACCCTCACGGCCGGCAACTCCACGCCGCTGACCGATGGCGCCTCACTGGTACTGCTGGGTACCGAAGAATGGGCCAGGGAGCGCGACTTGCCTGTGCTGGCGTATGTGGTGGATGGCGAGACCGCGGCAGTGGATTTCGTCACCGGTCACGAAGGGCTGTTGATGGCGCCTGTCTATGCGGTGCCTCGGTTGTTGGCGCGCAATGGGCTGAGCCTGCAGGATTTCGACTACTACGAGATTCACGAAGCCTTCGCCGCCCAGGTGCTGTGCACGCTCAAGGCCTGGGAGGACGAAGAGTATTGCCGTACGCGCCTGGGCCTTGCGCAGCCGTTGGGCGCCATCGATCGCAGCAAGCTCAATGTCAAAGGCAGCTCCCTGGCGACGGGGCATCCGTTCGCGGCTACCGGCGGGCGCATCCTGGCGAACATGGCCAAGTTGTTGGCCACGGCCGGCAAGGGCCGGGGGCTGATCTCCATTTGCGCGGCGGGTGGGCAGGGGGTGACGATGATCGTCGAGCGGTGAGGGGGCTGCTGTGCAGCCCATCGCAGGCTGTCGCCAGCTTCTACTGACGCGGTAACCGGCGAACCCTAGCTGTTAGGCTCCGTTGGGCTCCACGCCTGGGGCGTTGCGGTTCTAGCGCCGGCAGACGCGGCCTTTTCGCGGGTAATCGGGGCGCGGAACCGCCGCTCCGACTTACCCGCGAAGGGGTGACTCAGGTACGGAACCTGCGCACCAGTGCATCCAGCTCATTGGACAGCCCTGCCAGGCTTTCGGAGTCCTGGCGTGCGGCCTGGGCCAACTCGGCCACCAACTGGGCATCGCCGTGGATCTGGCTGATGTGGCGGTTGATGTCCTCGGCCACCTGGTGTTGTTCTTCGGCGGCAGTGGCGATCTGGGTGTTCATGTCGCGAATGATGTCCACCGACTCGCGGATCTGCCCGAAACTGTCACGCGCCAGGCCAATGCGGCTGACCGACTGCTGAGAGACCTCGAGGCTGGCATGCATCTGCTCGGCGACCTCGGCGGTGCGTGAGGCGAGGTTGCCCAGCAGGCCGTCGATCTCGGCAGTGGAATCGGCAGTGCGCTTGGCCAGGGCGCGGACTTCGTCGGCGACCACGGCAAAACCGCGGCCTTGCTCGCCCGCGCGGGCGGCTTCGATGGCGGCGTTCAGGGCCAGCAGGTTGGTCTGCTCGGCGATCGAACGGATGGTGCCGAGAATCGACTGAATGGCATTGCTGTCGCGTTCCAGTTGCTGGATCGACTGGGCCGATTGCTCGATCTCCTGGCTCAGGCGGTCCACGCTCTGCACCGCCGCATCGATCTGCTGCTGGCCTTCGCGGGCCTGCTGCTGACCGCTGTCGGCCGACTGCGCGGCCTGGCTGCAGGAGCGGGCCACTTCGTTGGCGGTGGCGACCATCTCGTGGAAGGCGGTGGAAACCATGTCCACCGACTCGCGCTGGCGGCTGGCCGCTTCGCTCATGTCGCTGGAGACGCGGGTCGAGCTGTTGGAGGTGTGCAGGATCTGCCCGGCGGCGGCGCCGATGTGCTGGATCAGACTGCGGATGGCGCCGAGGAACTGGTTGAACCAGTTGGCCAGTTGCGCGGTTTCGTCGCGGCCGTGGATTTCCAGGCTGCGGGTCAGGTCGCCTTCGCCCTGGGCGATGTCTTCCAGGCCGCTGCTGACGCTATTGATCGGCCGCACGATGAGTTTGGCGAAGGCCGCGCCGACACCTGCGAACAGCAAGGCCAGGACCAGGGCGATGGTGCCGATCACCCAGGTCAGGCGGGTGGTGGTCTGCATGACTTCGTCGTGGCGGATCAGGCCGATGAAGGTCCAGCCCGTCTGGGCGTCGGGATAGATGTTGGCCATGTAGCGTTCGCCGCCCAGCTCCACCTCGACCAGGCCCTTGTCGGCCTTGGCCAGGGTGGCATAGCCGTCGCCGAAGCTGTCCAGTTGCTTGAAGTTGTGGTTGGGGTCGCGCGGGTCGACGATCACGTTGCCGTTTTTCTCGACCAGCATCAGGTAGCCGGTTTCGCCCAGCTTGATCTGCTTGAGCAGGTCAGTCAGCCCATTGAGCGACACATCGATGCTGACGACGCCGCCCAGGCTGCCCAGTGCGTTGCCCACCGCGCGTACCACACTGATCTGCACCACGTCGCCGGATGCCCAGTAGTAAGGTGCAGTGCGCAAGGTCTTGCCGGGGTTGGCCAGGGCCAGCTGGTACCAGGGGCGCTGGCGTGGGTCGTAGTTGGCGAAGGTATCGTCGTTCGGCCAGCCGACGTAGCCGCCGTCGCTCACGCCGTAGGAAATGTAGGCGTAGCTGGGATGGGCCTCGGCCAGGCGGGTCATGAACTCGAAGACTTGTTTGTCCTGCTCGCCCAGCTCCCGAGTCGGGTTGGCGGTCAGGTACTTGTTCAGGTTGTTGCCGGTCGCTGCGACCACCGGTTGCGCCGCAATGTAGTTCACGTTCTGCTCGATGCCCTGGAAGAACAGGTTCATCGCATTGCCGACTTGGCGGATTTCCCGGCTGCTGTTGCCGAGGAAGTCTTCACGGGCTTCACTGCGCAGGTTGAGCACCACCAAGGTGGCCACGAGGACGATGGGCAGGCCCGCGATAATGGCGAAGGCCCAGGTCAGTTTTTGCTTGATGTTCATCCACGATCCCCGATTGTTTTTATCGATACCTGAGGCAGGTGTCTAAGACATCGGCAGCATTCGGTTTTTTTGTAGGGGAGTGCCCAGATTTATTAGCCGAAATCGTGTTTTGTGACCGTTCGGTCATGTTTTGCGCCCAGCCTGCAGCAGCGACCTGGGGCCGCTCCTGCAGGGGAGGGGGTCAGGCGCAGCAGCTCTTGCCGTTGGCCAGGTCCTTGAGGATCGGGCAGTCCGGACGGTCATTGCCCTGGCAGTGGGCAGCCAGGTCGCTGAGCGTATCACGCAGACTGACCAATTCCTCGATCCGCTTGTTCAGCGCCTCGATGTGTTGCATGGCCAGGGCTTTGACGTCCGCGCTGGCGCGCTGGCGGTCCTGCCAGAGGGTCAGCAGCTTGGCCACCTCCTCCAGGGAAAACCCCAGGTCACGCGAGCGCTTGATGAACGCCAGGGTGTGCAGATCGTCCTGCTGGTACAGGCGATAGCCACTGTCGCTGCGCACGGCCGGCTTGAGCAGGCCGATGGACTCGTAGTAACGGATCATCTTGGTGCTGAGCCCGCTGCTGCGGGCGGCTTGGCCGATGTTCATGGGTGTTCCTGCGCGTTGTCGGTGGGCTTCCAGGTCTTGAGCCACAGAGCGTTGCTCACCACGCTGACACTCGACAAGGCCATGGCAGCGCCGGCCAGCACGGGGTTGAGCAGGCCGAACGCGGCCAGTGGAATGCCGATCAGGTTGTAGATGAAGGCCCAGAACAGGTTCTGGCGGATCTTGGCGTAGGTCTTGCGGCTGATTTCGAGCGCCGCAGGCACCAGGCACGGATCGCCGCGCATGAGGGTGATGCCGGCGGCCTGCATGGCCACGTCGGTGCCGCCACCCATGGCAATGCCGATGTCGGCAGCCGCCAGGGCCGGGGCGTCGTTGATGCCGTCGCCGACCATCGCCACCACCCCGTCACGCTTGAGGGCGGCCACGGTGGCGGCTTTGTCTGCGGGCAGCACTTCGGCATGGACATCATCGATCCCCAGGGCCTCGGCCACGACCTTGGCGCTGCCCCGGTTGTCGCCGGTCAGCAGGTGGCTGCTGATGTGTTGCGCGTGCAAGGCTTCGATGGCGTGCCCGGCACCGGGCTTGAGGCTGTCACCGAAGGCGAACAGGCCCAGCACCCGCTGTTGCGGCTGGCGCTCGATCAGCCACGACAGCGTGCGGCCCTCGGCCTCCCAGGCTTGGGCCTGGGTGGCCAGTTCGCCAGGCGACAGGGTGCTTTCATCGAGCAGGCGGCGGTTGCCCAGGGCCAGTTCGCGCTCGCCGACACGTCCGGCGATGCCACGGCCGGTGAGCGATTGGCTGTCGGCCACCTGCGGCACGTCCAGGCCCTGTTCGGCACAGGCGTCGAGCACGGCCTTGGCCAAGGGATGTTCGCTGCCGCGTTGCAGGGCTCCGGCCAGTTGGAACAGTTCGCCGGTGTTGCCGTGGAGGGCTTGGCTATGGACCACGCGAGGGCTGCCGGAGGTCAGGGTGCCGGTCTTGTCGAACACCACGCGATTGACCGCATGGGCGCGCTCCAGCGCCTCGGCGTCCTTGATGAGGATGCCATGGCGGGCGGCGACACCGGTGCCTGCCATGATCGCCGCAGGCGTGGCCAGGCCCAGGGCACATGGGCAAGCGATCACCAGCACAGCGACGGCATTGATCAGCGCGGTTTCCAGCGGCGCACCGGTCAGCCACCAGCCAACCAGGGTGATCAAGGCGATCACCAGCACTGCCGGAACGAACACCTGGCTGACTCGATCCACCAGCTTCTGGATCGGCGCCTTGGCCGCCTGGGCATCTTCGACCAGGCGGATGATCCGGGCCAGCACGGTTTCGGTGCCCAGGGCCTGGGTGCGGATCAGCAGGCGGCCTTCGCCGTTGATCGCGCCGCCAGTGACCGGGTCGCCGGGCTGCTTGGGCACCGGGAGGCTTTCGCCGCTGATCAGGGCTTCGTCGGCATGGCTGCTGCCCTCAAGCACCTCGCCGTCGACCGGGAATCGCTCGCCAGGTTTGACCAGCACCAGATCCCCCACGCGCAACTGGTTGATCGGCACCTCTTCCTCTCGGCCGTCGACCACCCGCACGGCCCGGTCCGGGCGCAGGGCTTCCAGGGCCCGGATGGCGCTGGCGGTCTGGCGCTTGGCGCGGCTTTCCAGGTACTTGCCCAGCAAGACCAGGGCGATCACCACCGCCGAGGCCTCGAAATACAGGTGCGGCTGCATGCCTGACGGCGCCTGGGCCCACTGGTACAGGCTCAGGCCGTAGCCTGCGCTGGTACCCAGGGCCACCAGCAGGTCCATGTTGCCGGCGCCTGCGCGCACGGCCTTCCAGGCGGCCACATAGAAGCGCGCGCCGAGGATGAACTGGACCGGCGTGGCCAGCAGGAACTGCACCCAGGCCGGGAGCATCCAGTGCAGGCCGAAGGGTTGCACAATCATGGGCACTACCAGGGGCAGCGCCAGCAACAGCGCGGCGCCGACGGCCAGGCGCTCGTTGCGCAGGCGACGCTGGGTATCGGCCTGGTCATCACGGGCGGCCAGGGGCAGGCTGGCGCTGTAGCCTGCCTTTTGCACGGCATCGATCAGCAGGGTGTCGTCGAGTCCCTGGAGGACTTCGAGGTGGGCGCGTTCGCTGGCCAGGTTGACGCTGACGTGCTCGACCCCCGGTACCTTGGAGAGGGCGCGTTCGACGCGGCCCACGCAACTGGCGCAGGTCATGCCGACGATCTGCAATTCGACGGTGCGGGTGGGAACGCCATAACCGGCCTCTCGAACCGCGTCGACGAGGGCCGGAAGGCTGTCGGCCGGGGCTTGGACCCTGGCCTGTTCGGTGGCGAGATTGACGCTGACCTGTTCAGCGCCGGTGACCTTGCGCAGTGCGCGCTCTACCCGGCCGGCACAGCTGGCGCAGGTCATGCCGGAGATCGGCAGGTCGAACGTGGTGGATGCGGACATGGCTCTCCTCCTTGGACAGGCCCTCAGCATCAACCTTGCCACACGGGGAAGGTCAATACCCCAAGCCGGACCTCTTCAATTGCAGCCCATTGGCACCCATGGCGATGCGGTATTTGCTGATCTGTCCGGCCTGCAGGGTCAGGCGTGTGCTGCGTTGGTCCTCGATGCCGGGCGCACAGCCAGGCACCTGTCCTGGCAACAGACGTAGGCGGACGTCCACCGGGCCTGGCGGCAAATTGAAGGAGGTGGATTGCTCCTGGAACAGGCGCCCGGAGAGCTGGTCGTTGAGGTAGATGCCGATCTCGCAACTGGTGGCCACTTCCAGGCGTTCCCGGGAAATGATCAGCACGCTGTAGTCCGAGTTGCCTTCGGCGCTGGCTGGCGGCACCGCGGCCAGTGCGCCCAGCAGTCCAACCAGGCCCAATGCTGCCCTGAACATGAAGAATCTCCTGCTTGCCAAATCGTCAAAGGCGCAGCTTGGCCGAGCCGCGCGCGGATTTCCAGCCCGGCCGGTCAACGCAATACTTGACCTTGCCATTATGGCAAGGACGAGACTGCGAAAAACCCCTGAAGGAGACACCCGATGCAAGTGTTCAATGTTCAAGGCATGACCTGCGGCCATTGCGTGAAGGCGGTAACCCGAGCGGTGCAGGCGCAGGATGCGGCCGCCCAGGTGCAGGTCGATCTGCCGAGCCAGCAGGTGCGCGTACAGAGTCAGTTGGCTGCCGAGCAGATCCTGGCGGCGATTCGTGAGGAAGGTTACCAGGCTGAGCAAGCCTGATCGTCCGGGGGCGCATAGCGCCCCCATTTATTACAAAGGTTTTCAAGCTGATCGGGCCCAGTGCAGGTAGACTGACGCACTTGCTTAGCCAGCTATGGATTCCCGATGAACCTGCGAATAGTGTTGATCCTGGGCGCCCTGAGTGCGTTCGGGCCCTTGGCGATCGACTTCTACCTGCCCGCCTTCCCCGCCATGGCGCAAGCCTTCGGCACCGACGAAAAGCACGTCCAGACCACACTGGCGGCCTACTTCCTTGGCCTGTCCCTGGGCCAGTTGGCCTATGGCCCGGTGGCCGACCGCTTCGGCCGACGTGCGCCGCTGCTGTTCGGCATCACCCTGTTCACCCTGGCCTCCCTGGCTTGTGCCTATGCGCCGAACCTCGAGACGCTGGTCCTGGCGCGTTTCGTCCAGGCCCTGGGCGGTTGCGCGGGGATGGTGCTGTCGCGGGCCATTGTCAGCGACAAGTGCGACCCGGTGGCCTCGGCCAAGGTGTTCTCGCAGTTGATGCTGGTGATGGGGTTGGCGCCGATCCTGGCACCGATGCTCGGCGGGGTGCTGGTCAATGTGTCGGGCTGGCAGTCGATCTTCCTGGCTTTGAGCCTGTTCAGTGCGGCCTGTCTGCTCGCGGTGAGCCTGGGGCTGCCGGAAAGCCTGCCGCCGGATGTGCCTCGCCAACCGCTGTCCGGTGCCTTGCGCCAGTACCTGCGCTTGTTGGGTGACCGGGTGTTCCTGGGGCACGCGCTGACCGGTGGGGTCGCCATTGCCGGCATGTTTGCCTATATCGCCGGCTCCCCCTTCGTGTTCATCAAGCTGTATGGCGTCCCCGCCGAGCACTATGGCTGGTTGTTCGGTACCAACGCCGCAGGCTTCATCCTCATGGCCCAGGTCAACGCGCGTCTGCTGGCCAAGCGCGGCCCGGCCTTCCTGTTGGCGCGGGCGGTGTGGTTGTACCTGCTGGCGGGCTTGGCGCTGCTGTGCGTCGCGGCGTTGCGGCCGGAGTCGTTGTGGCCTCTGCTGGTGCCGTTGTTCCTGTGTATCGCAAGCCTGGGCTGCATCATCCCCAACGCCTCGGCGTGCGCCATGAGCGGTCAAGGTGCCAGGGCGGGGAGTGCCTCGGCCTTGATGGGCTGCGCGCAGTTCAGCGTCGCCGCCGGCGCCGCAGCGCTGGTGGGCGTGCTGCACGATGGCAGTGCGGTGCCCATGGCCTTGGTGATCAGCTTGTGTGGCGTGCTGGTCGTCAGTGTCGCGATGTTGACTCGGCGCTTGCAGGCCAGGCGTCCCGCATGAGTGGGTGAGGTGCCTGCAGGCGACTTTCCAGCGTGGCAACGAACGCGCGAGCTTCGGCTTCGCTGCGAAAACTCACCACATGCTGGTCGAGCCGGACCTGCCACGGGCAGTTGGGGTTGCGGTTCGAAGCACTGACGACAATCTTCATCGCGGCATACCTCCAAGGGGCGGGAGCCGATGGAGTTTAGCGCTGCCACTTGTAGGTGCCATGGCTTGTCGCAGTCCTTCGGACTGACGGTCGTGCCTTTGGTCGGTGGGGGCGCCCGGTTGGTTCGGGCAATGTTCAGTAGCATGTGGAAGCTTCGCTTTGGCCTGCCGTACATGAGGAAGACTTGCGTCGGTATTGTTTCCTGCCCTGAACTGTGACTGTCGGTCTCTATGGGGGCGCATGCTCGCCGTCATGGGCCCACCGGTTACATGGCGCTCTGGCCGAGCCCTGAGGCACCGCCGCGCGCCTGGCCGAGGGTGATACCCCCCAATGCTGTTCTGCTTCGTGGACGCCGGCTCCCGGCACAGGCGCAAGGCCTGTAGCGACTTATACTGGCTAGCCCGGCCAGTACCAGCGAGAGAGATTTCCCTGCCAGGGAACGGCAAGAGAGAGCGTCGATTCGAGCACGGCCGGAGTAACTCGTGTCGTTTGCGGGCTCCGGCTCCAGCGTATCCGTTCTTGCCGCGTCCGGCAGAGGTGCCGCGCTGAGGGTTGGCCGATAGGAACCGACGTGATCATGCAGGGAGTTGGAAATGAAAGCAGTCAGCAGTATCGCCCAGATCGCCGGCCTGATGGCCGACCCCAAGCGCAGCGCCATGTTATGGGCATTGATCGACGGGGTCCCTCGCCCTGCCGATGAATTGGCCCTGATGACCGGTCTGACGTCGTCGTCCGCCTGTGCGCACCTGTCGCTGCTGTCGTCGGCGGGCCTGCTCAGGTTGGAGTCACGCGGCCGCAAGCGCTATTTTCGCCTGGCCACGCCACAGGTGGGGGCAGCAGTGGAAGCCCTGGCCAGTGTGCACCTCGAAACCCGCGGGCAAAGAAACACGCAAGCGACACCCTTGCAGGTACCCATGTCCATGCGTCGGGCGCGCTGCTGTGGCGACCATCTCGGGGGCGAACTGGCGGCCGATCTGCTGCATCGGCTGATCGTAGCCGGGTGGCTGGAAGGTACCCAGCAGCAGCCGAGGGTCAGTCTTGAAGGCCGGGCTCAATTGGCCGCTATCGGGGTCTACACCGAGGCGTTGGCATCCGGCCAGAAGAACGGCTGCATCATCTGCCACTGCAGTGAATGGAGCGATCAGGGCCCACACCTGGGGGGCAGCCTGGGTCACGCCTTGTTCAGGTTGTTCCTGCAATCGGGTTGGCTGTGCGAACAGGAGGGCTCACGGGCGTTGCAGATCTCACCACTGGGCGTCCAGCAGATCAACCGTATCGCCCGCATGCCCGCCCTGCAGGTCGGCTAGGGGCTGTAGAAAGGTCTGAGACGAAGGTCAGGCAAGGCGAAAACAGCCGAGGAACGGTCGGAGGCGCGCTCGACTTTACGGGTTGTAAATGAGCATTCCGAGGCTGTTTTCAACGCAGTATCACCGAGTATCAAGGCTTTTCGTACAGCGTCTAGTCCGGGCGAGCCCGCCAGAGAGGCATGTTATCGAACCAAGCGGGCGTCCAGGCTGTTCTGCGCCAGGCGTCGGGCTTGGTCCTGGGTCATGCCCAGGTGGGTGTGCAAGGCATGGAAGTTCTCGGTGATGTAGCCGCCAAAGTAGGCCGGGTCATCGGAGTTCACCGTCACCTTCACGCCACGCTCG
This sequence comes from Pseudomonas sp. PKS, assembly GCF_051913525.1. Classification (NCBI taxonomy): domain Bacteria; kingdom Pseudomonadati; phylum Pseudomonadota; class Gammaproteobacteria; order Pseudomonadales; family Pseudomonadaceae; genus Pseudomonas; species Pseudomonas sp. PKS. The sequence continues at coordinate 7,586 of NZ_JBEGDO010000018.1, read as the reverse complement.
AGCATGTCGAGAATGTTGTGCTGACCCATGTGTTCGAACACACACAACTTGGTGTTCGACAGCGGGCACACCGTCAGCGGGATCTGCTCGTCGATGATGCGCTGCATCAGCCGTTCGTCCTCGATGGCGCGTACACCATGATCGATACGTTGGACCTTCAGCAGGTCGAGGGCCTCCCAGATGTACTCGGGTGGGCCTTCCTCCCCGGCGTGGGCAACGGTCAGGAAGCCTTCGCTGCGGGCGCGGTCGAAGACGCGCCGGAACTTGCTTGGCGGATGGCCTTTTTCCGAACTGTCCAGGCCCACGGCGATGAACGCATCACGCCAGGGCAGTGCCTGGTCGAGGGTCTGTTGTGCCTGCTCTTCGCTGAGATGGCGCAGGAAGCTCAGGATCAGGCCGCTGCCGATGCCCAGTTGTTCGCGGCCATCCTTGAGCGCCTGGCTGATGCCATTGAGCACCACTTCGAAGGGGATGCCCCGATCGGTGTGGGTCTGTGGGTCGAAAAAGGGTTCGGTATGCACCACGTTCTGGGCTTTGCAACGCTGCAGGTAGGCCCAGGTCAGGTCGTAGAAGTCCTGCTCGGTCCGCAGTACATCGGCGCCCTGGTAATAAAGGTCGAGAAACTCCTGCAGGTTGTTGAAGGCATAGGCGCTGCGCAGGGTTTCCACATCGGCCCAAGGCAGGGCGATCTTGTTGCGTTCGGCCAGGGCGAACAGCAGTTCCGGCTCCAGCGAGCCCTCCAGGTGCATGTGCAGTTCGGCCTTGGGCAAGGCGTTGAGCCAGTCATACATAGGTGTAGTCTCGATCAGGTACGGTTTGCGCCATTCTACAGGGCAAGGGCAGCGGCTGCGCAGCCCGCAGATGCCACAAGGCCGCCCTAGATCCTCTGCGGGACCTGTGGGGCGGCCTGGTGTCGGGAGGGGCTGCGTGCTGCCTCCCTACGTGGGGTCAACTGGCGTTCAGTTCACCAGATGAGCGCTTCGCCTTTGTAGTTGATAAAGCGAAGACCGGCGTTGCCGCTTTGCGCCTTGATCTGCTCGAGCATGCCGCGGGTGCTGGTGAGTACATCGATTTCGGCATTTTCGCCACCCATTTCGGTCTTCACCCAGCCCGGGTGCATGGCCAGGACGCAGAGGTCCGGACGCTGCAGCTCGACCACGAAGCTGTTGATCATTGAATTGAGGGCTGCCTTACTGGCTTTGTACAGGCAGATCTCGCCGCCGTCGGGGATGGTCACGCTGCCCAGGATCGAGCTCATGAAGGCCAGCACGCCAGTGCCCTCCCGTATCTGGCCGGCCAGGCGACGGGCGACGCGAATCGGTGCCACGGCATTGGTCATGAACAGCTCACCCAGCGCATTGGGGCCTACTGTTTCCAGGTCTTGCGGCAGTGGTCCCATGACTCCGGCGTTGATGAACAGCAGGTCCAGTACTTCGCCCTGCAGGCGTTGACGCAGGGCATCGAGCTGGGCAGTGTCGTTCATTTCCAGGGTCTCGATGCGCACACCGGGCACGGCGCGCAGGGCATCGGCCTTTTGCGGGTCGCGTACGGTGGCGATGATGTTCCAGCCGTCCTCGTGCAGACGTTGCACCAGGCCCAGGCCCAGCCCGCGGGAGGCGCCGATGATCAGGGCGGTTCTGGTAGTGGACATGAGGGGCTCCTTGATCTTTGAAAGTCGGGGTATTGAGGATAATTCAGTGGACCGAATGCTGCCCGGTCGTGACTTGAACAAAAAATGACCATTCGATCCAAGGCCTGTGAATCCGGGCATTTGCTCCAGGGATGCACGGGTTATCCACAATCCCCTCCACATTATCTGTGAGCAAGGTAGCGCATGATTGCGGGCCTCCCCGGCAGGGAACGGGATCGACGGTTTGGGGATAACCTGCTGTTATTCAGGTGCTTGCGAGGCTGTCATGAAAATGTGATCAAAATATGATCAGTGGCCTGGAGGCCTTGTGGTGAAAGGGCTGTACTGAAATGCCCCAAGCTTATCCACAGGTGGACCCACAGTAGTTGTGAGCAACCGCACTGCGAGGGTTATTCACAGGCCTCCAAGCGAATGCGTCCTCGGCTCAGATCCGCCAACTGTTGTTGCAGTGTCTGCAGATGTACCTCGCCAACCGCAACCTGCAGGTCCACGCCGTTGGCAGTGAACTGTTCGTCCAGCACCAGGCCGTCGACTTCCGCCAGGCGCAACTTGAGCAGCGCCAGTTCACTGAAGGTACAACTGCAGTGATACTCGCTGCGCTGGACCAGCAACCGCTTGGGCGCCTGTTGCAGGCATTTGTTGGCCCCACCCCCGTAGGCCCTGGCCAAGCCGCCGGTGCCCAGTTGGATGCCGCCGTACCAGCGGATCACCAGTACCACGACCTGGTCGCAGTCCTGCGCCTCGATGGCGGCCAGGATCGGCCGGCCTGCAGTGCCACCGGGTTCACCGTCGTCACTGCTGCGGTACTGGGCACCAAGCTTCCAGGCCCAGCAGTTATGGGTCGCTGCCAGGTCGCTGTGGCGTTCGATGAAGCTCATCGCCTCGGCGGCACTGGTGATCGGGCCGGCAAGGGTGATGAAGCGGCTCTTGCGGATTTCCTCGCGGAACTCGCAGAGGTCAAGCAGGGTAGAAGGCATAAGTCCGGGTCAGGCTGTCGGGGTGATGCCGCAGCCTTTGAGAATGATGTGGATAAGGTTGTTGCTGGCGTCTTCCATGTCTTGCTTGGTCAGGCGACTGCGCCCGGTGACCTGGCAGATCTGGGTCGCGAAGTCGGCGTAGTGCTGGGTGCTGCCCCAGAGCAGGAAGATCAGGTGGACCGGGTCGACGCGGTCCATCTTGCCAGCATCCATCCAGGCCTGGAACACCGCTGCACGGCCGCGGAACCATTCGCGGTAGTCGGCGCTGAAATACTCGCTCAGGCAGTTTCCGCCGCTGATGACTTCCATGGCGAAGATCCGCGAGGCCTGCGGGTTGCGCCGGGAAAACTCCATCTTCGTGCGGATGTAGTGGCTCAGGGCTTGGGCAGGGTCGTCCTCGACGCTCAAGGCGTTGAAGGTGCTGTCCCACAGCTCGATGATATTGCTGAGCACGGCGATGTACAGGCCAAGCTTGTTGGTGAAGTAGTAATGCAGGTTCGCCTTGGGCAGGCCGGCCTTCAGGGCGATGGTGTTCATGCTGGTGCCCTTGAAACCATGGCGGGCGAACTCGTCTTCGGCGGCCTGGATGATGGCCTGCTCGTTCTTCTGGCGAATGCGGCCTGCGGGTTTGCCCGAGAGGGGGGGACGATGCGCGGGAACTTCAAGGGTCATGGAGGATTCCGTACGAGTCTGTGGCAACGGCTGCCGGACAGATTACCTTCCTCTGAGCACCTGACAAGCATTAGCGTCAGAGTCAGGCATCAACGTGTCGCAGCCAGGCTCTCCAGGAAGCTTTCGAGCACCAGGTTCGGACGCCGACCCTTGCGCGTCACCCAGCTCAGGCTCAGGTCATAGAAGCGCTCAAGGGGCTTGAGCGCACGCAGGCGTCCCTGCTGGACCCAGAACGTCGCGTAGTGGTCAGGCAGGTAGCCGATGTAGCGCCCGGTGAGGATAAGAAACGCCATGCCTTCGCGGTCCGATGCACTCGCCGTGCAGTGCAGCGCCTGGTAATGCGCCTGGATATCGGCGGGCAGGCGAAAGGTTGGCGCGATGGCATCCTGGCTGTTGAGGCGTTCGTCGTCGATCTGCTGATCATCTGCGTAGAACAGCGGGTGCCCGACGGCACAGTAGAGCAGCGAGCGTTCGCTATACAAAGGTTGGTACTCCAGACCCGAAAGCGGGCTGGTCTGTGGCACCACGCCAACATGCAGGCTGCCGTCCAATACGCCTTGCTCGACCTGGCTGGGGGCGATCATGCGGATCTGGATGCGCACATCGGGGCCCCGATCCTTGAGTTCGGCCAGGGCATGGGTGATGCGCATGTGCGGCAGGGTCACAAGGTTGTCGGTCAGGCCGATGTTCAGTTCTCCGCGCAGGTGCTGGTGCAGGCCATTGACCTCGGTGCGAAAGGTTTCCAGGGCGCTGAGCAGTTGCAGGGCCGAGTGATAGACCTCCCGGCCTTCCTCGGTCAGTGAGAAACCGGCGCGGCCCCGTTGGCACAGACGCAGGCCCAGGCGCTGCTCCAGGTCGTTCATCTGCTGGCTGATCGCCGAGCGGCCAATGCCAAGGACGTTCTCGGCGGCGGAGAAACCTCCGCATTCCACGACGCTGCGGTAGATCTTCAGCAGGCGGATATCGAAGTCGCTGACTTGGGCAAGGGGCTGTGGGCGTTTCACGGGGAGCCTTCAATCGAGTGAGTCAGGGGCCAACCTTAACCAAACCCTGTGCATAAATCAGTCGGCGAGCTGCAACTGTTCATTGCATGTCTGCCTGTTCAGCCTCCTGACGGACGGATACAGATACCGGCGTATCGATCAGGTGATTGATCAGTAAAGGGTTAAGGCTGGGTAGCTGATCCTGTCGAGATTAAGTTTAGCCTGCATAAATCTAAAGATTAGAAAAGCGGCATTTTTCTTACGTTAATCCCGTGACAACTTAGCTGCAACAACATCCATCGTTGCCTAATCGTCTTCCGAGGAACCGCCGATGAACATGCCCGAAACCGCCACCACCGGTATCGCCAGCCAGCTCAAGCTGGACGCCCACTGGATGCCCTACACTGCCAACCGCAACTTCCAGCGCGACCCGCGCCTGATCGTGGCGGCCGAAGGCAACCACTTGGTCGATGACAAGGGCCGCAAGGTGTTCGATGCACTGTCTGGCCTGTGGACCTGTGGCGCTGGGCACACCCGCAAGGAAATCACCGAGGCCGTTTCCCGCCAGATGGGCGTGCTGGACTATTCGCCGGCCTTCCAGTTCGGCCACCCGCTGGCGTTCCAGCTGGCTGAAAAGATCACCGAGCTGACCCCGGGCGACCTGAACCACGTCTTCTTCACCAACTCCGGCTCCGAGTGCTGCGACACCGCGCTGAAGATGGTGCGTGCGTACTGGCGCCTGAAAGGCCAGGCGACCAAGACCAAGATCATCGGCCGTGCCCGTGGCTACCACGGCGTTAACATTGCCGGTACCAGCCTCGGTGGCGTCAACGGCAACCGCAAGCTGTTCGGCCAATTGCTGGATGTCGACCACCTGCCTCATACCGTGCTGCCGGGCAACGCCTTCACCAAAGGCATGCCGGAAGAGGGCGGTATCGCCCTGGCAGACGAGATGCTCAAGCTGATCGAGCTGCATGATGCCTCGAACATCGCCGCCGTGATCGTCGAACCGTTGGCTGGCTCGGCTGGCGTTCTGCCGCCACCGAAGGGCTATCTCAAGCGTCTGCGCGAGATTTGCACCCAGCACAACATTCTCTTGATTTTCGATGAGGTGATCACCGGCTTCGGTCGCATGGGCGCCATGACCGGCTCCGAAGCGTTCGGCGTGACTCCGGACCTGATGTGCATCGCCAAGCAGGTTACCAACGGCGCCATCCCGATGGGCGCGGTGATCGCCAGCAGCGAGATCTACCAGACCTTCATGAACCAGCCGACGCCGGAATACGCCGTGGAATTCCCTCACGGCTACACCTACTCGGCCCACCCTGTGGCCTGCGCTGCCGGTATCGCCGCGCTGGATCTGCTGCAGAAGGAAAACCTGGTGCAGTCCGCTGCCGAACTGGCGCCGCATTTCGAGAAAGTGCTGCACGGTATCAAGGGCACCAAGAACGTCGTCGACATCCGCAACTATGGTCTGGCCGGCGCCATCCAGATCGCCGCCCGTGACGGCGATGCCATCGTGCGTCCTTACGAGGCTGCGATGAAGCTGTGGAAAGCAGGTTTCTATGTCCGCTTCGGCGGCGACACCTTGCAGTTCGGCCCAACCTTCAATACCCAGCCGCAGGAACTGGATCGCCTGTTCGACGCGGTGGGCGAAGCCCTGAACCAGATCGACTGATTTCTTCCGACTCTGACGGCAGGCGCATGTTCATGCGCCTGCATCAACCTTCTTTATCTGGAGTTTTGCATGAGCATCGTTCAGCACCTGATCAACGGCGAGCTGGTTTCCAAGGGTGAGCGCACCGCCGATGTCTTCAACCCGTCCACCGGCGAGAGTTCCCGCAAGGTCGAACTGGCCAGCCGCGCAACTATTCAAGAAGCCATCGACGCGGCCAAGGCAGCCTTCCCGGCCTGGCGTAATATGCCGCCGGCCAAGCGTGCCCAGGTGATGTTCCGCTTCAAGCAACTGCTGGAGCAGAACGAAGCACGCATCTCGCAACTGATCAGCGAAGAGCACGGCAAGACCCTGGAAGACGCTGCGGGTGAGCTCAAGCGTGGTATCGAGAACGTCGAGTTCGCCTGCGCCGCCCCCGAGCTACTCAAGGGTGAGTACAGCCGCAACGTAGGTCCGAACATCGACGCATGGTCCGACTTCCAGCCGCTGGGCATCGTTGCCGGTATCACCCCGTTCAACTTCCCGGCCATGGTGCCGCTGTGGATGTACCCGCTGGCCATCGTCTGTGGCAACGCTTTCATCCTCAAGCCGTCCGAGCGTGACCCTAGCTCGACCCTGTTCATCGCCCAATTGCTGCATGAGGCCGGCCTGCCCAAAGGCATCCTGAATGTGGTCCATGGCGACAAGGAAGCGGTCGACGCATTGATTGAAGCGCCAGAGGTCAAGGCCTTGAGCTTCGTCGGTTCGACGCCGATCGCCGAATACATCTATGCCGAAGGCACCAAGCGCGGCAAGCGCGTCCAGGCCCTGGGCGGCGCCAAGAACCACGCGGTACTGATGCCCGATGCCGACTTGGACAACGCCGTCAGCGCGCTGATGGGGGCGGCTTACGGTTCTTGCGGCGAGCGCTGCATGGCCATCTCGGTGGCCGTGTGCGTGGGCGACCAGGTCGCCGATGCGCTGATCGCCAAGCTGGAGCCGCAGATCAAGGCGCTGAAGATCGGTGCCGGTACGTCCTGCGGTCTGGACATGGGCCCGCTGGTGACCGCGGCTGCCCGTGACAAAGTGGTTGGCTATATCGATGATGGTGTGGCGGCTGGTGCCAAGCTGGTCGTCGATGGGCGTGGTCTGCGCGTGACCGGACATGAGGATGGCTACTTCGTTGGCGGCACCCTGTTCGACCACGTCACGCCGGAAATGCGTATCTATAAAGAAGAGATCTTCGGCCCAGTGCTGTGCGTGGTTCGCGTCAAGAGCCTCGAAGAAGCCATGCAGCTGATCAACGAGCATGAATATGGCAACGGCACCTGCATCTTTACCCGTGACGGTGAAGCGGCGCGCCTGTTCTGCGACGAGATCGAAGTCGGCATGGTGGGCGTGAACGTGCCGCTGCCGGTACCGGTTGCCTACCACAGCTTCGGTGGCTGGAAGCGTTCGCTGTTCGGCGATCTGCATGCTTATGGCCCGGATGGTGTGCGCTTCTACACCCGTCGCAAGGCCATCACCCAGCGTTGGCCGCAGCGTGCCAGCCATGAGGCTTCGCAGTTCGCGTTCCCAAGCCTGTAAGTCATATAGAAGCTCTATAGAAGCGGGGAGGCCGTCAGGCCTCCCCGCTTTGCTTTTCAGTC
>NZ_JBEGDO010000017.1:0-111355 GCF_051913525.1 Pseudomonas sp. PKS | reverse complement strand
CTTCGGCTACCGCCGAAGGGCGCTGCGCGCCTGCCCCTCCAGACACCTCCACTCGGCCTTCTGAGGTCGCGATGGGTGGTGTCTGAACCATCACGCATCAAAGGCAACGGCAACGGCAACGGCAACGGCAACGGCAACGGCAAATAAGCTAATTCATTTGTTGTTTGTGCCGGCCTATTCGGCGCTCCGATTTACCCTCAATAGGCCCAAAAGCTCACCACAAAAACCACCGAATGAAACAACGCCAGCCCAGACGCCGCCCGTAACTTGCGCCCCATCAGCAGGCCGAGCGGAGGTGTCTGGAGGGGCTGGCGCGTAGCGCCCTTCGGCGGTAGCCGAAGACGCGAGATGGAGGCTGGCGCAGCCAGCCGGAGGCCGCGAAGCCCCGTAAGACACCACAGCGCAGGGGCCGTATGCGGGGGCGCAGCGGCTTTGGTTACTTTGGCCAAGACCAAAGTGACCCGCCGTAAGGGTGGAAAGGTGAATCAGCGTCGACAAATCAAACGGATAAGCCCACAAACCTCAAAACCAACAACCAACCAGCTCACCGCGGCTCCATGTGCGCAATCATCAACTGCACACTCTCATTCCCCCGAAACTCATTCACATCCAACTTGTACGCCAACTCCACCCACCGCACCGTCGGATTCGGCCAGACATCCCGATCGATGCCAAAGGCGATGCCATCGAGCTTGACCGAGCCGCACTCGCTCTTGAGCACCACCTTCAGATGCCGCTCGCCCACCACCCGTTGTTCGACCAGTTGGAACACACCATGGAACAGCGGCTCGGGAAAGTGCTGCCCCCAAGGCCCCGCATGACGTAGAGCGCGCGCCAGGTCCAGGTGGAACTCCTCGACCGCAAGGGTACCGTCAGACAGCAATCGCCCGGTCAGGTCCTCCTCCACCAGATGCCGACGAACCTCCTCATCGAAGGCCGTGGCAAACGCCTGGAAGTTTTCCACCGGCAATGACAGGCCAGCCGCCATGGCATGCCCGCCGAACTTGCTGATCAAGTGCGGCTGACGCGCCGCCACTGCGTCCAGCGCATCGCGGATATGAAACCCCGGTACCGACCGTGCAGAGCCTTTGAGCATGCCCTCGCCGACATCGGCGAAGGCGATGGTCGGGCGGTGATAGCGCTCTTTCATGCGCGAGGCGAGGATGCCGATCACACCCTGGTGCCAGTCGGCCTCGAACAGGCACAGGCCATAAGGCATGGATTCGACCGGCAGGTCCTTGAGCTGGGCCAGCGCTTCACGCTGCATGCCTTGCTCGATGGACTTGCGGTCCTGGTTCAGGCCATCCAGCGCTTGGGCCATCTCCAGCGCCGCGGCCGGATCGTCGCAGAGCAGGCATTCGATCCCCAGGCTCATATCGTCCAGGCGGCCAGCAGCGTTCAGGCGTGGGCCCAGGATGAAGCCCAGATCGGTGGAGGTGATGCGCCGATGATCGCGCCGAGCGACTTCGAGGATGGCCTTCAGGCCAGGGCGGGCGCGGCCGGCACGGATGCGCTCCAGGCCCTGGTGCACCAGGATGCGGTTGTTGGCGTCCAGCGGGACAACGTCAGCGACACTGCCCAGCGCCACCAGATCAAGCAGTTCACCGATGTTCGGTTGCGGCTGATGATCGTAGCGCCCCAGGGCGCGAAGGCGAGCACGCAGCGCCATGAGCACGTAGAAGATCACCCCCACACCGGCCAGCGCCTTGCTGGGGAAGTCGCACCCAGGCTGGTTCGGGTTGACGATGGCATCGGCATCGGGCAATTGCGCACCCGGCAGGTGATGGTCGGTCACCAATACCTTGAGCCCGGCAGCCTTGGCTGCCGCCACGCCCTCCACACTGGAGATACCGTTGTCCACCGTGATCAGCAGCTGTGGCTCTCCCTGCAAAGCCACTTCGACGATCTCAGGCGTCAGGCCATAGCCGTACTTGAAACGGTTGGGCACCAGGTAATCGACATGGGCCGCGCCCAGCAGGCGAAGCCCCAACACACCGACTGTACTGGCCGTGGCCCCGTCGGCATCGAAGTCGCCGACAATGACAATACGCTGGCGCTGATCCAGCGCCTCCAGCAACAGGTCCACCGCCGCGTCGATGCCCTTGAGCTGTTGATACGGCAGCAGGCGCGCCAGGCTCTTGTCCAGTTCGGCCTCGGACTGCACGCCACGGGCGGCGTACAGGCGGGTCAGCAAGGGGGGCAGGTTACCGAGGAACGGCAGGCTCGGTGGCAGGGGACGGGGTTCGATACGCATGAGGTCTTCGGCAGTCAGGTTGAGGACAGGTCAGCCACGCTCACCGAGCAGCCATTCCAGCTGCACTTCGTGCTGGCCACGGTCGTCGGTCACGAACACGGTGCCTTCACTGATCATGACGTCCCACTTGATCGAGCGGGGCATGTCGGTGGCCAGAATCTCCAACACGTCCTGGGGAACCGCGGCGATGCTGAGGTTCTTCAGGCCCTTGACCGCATCAACCACTTTGTTCTGCCATACCCGCAAGCTGCCGTAGGCCAGCAGGCTGGTACGCTCGGTGCGACGCGAGCACCAGGTCAGGCGCTCGGCGTCCGGTTGGCCGACTTCAATCCAGTGCAGGACACGGTCGTCCAGGCTCTTTTCCCACAGAGCTGCTTCATCCACGTCGGACAGACCACGGCCAAACGACAGGTTCTCGTTGTACCAGAGCGCGTAGGCCAACAGGCGTACAGCCATGCGTTCCTCGGTTTCCGACGGGTGACGGGCGATGGTCTGACGGACGTTCTCGTACACACCGCGGTCGAGGTCGGTCAGATTCAGTTCGAACTTATAAGTGGTGGACGGCTGGGCCATGAGCGGGGGCTTCTTGCGAAATAAAAGTCACACAGTCTAACCGATCCCACTCTTCGTTGTGCCGCGGCAGTACCTGAGGTCGACGACCTATGATAAAACCACGGGCTAAGCCCAGCTGCCACGGATGCCCCATGCCCACGCCAAGCAAACCCCTCGCCGGCCTGAAAGTGATCGAGCTCGGCACCCTGATCGCCGGCCCCTTCGCCTCGCGTATCTGCGCCGAGTTCGGTGCCGAGGTGATCAAGGTCGAGTCGCCCGACGGCGGCGACCCGCTGCGCAAGTGGCGCAAGCTGTACGAGGGCACTTCGCTGTGGTGGTTCGTCCAGGCGCGCAACAAGCAATCGCTGACGCTCAACCTCAAGCACCCCGAAGGCCGTGAAGTGCTCAAGCGCCTGCTGGCCGAGGCGGACATCCTGATCGAGAACTTCCGCCCCGGCGTGCTGGAAAAACTGGGGCTGGGCTGGGACGTGTTGCACGCACTCAACCCACGCCTGGTCATGGTGCGTCTGTCTGGCTTCGGCCAGACTGGGCCGATGAAGGACCAACCCGGCTTCGGCGCGGTAGGCGAGTCCATGGGCGGCCTGCGTTACATCACAGGCTTCGAGGACAGACCACCGGTACGCACGGGCATCTCCATCGGCGATTCGATCGCCGCCCTGTGGGGCGTGATCGGTGCGTTGATGGCCCTGCGCCACCGCGAGGTCAACGGGGGTCAGGGGCAAGTGGTGGACGTCGCGCTGTACGAGGCCATCTTCGCGATGATGGAAAGCATGGTGCCGGAGTTCGATGTGTTCGGCTTCATCCGCGAGCGCACCGGCAACATCATGCCCGGGATCACGCCCTCCTCCATCCACACCAGCGCCGACGGCAAGCATGTGCAGATCGGCGCCAATGGCGATGCCATCTTCAAGCGTTTCATGCAGGCCATTGGCCGCGACGATCTGGGCAATGACCCAAGCCTGGCCACCAACGACGGGCGTGACCTGCGTCGCGACGAGCTTTACGGCGTGATCGACCGCTGGGTCAACAACCTGCCGCTGGAAGAGGTCATGCGGGTCCTCACCCAGGCCGAGGTACCAGCCAGCCGCATCTATTCGGCCGAGGACATGTTCAGCGACCCGCAGTACCTGGCTCGCGAAATGTTCCTCCAGGCCAAATTGCCCGATGGCAAGCCGTTCAAGATGCCTGGCATCGTTCCCAAGCTTTCGGACACGCCAGGTTCCAGCGAGTGGGTCGGTCCAACCCTGGGCGAACACACCGAGTCAGTATTGACGCGCCTGGGCTACGACGCTGCAGCCATCGGTCGACTGCGCGAAACCGGTGCGGTCTGATCGCCGACCGATGCGCGGAATCGCCAGGCACCTGCTTGGGCTGCTGATTATCCTGTGCGCGATGCTGCCGGCCATGGGGCAGTCCAAGGAGCGCCTGATCTGGCTAGTGCGCGATCTGCCGCCTTTCACCATCTTCGAAGGCACGGCCAAAGGCCAGGGTGTCGTTGACAACCTGCTGCCGCGACTGATCGCGCAGATGCCTGAGTACGATCACAGTATCGTCAGGGTGAACCGTGCACGGGGCCTGCAGATGCTTCAGGAGCCCAGCTTTACTTGCGACCCGACGCTGCTATGGACGCCTGAGCGCGCCAAGTTCGTGCGCTTTTCCATCCCTTCGCTGGGGGTACTGAGCAGCGGATTGGTGATACGCAAGCAAGACCAGGCGGCCCTGGCCCCATTTCTCGACAACCAACAGGTCGACCTCGAACGCCTGCTGAGCCAGACTCGACTCAAGCTTGGCATCGTGGCTGAACGCAGCTACAGCGTTCAAATCGACGAAATCCTCCGACAGCTACCCGACACAGCCTTGAGTCGCCATTACGGCAACGACGCTACCGCCAATTTGCTACAGATGCAGCGCTTGGGCCGTCTGCAACTGGTATTGGGCTACTGGCCGGAAATCCGCTATTTGATCCAGGCTCAGGGCAACAACCCGAACGAATACGCCTTCCACCCGATCCAGGGCGTGAACCGCTATCAGTTTCTGCATGTGGGCTGCTCCGATACGCCTTTGGGACGAGAAGCCGTCCGTCATATCGACCAACTGCTGATTACCCTGCGTCGCGAGACACTGCCAGCATTCTATGCCCGCTGGCTGGCCCCTGCAGAGCACGAACAGTACCTGATCGACAGCCAGCACTTTTTCGACATCCAGGCAGACAGCGCCGAGGAGCACTGAGACTGCCTCGACTTGAGTTTAAAAAAAGAAACCCCGGGCGCAGGAAGGAGCACCCGGGGTCGAACGAAAGTCAGGGGACTTTCCGGAACAGTCTTCAGCACCGGAGCCAAGCGCTGTCGAACTGCTCTTGAGGATTCTGATGAAACCCTCAGGCAAAGGTTCCGGAAAATGCGCGCTGATGCTGCATGGCAGCGATTACACAGGGTTGCAAACGCCCTTCGGCGATTTGCAGGTCTCGGTGCAGGCCGTCGACCAAGTCAACCAGCAGGCGCTGGTCCTGTAGCTGACGCAGGCTGACCGAACGCCTGAGCGTCACGTCACCCTGCTGATCGATCAAGATCAGTTGACGGTTGCCGCTGGCGTCGGTTTCGCCGAGCAGGGCCTGGTAAGGGGTCAAGGCGTCATTGAGCAGTTTGCAGATTCTTTCCATCCGGCGTACTCGCTGTTCGTGGAACCTATCGGAACTGACTACCAGACGCCCTGCAAAGTTCGTTTATGCCGCGCCGGTATCAGTGAGCATGCGCGGGGTACATGACCGTTTGAATATGCCCCTCGCCCCCATGGTGGATACGCTCCAACGCCCGCTGCAACCTCGGCATCACCAACGGCCAGGACAGTTCACCGACAATTCGAACACCCTGGCGCCGAGCCTCCCGGGCCAGACCTTCGTCATGGTCGATCGGTTGTCCGACGAACAATAACGCACACGGTTGCTGCGCCTGCGCCACCTGCCGGAGCAGGGTTCGCCCGCAATGTATCGGCAAGCCGTGATCGAGGATCAACAGGTCGATGATGCCCCGCTGAGCCAGGCAATCTTTTGCCTCGGCCAGGTCCTGGGCCACGCGCACATTGAAGACGCCTTGGGCATTGCAGGCCTGATGCAGCGAGATATCGTGGGAAGGTCGTGCGTGAATCAGTACGTTGAGCCAATGCATGAACCGCTCCTGGAGTGGCACTACGCCCATGTGGACGGGCGAGCCACTCTAAAAGCCCCATACAGCGGCTGGAATAGGAAATTACTTAAGCTTCTGAAGAAAGATCTGACTCATCGTTTGGAGATGAGTAGGAAACCGTCCGGGGCCGCTGCGCGCCCCCGAACGGCTTGAACCTTAGAGCGGTTTACCACGGTTGCCGTGCTGGGCGACGAAAGCTTGGACAGCCTTCAGATCGTTGGCCAGGACCGTGCAACGCTCATCACGGCTGAACAGGTCGCTCAGGTGCGCTGGCAGTTCCAGGGCCTTGCCGACGCCTGCCTTTTCCACCGCTTCCGGGAACTTGACCGGATGCGCGGTGCCCAGGACGACCATCGGCGTATCCAGACTACGACGGCACTCACGGGCGGCCTTGACGCCGATCGCGGTGTGCGGGTCGAGCACTTCACCGGTGGTGGCGAATACCTCGGCGATGGTCTCGCAGGTTTGCTCGTCGGTCACGGCCAGCGAATCGAACAACTTGCGCGCTTCGGTCCAGCGGTCCTGTTCGACACTGAAGCCGCCGCCTTGCTTGAAGCGCTCCATCAGCTCGGCGATGGCAGCGCCGCTGCGACCGTGCAGATCGAACAGCAGGCGTTCGAAGTTGGAGGAGACCATGATGTCCATCGACGGCGACAGCGTCGGGTGCAGGGTGTCCTTGACGTACTGGTTGCCGCTCATGAAGCGGTGCAGGATGTCGTTGCGGTTGGTCGCCACGATCAGCTGGCTGATTGGCAGGCCCATGTTGCGTGCCAGATAGCCAGCGAAGATATCGCCGAAGTTACCGGTCGGTACCGAGAAGGCCACCGAGCGGGCCGGACCGCCCAACTGCAGCGCTGCATGGAAGTAGTAGACGATCTGGGCCATGATCCGCGCCCAGTTGATCGAGTTCACCGCCACCAGACGGGTGCCCTTGAGGAACGACTGGTCGGCGAAGCTGGCCTTGACCATCTCCTGGCAGTCGTCGAAGTTGCCTTCGATGGCGATGTTGTGGATGTTTTCGCCGAAGATGGTCGTCATCTGGCGGCGCTGCACTTCCGAGACACGCTGGTGCGGGTGCAGGATGAAAATGTCGACGTTGTCGCAGCGGCGGCAACCTTCGATGGCAGCGGAACCGGTGTCACCGCTGGTGGCCCCGATGATCACCACGCGCTCGCCGCGCTTGGCCAGGACGTGGTCGAGCAGGCGGCCGAGCAGTTGCAGGGCGAAGTCCTTGAACGCCAGGGTCGGGCCGTGGAACAGCTCCATCACCCACTCGTTGCCAGCCAGTTGGCGCAGCGGCGCCACGGCGGCATGGGCGAACTCACCGTAGGTTTCTTCGAGGATCTTCTTGAAGTCGGCGTCAGCGATGCTGCCGTCGACGAACGGGCGCATCACCCGGAAAGCCAGCTCGTGGTACGGCAGGCCAGCCCAGGAAGCGATCTCTTCCTGAGTGAAGCGTGGCAGGTTCTCCGGCACGTACAGACCGCCATCGCTGGCGAGGCCCGCCAGCAGGACGTCTTCGAAATTCAGGGCCGGTGCCTGGCCGCGGGTACTGATATAGCGCATGGGTGCAAACCTTTGGTTTAAGCGGCAAGATTTGAGTTGCAAGCTACGAGAAGAAGCCGACTGGCGCTGCTCTCGTGCTTTGCGTCTCACCCTTGCCGCGAATTTACTCTGTTCGAAGCCTCAACACCGCACTGCCTTCACTTGCAGCTTGCAGCTTGAAGCTTGCCGCTTAATTGAGCTGTTCGACGCGGATACGCACGACCTTGCCGACCACGTCCTGCAGAGCTTCCAGGGCCACGATGGCGTCGTTGATACGCTTTTCCACCACGCGGTGGGTCAGAAGGATCATCGGCACCAGGCCGTCCTGCTCCTCGGCTTCCTTCTGCATGATCGACTCGATGTTGATACCACGCTCGGAGAGGATGCTCGCCACCTGGGCCAGTACGCCCGGGTGGTCCTTGGCCTGGATACGCAGGTAGTAGGCGCTTTCACAGGCTTCGATCGGCAGGATCGGGTGAGCCGACAGCGAATCGGGCTGGAAGGCCAGATGTGGCACGCGGTTCTCGGGGTCGGAGGTCATGGCACGGACCACATCGACCAGGTCGGCGACCACCGAAGAGGCGGTCGGCTCCATGCCGGCGCCGGCGCCGTAGTACAGGGTGGAGCCGGCAGCATCACCATTGACCATGACAGCGTTCATCACACCGTTGACGTTGGCGATCAGACGATCATTGGGAATCAGGGTCGGATGGACGCGCAGCTCGATGCCAGCGTCAGTGCTGCGGGCCACGCCCAGGTGCTTGATGCGGTAACCCAGCGCCTCGGCGTAATTGACATCGGCGGTGGTCAGCTGGGTGATGCCTTCGGTGTAGGCCTTGTCGAACTGCAGCGGAATGCCGAAGGCAATGGAGGCCAGGATGGTCAGCTTGTGGGCAGCATCGATACCTTCGACATCGAAGGTCGGGTCGGCTTCGGCGTAGCCCAGGGCCTGGGCTTCGGCCAGTACGTCGGGGAAGGCACGGCCCTTGTCACGCATCTCGGTGAGGATGAAGTTGCCGGTGCCGTTGATGATGCCCGCCAGCCAGTTGATGCGGTTGGCAGACAGCCCTTCGCGGATCGCCTTGATCACCGGAATGCCGCCAGCCACGGCTGCTTCGAAGGCGACAATGACGCCCTTCTCGCGGGCCTTGGCAAAGATCTCATTGCCATGCACGGCAATCAGCGCCTTGTTGGCGGTGACCACGTGCTTGCCGTTCTCGATGGCCTTAAGGACCAGGTCGCGGGCGATGGTGTAGCCACCGATCAGCTCGATGACGATATCGATCTCGGGGTTGCTCGCGACTTCGAACACATCAGCGGTAATGGGGGTACCGGTAATCTGGCAGTTCGGGTTCTGCGAGCGCATGGCGATCTGTGCCACTTCAATACCGCGCCCGGCACGGCGGGCAATCTCCTCGGCGTTGCGCTGAAGTACATTGAAGGTTCCGCCACCGACGGTCCCCAACCCACAGATGCCTACTTTGACCGGTTTCACTGTGAACTCCCCATTGAACGGCCGGCACCTGCGCCGACCGTGAAACATGCCGCCTCCCCAGGGTGACGGCGCACTGATTGAATTACTTGGCAGCCTTGCCGTCGCTGGCCAGGGCCAGCTTGGCGACCTGCGGTGCCGGCTGATAGCCCGGAATCACCTGACCGCTCTGCAGGACGATCGCCGGCGTGCCATTGACACCGATCGACTGCCCCAGCTCGAACTGCTTGCTGACCGGGTTGGCGCACTTGGCGGCCTTGATTTCCTTGCCATCGATCATCTTGTCCAGCGCCGCGCGACGGTCACTGGAGCACCAGACTGCCTGCAACTGCTCGTCACCCGGCGAGCCGAGGCCCTGGCGCGGGAAGGCGACATAGCGCACCTCGATACCGCGGCGATTGAGCTCCGGCACTTCAGCATGCAGTTTGTGGCAATACGGGCAGGTGGTGTCGGTGAACACGGTGATATGCGACTTGGTCTCGCCCTTGGCAGGATAAACCACCATTTCGGCAGCTGGAATGCCGTTGATGAGCTTGGCGATGCCCTGGCGCTCGGTCTTCTCGGTGAGGTTGACTGGCTTGCCATCCTGGATCTGGTACAGGTACCCCTGCATCACGAACTGGCCATCGCCACTGGCATACAGGACACGACCACCTTGCAGCTTGACTTCATACAGGCCGTTGACCGGGCTGCTGGCGACGCTTTCGACCGGCACTTCCAGCGCAAGGGTCTTGAGGGTATTACGAATGGCCTGCTCGGCACCGGCGCTGGCATCGGTGGCCGCGGCGACGGCAAAAGTGCTGGCCAACGCCAAGGCGGCGGCGGCGAAAATCTGGGTCACGCGCATGGGGTACTCCTGAAGGCGGACGGGGCCGGAGGATGTCGATCCGCGGCAAAAACGCGGCGAGTGGACGGCCCTTGATGCAAACCGTCCAAGCCTACCACAACAGGCTGATGCTAAATGCCCCCTCAACCTCCATAGGTCGGAACATGAAAATCATTCATCCACGAGGATGGTGCTGGGCATGCAGCTGCTGCAACCGTGCCTTAGCGACATGGGTGTAGATCTGGGTGGTGGACAGGTCACTGTGGCCCAGCAACATCTGCACCACACGCAGGTCGGCCCCATGATTGAGCAGATGCGTGGCGAAGGCGTGGCGCAAGGTATGCGGCGACAGCGGTTTGTCGATGCCGGCAACCCGCGCCTGGTGCTTGATGCGGTGCCAGAAGGTCTGGCGGGTCATCTGCTCCCCGCGCTGGCTGGGGAACAGCACATCACTCGGGCGCCCGTTCAACAGGTCGTTGCGGCCGTCGCGCAGGTAGCGTTCGAGCCAGATCACCGCCTCTTCGCCCATCGGCACCAGGCGTTCCTTGCTGCCCTTGCCCATCACCCGCAGAACCCCCTGGCGCAGGTTGACCTGATCGAGGGTCAAACTGACCAGTTCGGTCACCCGCAAACCACAGGCATAGAGCACTTCAAGCATAGCCCGGTCGCGCTGGCCGATGGCTTCGGCCAGGTCCGGCGCCTGCAACAGGGCCTCGACATCGTCCTCCGACAGGGATTTGGGCAATGGTCGCCCCAATAGCGGCATTTCCACTTGCAGGGTCGGGTCGACGCCTACCAGCTTTTCTCGCAGCAGATAACGAAAGAAACCACGCAGACCAGAGAGAAAGCGCGCCGTGGAGCGCGGCTTGTAGCCTTCCTCCAGGCGCCAGGCCAGATGGTCCAGAATCAGGTCACGGCCAGCGTCAGGCAAAGCCACGCCGCGCTCCTGCAGCCAGCCGTTGAACAGCGCCAAGTCGCTGCGATAGGAGACGCGGGTATTGTCGGACAGGCCTTTTTCCAACCAGAGGGCATCAAGAAACTGGTCGATCAGGGGATGGTCGAGAGCGGGCATGAAAACTCGGTGGCAAACGGTGCAATGGCGCTTAGTCTTTCATAACAACGATGGCATAGGGAGCCCATATGAGCGAACAGCAGATTCTCCTGAGTTTCGGTGGCATCGGCGCGGCCGCCCTTGCCTGCCAATGGCTGGCCTGGCGCCTGAAACTGCCAGCGATACTCTTTCTGCTGCTATGTGGAATTCTGGCCGGCCCCGTGCTGGGCTGGCTATCGCCGCAGCAATTGTTCGGCCCGCTGCTGATGCCACTGGTGTCCCTGGCCGTAGCCCTGATCCTGTTCGAGGGCAGCCTGACCCTGCATTTGTCCCAATGGCGCGAGATCGGCAGCGTGGTGCATCGACTGGTGACGGTGGGCGCCTTGAGCACCTGGCTGGTGATCGCCCTCGCCACCCACTGGTTGCTGGGCTTCGAGTGGCCCCTGGCAATCCTCTTCGGCACCCTTACCTTGGTCACAGGCCCGACCGTGATCGTGCCAATGCTGCGAGTGGTGCGACCCAAGGCTGCAATCGCCAACATCCTGCGCTGGGAAGGGATCGTCATCGATCCGATCGGCGCCCTGCTGGCAGTGGTGGTCTACAGCTTCATCATCGCCCGAACCGACGGCGACGGGCTGAGTCAGAGCCTGGTGACCTTTGCTGGCGTGATCTTCTGCGGCAGTGCCCTGGGCGCCGCGGGTGGCTGGTTGCTGGGCCAGATCATGCGAGCGCAATGGCTGCCAGAGTACCTGCACAACCTGGCGTCGCTGGCGGCGGTGCTGGGCATCTTCATCGCGGCCAACCAGATCGTCCATGAGTCGGGACTGCTGGCTGTGACAGTCATGGGCATGTGGCTGGCCAACATGCCCGGCGTGGATGTACGGCAGATCCTGCACTTCAAGGAAAACCTCAGCGTGCTGTTGATCTCCGGGCTATTCATTCTGCTGGCCGCCCGCCTCGACCTGCATGCGCTGCTGGCACTGGGCCCGGCGGTACTGGCACTGCTGCTGGTCATCCAGTTGCTGGCCCGGCCACTCAATGTCTTGTTGTCTACCTGGGGCTCGAACCTGAACTGGCGCGAGCGCCTGCTGCTGGCCTGGATCGCGCCACGGGGCATTGTCGCCGCGGCCGTTTCGGCGATCTTCGCCATTCGCCTGGATGAAGCCGGCCACGAGGGGGCACTGTTGCTGGTCCCTTTGACCTTCGCGGTCATCATCGGCACTGTGGTATTGCAAAGCGCTACCGCAAGGCCGCTGGCGCGCCTGCTCAAGGTGGCCGAGCCTGCCCCCAGCGGCTTTCTCATCGTCGGCGCCAACCCGCCAGCCCGCACCATTGCAAAGGCCTTGCAGCAATTGGGCAGCCGGGTGTTGCTGACCGATTCGAGCTGGGAGAACATCCGCGCCGCGCGCATGGATGGGCTGCCGACCTACTTCGGCAACCCTGCGTCTCAGCACGCCGACGCCCACCTGGACCTGGTTGGCCTGGGCCATCTACTGGGCCTTTCGCCTGCCGGTGAACTCAACGCCCTGGCCTGCGCACGCTTTCGCCACGACTTTGGCCACAATCGATTGTTCGTATTGGCCAGTGGCCTGGAAAAGCAGCGCAGCGACAAGCACCGTGCCAGCGAGGAGCACCGCGGCCAACTGCTCGGTTCGAGCATGATGACCTATGGGCAACTGGCCAATCGCCTGCATCAAGGCGCCGAGTTGTACAGCACCCATCTGACCGACAGTTTCAACTGGCAGGACTACCAAGCGCTGCATGGCGAGCGCGCAACGTTGCTTTTCGCCCGTGACGGCAATGGCTGGGTCCATGTCGCCAGCCCGGACTCGCCCCTCAAGCCCCAGCCTGGCTGGACCCTGGTGGCACTGGTG
This sequence comes from Pseudomonas sp. PKS, assembly GCF_051913525.1. Lineage (NCBI taxonomy): Bacteria > Pseudomonadati > Pseudomonadota > Gammaproteobacteria > Pseudomonadales > Pseudomonadaceae > Pseudomonas > Pseudomonas sp. PKS. The sequence continues at coordinate 98,558 of NZ_JBEGDO010000017.1, read as the reverse complement.
GAGGCAGACCTGGAGGCGGCTACCAAGGTCGAGGCGCAGACCGTGAATCAGTGAGCGGGGAGCACAGGCACCGGCCGCTTGTCCTCGTCGATGGCGACGAAACTGAACACACCATGGATGGCCCGTTCGCGGCCATCCAGGTACATGTTCTCGACAAAGACATCCACCTGTACCTGCAGGCTGGTATTGCCGACCTTGATCACCGTCCCCACCAGCTCGACGATCGAGCCCGCGGGAATCGGGTGCTTGAAGTCGATGCGGTCGGTCGACACGGTCACCAGCGGCAAACGACAGAATCGCGTGGCGGCGATGAACGACACTTCGTCCATCCAGGCCAAAGCAGTGCCGCCGAACAGGGTGTTGTGGTGGTTGGTGGTGCTGGGGAAGACAGCCTTGGTCACGCGGGTCACCGACAGTTCGGTGCGGCGCTGGATTTCCTGGTCTCGAGGGGTGGTCATGAAGGGCTCTTGTCGCAAGGGCTTGAAAGCGATGTCGCCTGATTCGCGGGGAACCCCGCTTCCACAGGGTTGGCGCAATCGTGGTGGGAGCGGATTTACCCGCGAAGACGCGCACACCGCCAATACAGAAATTCAAAAAGCAAAAAAGCAGCCCGAAGGCTGCTTTTTTTCTCGCAAGGTGGCCGCTGGGGCCACCGGTCAAACGGCACTCAGGCCAGTTTTTCCTTGATGCGAGCGGCTTTGCCGGACAGGTCGCGCAGGTAGTACAGCTTGGCCTTACGCACGTCACCACGACGTTTCACGGACAGGCTGTCGATCTGCGGGCTGTAGGTCTGGAAGGTACGCTCTACGCCAACGCCGCTGGAGATCTTGCGCACGGTGAAGGCGCTGTTCAGACCGCGATTGCGCTTGGCGATAACGACACCTTCGAACGCCTGCAGACGGGAACGGTCACCTTCCTTCACTTTAACCTGGACGACAATGGTGTCGCCCGGTGCGAAGGCTGGGATTTCCTTGTTCATCTGCTCGGCTTCGAGCTGCTGGATGATCTTGTTGGTCATGCTGTGCTCCTAAGGCGGATAACTCGATCCACCATCGATACGTTAACTATCGTCCCGCTCGCGGAGATATTCCTCGAGCAGCTTCTTCTCTTCTCCAGAAAGCGAGCGACTTTCCAGAAGATCGGCGCGTCGTTCGAAGGTCCTACCAAGGGACTGCTTCAATCGCCAACGCCGGATGTGTGCATGGTTGCCACTAAGCAACACGTCGGGAACGCGCTGATCCGCATACACCTCCGGTCGGGTGTAGTGCGGGCAGTCGAGCAGACCGTCGGTGAAGGAATCTTCCTCCGCCGAGTCCACATGCCCTAAAGCTCCGGGCAGCAGTCGCGTAACCGCATCGATCAGTACCATGGCCGGCAGCTCGCCACCGGAAAGCACATAGTCACCAATCGACCACTCTTCATCGACATGAGCCTCGATAAAACGCTCGTCAATGCCTTCGTAACGACCGGCGATCAGGATCAACGATTCCTGTTGCGCCAAGTCTTTGACCGCCTGCTGAGTCAGCTTGCGGCCTTGTGGCGAGAGGTAGATCACCTTCGCCGATGCTCCGGTCGCTTGCCTGGCGCTGGCCAGGGCGTCTTCCAGAGGCTTGATCTTCATCACCATGCCCGGACCACCGCCAAACGGTCGATCATCCACCGTGTGGTGACGATCAGTGGTGTAGTCCCGCGGGTTCCAGCAGGTCACTTGCAGCAACCCCTGTTTCACCGCGCGGCTGGTAATGCCGTACTCCGTGATGGCCGAGAACATCTCGGGGAACAACGTGACGACGTCTACTCGAAGGTTACCCATCGCTTAGAAATCCGCGTCCCACTCGACCCGCATCACACCTGCTTCCAGGTCGACTGCCAGCACGCATTGCTCCGTATAGGGCAACAGTCGCTCGCGATCATCCAGGCTGCCTGCGCAAGGCTTGACCACCATTACATCGTTCGCACCGGTCTCCAACAGGTGATCGATCTTGCCGAACAGTTGTTCGTCCTGATTGATGACCTTCAGACCTACCAACTGGTACCAGTAGTACTCGTCAGCGGCCAGGTTGGGCAAAAGGCTCCGCGGAATGCAGATTTCATAACCGCTCAGAAGACGGGCTTCATCACGATCATCAAGGCCTTTCAGTTTCACGACCAGGCCCTTTTGGGAGCCACGACCGTTGACCAGCTCGACCTGTTTTACCTTGCCTTCGTGCCGAAGCGTCCAGCGCGGATAATCCAACAGGTTTTCAATCGGATCGGTAAAGGAATACACCTTCACCTCGCCGCGAACGCCGTGAACCGAAAAAATCTTGCCGACGACAATAAGGGCGTCAGCGTTTTCTGGCGTCGCGTTCATACTGCTCAGGCAGCGGCCTTGGCAGCGTCCTTCAGCAGCTGAGCAACGCGCTCAGACGGCTGTGCGCCCTGGCTCAGCCAGTAGTTGACGCGTTCCTGATTGACCGACAGCTTGACTTCAGCGCCGGAAGCAACCGGGTTGAAGAAGCCGACGCGCTCAACGAAACGGCCGTCACGGGCGTTACGGCTGTTGGTCACGGTCAGGTGATAGAAAGGGCGCTTCTTGGAGCCGCCACGGGCAAGACGGATGGTTACCATGTGAACATCGTTCCTATAGTCGGTGCTGCAAATCTGAATGCCCAAATGGGCACAGGGTGCCCAAAAGGCCGCATATTCTCGGGGAATACACGGACATTTGCAAATGCCTTTTTCGGCGCGGGGCTACCACACCGTTCAGATCTGCCGGTTAAGCCGCGAATTTCGCGACATCGTTCCCGCCGAAGCGGGATTTCGGGAGCGCTGCCTCATAGAAGGCAACCTCCCAGAATCGAATTAGAGCTTCGGCATGCCGCCACCTGGCAGCATCCCACCAAGGCCACGCATCATCTTGGCCATGCCGCCCTTGGCGGAAAATTTCTTCATCATCTTCTGCATCTGCTTGTGCTGCTTGATCAGCCGACCAACGTCCTGCACCTGGGTGCCGGAGCCGAGGGCGATGCGGCGCTTGCGCGAACCGCTGATGATTTCCGGGTCGCGACGCTCGGCAGGGGTCATGGAGTCGATGATCGCTTCCATCTGCTTGAACTGCTTCTCAGCCGCACCCTGGGCATTGCCCATTTGCGACAGGTTGACCCCACCGATGCTCGGCAGCTTGTCCATCAGGCCGCCCAGGCCGCCCATGTTCTTCATCTGCTGCAGTTGGTCGCGGAAGTCTTCGAGGTCGAAGCCCTTGCCCTTCTTGAGCTTCTTGGCGAGCTTGTCGGCCTTGGCCTTGTCGATGTTCTGCTCAGCCTGTTCGATCAGGCTGAGCACGTCACCCATGCCCAGGATGCGCGAGGCGATACGGTCAGGATGGAAGGGCTCGAGCGCTTCGGTCTTCTCGCCCATACCGATGAACTTGATCGGCTTGCCGGTGATGGCGCGAACCGAGAGGGCAGCACCCCCACGGGCGTCACCATCGACCTTGGTCAGCACCACACCGGTCAGCGGCAAGGCGTCGCCGAAAGCCTTGGCGGTGTTGGCGGCGTCCTGGCCGGTCATGGCGTCGACCACGAACAACGTCTCGACCGGCTTGACCGCAGCGTGCAGTGCCTTGATCTCGTCCATCATGTCGGCGTCGATGTGCAGACGACCGGCGGTGTCGACGATGACCACATCGATGTACTTGAGCTTGGCTTCGCGGATCGCCGCCTCGGCGATGGCCACAGGCTTCTGGCTGATGTCCGACGGGAAGAAGGTCACGCCGATGTCATTGGCCAGGGTTTCGAGCTGCTTGATCGCTGCCGGACGATAGACGTCGGCAGAGACCACCATCACGCTCTTTTTCTTGCGTTCTTTAAGGAAGCGCGCCAGCTTGCCGGCAGTGGTGGTCTTACCCGCACCTTGCAGACCGGCCATGAGCACCACGGCTGGTGGTGCGGCATTGAGCGCCAGGTCTTCGTTGGCCGCGCCCATCAGGCCTTCGAGCTCGGCCTGGACGATCTTCACGAACGCCTGGCCCGGGGTCAGGCTGCGCGACACTTCGGTGCCGACCGCACGCTCCTTGACGCTGTTGACGAAATCCTTGACCACCGGCAGGGCGACGTCGGCCTCGAGCAGGGCCATGCGCACTTCGCGCAGCGTGTCCTTGATGTTGTCTTCGGTCAGCTTGGCCTTGCCGGTGACATGGCGCAGCGTCTGTGACAGGCGGTCGGTCAGGTTTTCGAACATGGTGATCCTTTCAGGCCCTAATGAAGCCGAGGTTTTTCAGGCGCCCAGGTGAATATGCACACGCGCTGGGCACAGCAAGGCGGCGATTATAGCGAAGAGCGAGGGCGGCGCACACCTTGGTGCTGACCACTGGGGGCGAGTGGGCTTTTTCGCGGGCGAACCTGCTCTCACAAGGACCACCGCCAGCCCTGCGAGAACAGATTGACCCGCAAACAGGCCTGTGCAGGCAAGACACGACCGCTCCCCCGGGGCAGGACCCACTGCTCTGCAGTCTTCCTAGAGCGGCGGGATCTATGCCAAACTCCGTCCCTTTAGGGCTTGCCTACCAGGACTTATGCTCTCTTCCCCCAGCCTCATCCCCAACCTGCTCGCCGCCGGGTTCTACATCGCCGCCGCTCTCTACCAAGGCAGTCGCCTGGCCCAGGGCAGCCGCGCCGACAAACGGCTGCTCGGTCTGCTCGGTGCCCTTGCGGTCATTGCCCAGGGTAGCGCCCTGTTCTTCCAGCTGATCACCCCGCTGGGCCTTAGCCTCGACTTCTTCAGCGCCGCCAGTCTGATCGCCGTCGCGGTGATCGTGCTGACCTTGCTGGCCTGCCTGCGCATCCCGGTCGAAAACCTGCTGATGCTGCTGTTCCCGCTCGGCGCGGTGACCGCCCTGCTGGCCCAGTTCGCCCCGCCTGGCACCGTACCGCTGGTCAACGAGGAGCCTGGGATCCTGGCGCATATCCTGCTCTCGATCCTGGCCTATGGCTTGTTCACCATCGCCGTGTTCCAGGCCCTGCTCCTGCTGTTGCAGGACCACCAGCTCAAGCACAAGCATCCTTCCGGGCTGATCCGTAACTTCCCGCCCCTGCAAACCATGGAAAGCCTGTTGTTCGGCTTCCTCTGGGCCGGTTGGGGCCTGCTGTCGCTGTCGCTGGTGTCCGGCTGGCTGTTCCTGGACAACCTGTTCGCCCAGCACCTGGTGCACAAGACGCTGCTATCCTGTGTGGCCTGGGTGGTGTTCGGCCTTCTGCTGTGGGGACGCACCCGCCTGGGCTGGCGCGGCCACAAGGCGATCCGCTGGACCCTCGCCGGTTTCTGCCTGCTGATGCTGGCCTATTTCGGCAGCAAGCTGGTACGTGAATTCATCCTGCATATCTGACGACCGCCCATGGACACCCTGCCGTACGCTCCGCTATTCGGCACCCTGGCACTGGCGCTGCTCTGGTCGGCGCTGTTCACCGCCGTCGACGCGGCCCGCCAGCAATTGAACGGCCATCAGCGCCCCACTGACAGCGCCGAGCCCGCCCTGCCTGCCCAAGCCGTGGTGCTCTGCGCCAGCCTGGGCAAGTTGCTGGTGCTGGGCCTGGCCTGCCTGATCGGCCAACGCTACAACGGCGAACACGGCTTCTGGGTAGCGGGCCTGGCCGCCGGCATTGCGTTGCTGGTCTTGGCCGAGTACCTGCCAAGGCGCGCCGCCCGACGCAACCCGCACGCCTTCCTCAACCTCGGCACCCTGCTCAGATGGCCCCTGATCGCACTGCAACCCTTGGCGTGCGTGCTCGACGGTTGCGCCAAGCTGATCCTTCACCCATTGCGCGCGCAACCCGCCGCTGTGGCGTTACATCCACAGGAACATGACGATTTCGACGAGGCAGAGCCCTACGAAACGCCACGCCAAGGGCTGCTCGAAGGGCTGCAATCGTTGGACAAGATCACCGTCAACGACATCCTGGTGCCCCGCAACGAGGTGGACGGCATCAACCTGGACGACTCGCTCGAGCAGATCGCCGAACAACTGATCGTCAGCCGCCATACCCGCCTGCCGGTCTACCACAGCGATATCAACCAGGTCGAAGCCATCCTCAACACCAAGTTGATCAGCCATCTGCTACCCCATGGCGAGCTGACCCTCCAGGCGCTACGCGCCGCCTGCTACGAACCCTACTTCGTCCCCGAGAGTACCCCGCTGCAACGGCAACTGCTGAACTTCCACAAGCAGCAGAGACGCCTGGGCGTGGTGGTGGACGAGTACGGAGAGGTCCAGGGCATCGTCACCCTGGAGGACATCCTCGAGGAGATCGTCGGCGAGTTCGAGGATGAGCAATCGCTGGAAAACCCGCACGTCCACCCCCTGGCCGATGGCCGCTACGTAATCGAAGGCACCGCCTCGCTGCGCGAAATAAACCGCAGCCTGGGGTGGCACCTGCCCTGCGACGGCGGCCCGAAGACGCTCAACGGGCTGGTCACCGAGGCGCTGGAAAGCATTCCGGAAAGCGCCGTATGCCTGAAGATCGGCCGCTATCGCCTGGAAATCCTCGAAACAGAGGACAATTGCGCCAGCAAGGTACTGGTGTGGACCGTGACCCGATAGCTATACTCCGGTCACGCTTACCCAGCCCTGCCGTCCCGCCTGCTACCCGCTTCCGGCATCACACGGCCGGTGCGCTCCACTGACACGCCCCGCGGTCCTGCTTCGACACCCAGAACAGCCCGCTCCCGTCCCTACCCTTGGGCTCTCGTCGGTCGAGCGACTCACACTATGACGCTCCGGCGCCCGCACGCCCATGCCTGCCTGGCAGGGAGCGGCCCGCCCATAGGGAGCAATGACTGTCAGGGACCTACACGATGACTATCAGCAGTACCTGCGCCGACGCCTCGGCAGCCCCCGTCAATTCCCCCGCCCGCGTGGCAACCGCCAGCTTCATCGGCACCGCCATCGAGTTCTACGACTTCTACGTCTATGCCACCGCCGCCGCGCTGGTGATCGGCCCGGTGTTCTTCCCGTCGGGTTCGGGCACTGCGCAGATGCTCGCGGCGTTTCTGACCTTCGGCATCGCCTTCCTCGCCCGCCCACTGGGTTCGGCACTGTTCGGCCACTTCGGCGACCGTATCGGCCGCAAATCCACCTTGGTCGCCTCATTGCTGCTGATGGGTGTGTCGACCACCCTGATCGGGGTCCTTCCGGGTTATGACAGCATCGGCGTCTGGGCGCCGATCATCCTTTGCCTGCTGCGCTTTGGCCAGGGCCTGGGCCTGGGCGGCGAATGGGGCGGGGCTGCACTGTTGGCCACCGAAAACGCCCCTGAAGGCAAGCGCGCCTGGTTCGGCATGTTCCCGCAGCTTGGCCCTTCCATCGGTTTTCTGGCGGCCAATGGGTTGTTCCTGACCCTGGCGCTGGTACTCAGCGACGAGCAATTCCGTGACTGGGGCTGGCGCATTCCGTTCCTGCTCAGTGCTGCACTGGTGATCGTCGGCCTGTACGTGCGCCTGAAGCTTGAGGAGAGCCCGGTGTTCGCCAAGGCCGTGGCACGCCACGAGCGGGTGAAGCTGCCGGTGGTCGACCTGTTCGCCAAGTACTGGCTGCCCACCTTGCTGGGCGCTGCGGCAATGGTGGTGTGCTACGCGCTGTTCTATATCTCCACGGTGTTCTCCCTGAGCTACGGGGTCTCGACCCTGGGCTACAGTCGCGAGAGCTTCCTGGGCATGCTGTGCTTTGCCGTGTTGTTCATGGCGCTGGCCACACCGCTGTCGGCCTGGCTGAGCGATCGCTATGGGCGCAAGCCGGTACTGATCGTCGGCGGCCTGATGGCGGTAGCTTCGGGATTCACCATGGAGCCACTGCTGACCTCGGGCTCGACCACCGGTGTCGCGCTGTTCCTGGCCATCGAGCTGTTCCTGATGGGCGTGACCTTCGCACCGATGGGGGCATTGCTGCCTGAGCTGTTCCCGACCCACGTGCGCTACACCGGCGCCTCGGCAGCCTACAACCTCGGCGGCATCGTCGGCGCCTCAGCGGCACCGTTCTTTGCCCAGCAGTTGGTGAGCATGGGGGGATTGAGCTGGGTGGGTGGCTATGTGTCGGTGGCCGCGGTGATCAGCCTGATCGCCGTCTTGTGCCTGAAAGAGACACGCAATACGGAGCTGTAAGTGGCGAGCTACAAGCGGCAAGAAAAAGCAATCCGCGCAGGCTTTGGCTTTTTCATGCCGCTTGGAGCTTGGAGCTTAAAATTCGACCGTGACCGCCTGGGAAGCGCGGGTCGCCTTGGCCCGCGCCGCTTCGATCGACTCGTCCCGCGCCAGGCATACGCCCATGCGACGCTGGCCGTTGATTTCCGGCTTGCCGAACAGGCGGATGGCGGTGTCGGGCTCGCTCAGGGCCGCGCCCAGGTTGGCGAAGGTGGTCTGCTGTGACTGGCCTTCAGGCAAGATTACCGCCGAGGCCGACGGACCGAACTGACGCACCACCGGGATCGGCAGGCCCAGGATCGCACGAGCATGCAAGGCGAATTGCGACAGGTCCTGGGAAATCAGGGTCACCAGCCCGGTATCGTGGGGGCGCGGAGAGACTTCGCTGAACCACACCTGATCGCCCTTGACGAACAGCTCCACGCCGAACAAACCACGACCGCCCAAGGCGTCGGTGACCGCCTGGGCCACACGCTGGGACTCGGCCAAGGCCTTCGGGCTCATGGCCTGTGGTTGCCAGGATTCCTGATAGTCGCCCTTCTCCTGACGATGACCGACCGGCGCGAGGAAGGTGGTGCCGCCCACATGACGCACGGTCAACAGGGTGATTTCGTATTCGAAATCGATGAAGCCTTCGATGATCACCCGGCCTTTGCCGGCGCGGCCGCCTTCCTGGGCATAGTCCCAGGCCTTCTGCAGGTCGGCGTCGCTGCGCAGCAGGCTTTGCCCCTTGCCCGAGGAACTCATCACCGGCTTGACCACGCAGGGGTAGCCCAGGTCAGCGACGGCCTTGGCGTAGTCTTCGAAGGTATCGGCGAAATGGTACGGCGAGGTCGGCAGGTCCAGTTCTTCGGCGGCCAGCCGGCGGATGCCCTCACGGTTCATGGTCAGCTGGGTGGCACGGGCGGAGGGGACGACATTGAAGCCTTCGTTCTCCAGCTCGACCAGGGTCGCGGTGGCGATGGCTTCGATCTCTGGGACGATGTAGTGCGGCTTTTCAGCTTCGATCACCGCACGCAGGGCAACGCCATCGAGCATGTTGATGACGTGGCTGCGGTGCGCCACCTGCATGGCGGGGGCATTGGCGTAGCGGTCCACGGCGATGACTTCGACACCCAGGCGCTGCAGCTCGATCACCACTTCCTTGCCCAACTCGCCGCAGCCACACAGCAGTACACGGGTCGCGGTGGGCGACAATGGGGTTCCGATACGGGTCATTTCAGGTCCTCGAAGGCGTCCGGGGCCGCGCCGGGTTGGCTGCCGCCCGCTGAAAAAGGACCGATATTCTACACCCGGCGAGTCGTTCCGGGGCCGCTGCGCAACCCCGATCTCATCACCCTGCGACGACCTCGCGCCGGGCGCGCCAGGCCATGGCCAGCCACACGGCAGTGACGCCGGCGAACTTGGACGCCAGAGCCGTGCCGATCACTGCCGGGGTCAGGGCGCCGATCATGCCGAAGAAGATGAAGGTGTCCACCGGAATGCTCAGGGCCGAGCTGAGCCACAGACGGTCACGTAGCGGCCGACGGGTGATGCTGAACACCAGCCAGTCGATCAGCTCGGAGACGAAGAACGCGGTCGCACTGGCCAGGGCGATGGCAGGTTCCGAGGTGACATAGGACAGCACCAACGCCGCCAGCATGGCCAATAACGCGCCATGACCATAGCGGGTCTGCACCATGTCGCGCAGGATGAACACCAGCCCACCCCAGGCGGACCAGATCACATCCAGATGCGGGGCACTGGAAAAGGCGTAGTTGATCAGCACTACGCTACTGATATAGGCAATGAGATAGAACATGGGATCACACGTTGGGCAAGCGGCACAGAATACTTGATTTTGGAGTCAACTACAGCCCCGACCCGATGATCAAGCCTGACGCCACCGCCCGCTCATGGCACAGCATCAGTACCTGACGGCGCTCGTCGTTGCTCATGCGCGACCAGCGAGTGATCTCGCTCACCGTGCGCTGGCAGCCGACGCAGATGTCCTGCTCGTCCAGCGCACAGACGTTGACGCACGGCGAGGCGACCGGGCGTTCGGCGTTCTGCATGTCAGTCATCCTGGGGCGCCAGCTCGCGCGCGTAGCGCTCGGCATTGTGGACATAGTGTGCGGCGCTGGCTTCAAGCATGCGCTTCTGCACCTCGGTCAGCTCGCGCACCACCTTGCCTGGCGAACCCATGACCAGCGAGCCGTCCGGAATTTCCTTGCCCTCCGGAATCAGTGCGTTGGCGCCGATGATGCAATGCTTGCCGATGCGCGCACCGTTGAGAATCACCGCATTGATACCGATCAGGCTGTGATCGCCCACCGTGCAGCCGTGGAGCATCGCGTTATGACCGACGGTCACGCCCTTGCCGATGGTCAGCGGCGAGCCCATGTCGGTGTGCATCACCGTGCCATCCTGGACGTTGCTGCCTTCACCGATGTCGATCAGCTCGTTGTCGCCGCGCAGCACCGCGCCGAACCAGACACTGGCCCCGGCCTGCAGGCGCACCTTGCCGATCAAGGTGGCATTGGGGGCGGCCCAACTGGTGGGATGGGTTTCGACCCGCAGGTCGCCCAGGCGGTATTTCATGTCTTGCTCCTCACGGTTGAAGGCAGATGGCGGGTTGGGCCCCGCTCAGATCTGGGTATAGCGCTCAGGGGGCTGGTGCAGGCTGATGCCAGCGTCGAACAGCACATTGACCAGTTCGACGATCATGATCGCCGACAACCCCCAGATCTTGTACTCGCCGTAGCGGTAGGCCGGCACGTACCAACTGCGCCCTTGGTAGTCGATACGGTGGGTATGGTCGCGCGGGTCCTGGCGGAAGAACGCCAGCGGAACCGTGAACACGGCGGCGATCTCCGCGTCGTTGGCCCGGTACTCGACGTAATCGGGGATAATCCCGACGAATGGCGTCACTTTAAGGCCATGCAGGGAGATCACCGGGCTCAGCGGACCGATGACTTCCACCAGCCCAGGCGGCAGACCGATTTCCTCCTCGGCCTCGCGCAGGGCGGTGAACACCAGGTCCGGATCCTCCGGGTCGCGTCTACCACCGGGGAAGGCAACCTCGCCTCCGTGGGTGGACAGCCCCTTGGCCCGCAGGGTCAGCACCAGCTCGGGCTCTTCGCTACGCGTGATGGGCAAGAGCACCGCCGCCTCGGGGAAACGCCGGTCGGTTTCCAGTGACGTGGGGGTGTGATTGCTCATTCGGCGAAGAAGCTCGTCCAGCATTGCACTCTCTCGATTCCAAGGCCTGCCCTGCATGATGCACCAAAGCTGTGAAGCACCCAAGCCCCGCCAGCAGGCCGCTTGCGCAGCGCAGGTCCGGCACGCCAAGATAGCTGCAGATAAAGGGAAGAACAGCATGAAATTCTGCAGCGCGTGCGGCCAGGCGGTCATTCAGCGGATCCCCGAGGGCGACAGCCGCCTGCGGTATGTCTGCGATCATTGCCATACCATCCATTACCAGAACCCCAACATCGTCGCCGGCGTGCTTCCCACCTGGGGCAGCCAAGTGCTTCTTTGTCGACGGGCGATCGAGCCGCGCCGGGGGTTCTGGACGCTGCCCGCCGGGTTCATGGAGAACGGTGAAACCCTCGATGCCGCCGCCCGACGTGAAACCGTCGAGGAGGCCTGCGCCCGGGTCGGGCAGATGAGCCTGTACCAGTTGTTCGACCTGCCCCACATCGACCAGGTGCATGTATTCTTCCGCGCCGAACTGGCCGATCTGGATTTTGCCGTGGGCGTGGAGAGCCTGGAGGTGCGCTTGTTCGAGGAACATGAAATTCCCTGGAACGAGTTGGCTTTCCGCACCGTCGTACGGACACTAGAATGCTATTATCGCGACCGCGTCGGGCAGCACTACCCCGTAGGCCATGAGTACCTGCCGCCGATGAACGTCACGTCGTCCACCACTTAGCTCTCAGGGATACGGTTTCATGCGTTGGTTGCTTGCCCTTTTCTGCCTTTCCGTTGCATCGGTGTCCCAGGCCGCCTTCACCGAGACCATCATTCGCAAGCCTGTCGAACCCTCAGCGGTCGCCAACCAACCGCTGATCGACAAAGTCCTGGTGATCAAGTCCGAACGCCGCCTGCAACTGATCAGTCGCGGCGAGCCACTCAAGACCTACCGCATCTCCCTGGGCAAGCAACCCAAAGGCACCAAAGAGCGCGAGGGCGACAGCAAGACGCCCGAAGGCCTCTACTGGCTGGACTGGCGCAAGGTCAGCGACCGCTTCAACCTGGCCATGCACATTTCCTACCCCAACATCAGTGATGCCGACCGCGCCCGCCGCGAGGGCGTCAGCCCAGGCGGCATGATCATGATCCATGGCACGCCGATCAATGACGACTACCCAGAGTGGTACTTCCATACCCTGGACTGGACCGAAGGCTGCATCGCCATGCGCAACAATGACATGCGCGAGGTCTGGGACATGGTCAAGGACGGGACGTTGATCGAGATCCGTCCCTGATTCCTACAATTCGATTGGCTTTGTAGGAAATTACACACATTAAACCCACACCCACCTGACGCCCAGTTGGGTACGGGACCGCATCCAAACGGTAAGTCGGATTCTTAGAATCCACGCAAAAAAGCACAGACGTGCAGACATTGCGGGGCTTCTCCATGCCGACTTCCTTGCGTCGCTTCGCCAGGCCGATGCTGGCCAGCCTGGCCCTTGCCTTGACGGTCCACCCACCTGCGTGGGCCAACGATCCCGCCACTTCGCAACTACGCGAGCAACAACGCACCCTGCAGCTTCAGGAACGCCGGCAACGCCTCGAACGATGGCAACGCCGCCGCCAGCCAGGCCCGCCACGGGACGATCCTGCCCCCCCTCGCGCAGATTCACGCTGCTGGCCCACCCCCGGGCTACGCCTGAGCGGGAACCGTGTGCTATCGAATCAGCAGCTGGAAGCCATCCTGCGGCCCCTCTGGCGCCCTTGCCTGAGCGTCGACGACGTCAACAGGCTGCTCAGGGGCATCACCGACAGCTACGTCCAGGCAGGTTATCCGGCCAGCCGCCCTTACCTGGCGCATCAGCCCCAGGCCGACGAGCCACTGGATATCGTCATCGTCGAAGGCTTCGTCGAGTCCATCGAACTGGCCGGCGCCGACCTGCCGCTTTCCTTGCGAGGCGCCTTTCCTGACCTGCTCGGCCACCCCTTGTACCTGCCCGCGCTCGAGCAAGGCCTGGACCAGCTCAACCGCCTGCGTGCCTATGACCTGAACGCCGAGCTGCTACCGGGTGAGATTCAGAATGGTACACGCGTTGTCATCCAGCCGCGCCGCACCGCTTCGCGCTGGCACCTGGACAGCCGCCTGGACAACCGCGGCAGCGACCTGACCGGTCGTCATCGCCTCAACCTTGGGCTGGGGCTGGACAGCCCACTGGGCTTGAATGACGACCTGCGCCTGGGCTTGGCCTCGACCGTCTTCGACGCACCTGGCCAAAGCCAAGGTGTGAACCTCTACTACAGCGTGCCCTATGGCCCGTGGAGCCTGGCCGTGAATGCCAGCTGGATGCGCTATCGCGCTCCCCTGCCGCAACGGCGTCAGGTCAGCGCCGGCGAAAGCCATCTCCAGGGCCTGAGCGTGGAACGCCTGCTCTGGCGCAACAGCCAAGGGATGTTGAGTGCGCTCGCCCGGCTGGACCGCAAGCAACTGGTCAACCGCATTCAAGGCACCGCGATCGCGCAGCAAAGCCCGAGGCTGACCACCTTGGAGGCCGGCCTCAACCTGCTGTGGCTCGAAGGGGGCCTGTGGAACGCCTACATGGGCGTGTCCCAGAACCTGGACTGGTTTGGCGCCGAGCATCCACTGCTGCCCGCCGAAAGGGCTGCGCAAACGCATTGGCGCAAGTACCGGGCCAGCGTCGTGCATTTGCGCCAGGGGCCTGCGCAATGGCCCTGGCGCTGGCACAGCGAGTTGCACCTGCAGTACAGCGAACAACCGCTTCCAGCGATCGAGCAACTGCTGCTGAGCGACGACGCCGCCGTTCGCGGCTGGCGTCAGGACACGGTCGCCGGTGCCAGCGGCGTGGTCTGGCGCAACACCTTCAGCCAGCCCCTGCCCTTCTCCCGGGCACTGGAGATACGCCCACACCTGGGCCTGGACTTGGGCTGGACACGCTTCACCCCCGCCAGCACTCCCAGCGAATCGCAGGTGGCGCCCTGGGTGTGGTGCTAGGGCCTCCCACCAATCACCTGCGCCTGGACTACCAACGAGCCCTGTACGCCAGCGAACGCAACCGGCGCTCGCTGGAACCTGGCCTCTGGGTCCTGGAGTGGACCCTAAGTCTCTGATCACACAACAAAAGAGAAAAAACAGTGACCCTTTCTACCCACCCCCAATCGATAAGCCCGGATGCCTTGCGCTGGGCCATTTTCATCGCCCTGGTGACGTGCTCCTGCGCCGTGGCCGCAGACGGCCTGCAACCGACCTCCGGGCCCGGCGGTACGCCGGTCGTCAACAACAGCCACGGCGTACCGGTGATCGACATCGTCGCCCCCAACGCCAACGGCCTGTCCCATAACCAGTTTCTCGACTACAACGTCGCCAAGCCCGGCGTGGTGCTCAACAACGCCTTGCAGCCTGGCCAATCACAGCTGGCCGGTGCCCTGAACGCCAATCCACAATTCCAGGGCCAGGCCGCTTCGACCATCCTGAGCGAAGTCGTCAGCCGCAACGCCTCGCTGATCGAAGGCCCGCAGGAGATTTTCGGCCGTGCCGCCGACTACATCCTGGCCAATCCCAATGGCATCACCCTCAATGGCGGCAGCTTCATCAACACCACGCGTGCAGGCCTGCTGGTCGGCACGCCGGAAATCCAGGATCAACAGATCCGCTTTCTCGACACCTTGAACGCCAGCGGTAGCCTGCAGGTGCTCGAAGGCGGGCAATCCAACCGCGAGGCGGCGCTGGAGCTGATCGCCCCGCGCATCGATCAGCAGGGGCCGCTCGAAGCGCGCACAGGCCTGAACCTGACTGTCGGGCGAAATCGCATCGATACCCAGGACGGGCAAATCATTCAGCACCTGCCCAGCGCCCCGGCCAGCATCGATGCCAGCCTGTTCGGCGCCATGCGTGCTGGACGCATCCGGGTGGTAAGCACTGCCGAAGGCGCAGGTGTACGCGTGGGCCCCTCCTCATTGAGTGCGGACGATGGCATCAGCGTCCATTCGGCAGGCACCCTGAACGTCAGCGGCACCGCCGACGAACGTGCACGTCTGCGCACCGAGCGGGGTGAACTCGCGTTGACCGCCGCTGGCGACCTGACGCTCGACGCCGTCGAGGCCAAAGCCGGGCGTATCGAATTCACTGCCGGCAACAAACTGACCCTGGACGCCAAGACTCGGGAAAGCCTCCAGCGCGATCACGAACAGTGGAACAACAAGTTCCTCTTCGTCACCACCGAGACCTACAACCGCGAGCGCACCACCACAGACCGTCAGCAGCAAGGGACACTGCTGCAAGCCGACGAGGGGATCGCACTGCAATCAGGGAATGACATGCGCCTGGTGGCGGCAGATCTTCGAACCCGAGGCGAGCTCAGGCTCGACAGTGCGGCCAGGCTCGATGTCGAAGCCGGCATCGACAGTCAACGGATCGAAGAACAGGTGCGCCACCGCAAGCACCTGTGGCGCGGCGACAGCGATACCGACCGCTACAAGGAAACCGCCAACGCCAGCCACCTGGAAGGCGGGCGCGTCGTGATGACGGCCGGCGATACGCTCAACGTGCAGGGCAGCCGCCTGCAAAGCCAGGGCGACACCGTGTTCAAGGCGCGCCAGGTGAGCGTGACCACGACCACCCTGCAGGACACAGGCACACAACGCGACTATCGGGGCGATCTGGTCTCCGGCGCCTTCTTCGGCTCACGCGATGGCAACGATCGCCAGGGCCAGACGGTGGCCGGCAGCGACCTCAAGGTAGGTGGCGACCTCGACATCATCGCCGATCAGGTCACGATCAAGGGCAGCACCCTGAGCAGCCAGGGCGATTCGATCCTGTTCAGCGAAAAGGGCCTGCTGGCCATCGAGGCCGATCGCGACCGCATCACCACGACCGAGCACGAGCGCGACAGCAAGCTGTTTGGCCTGTTCGGCAGTGACCAGACACGCACCACGCGCCAAGAGCAGGTGATCGTCAGCGACCTGAGCGCCACCAGCGACCTGCGCCTTGCCAGCGCCGAGGAGATGCGCCTGATCGGTGCCAAGGCCACGGCAGGCAAAACGCTGCAGGTGCAGGCCAAGGGCGACCTGCTGATCGCCAGCGCTCAAGCCCAGGCCCACCGCGAAACCCAGCAAGTACAGCGCGGCCTGACAGTCAGCGCCCGCCAGACCCAGGCTGCCCAGGACGGTAAGGCGGACTCGCGCCAGTTCGAAGCGAGCCTGGGGTACCAGGTAACCAACACCCAACAGCAGGTCGATCAGACGATGCAGGCACCCAGCGAACTCAAAGGGGCAACGGTAACCCTCGACAGCGGCACTCACCTACAGGTCAATGGCTCCAAGGTGCAGGCCACTGCCGGCACGCTCACCGCCCAGGCCCCGAAAATCTCCCTCGGCGCAACGCACGATACCGTGCGATCGACCACCGAAAAGACCCGCATCGAAGGAGGCCTCACAGTCTCGGGCGGCATCGACCGGCTGGGCAGCGCCACGACAGGCCAGCATCGCCAGGACACCACTGTCGAAAACGACAGCACGGCCGTGCGTAGCGAACTGCTGGCCAAGGGCGATCTGACGCTCTCTACCGCAACCCTCGCCAGCGACGCCGCCCGGGTGCAGGCAGGCGGGACCTTGCAGGTGAACGCAGGGCAGATCGACAACCGGGCCGTTGATGACCTCAACGAGCGCAAGCATGACGCCACCGGCTGGCGCGCCGGCCTTGGCGCCAGCCTGGAGTACCGCGACCTGACCCGGCCCATCGAACGCCTGGTCCAAGGCGAGGAGGCTGCGCGCTTCCAACAAGCCTCGGTCGAGGATGCCCTGGCCGCGCCCAGCATCGGCGGCGACTTGACTGTCGAGCACATCAAGCGTCTGGAAAACCTGCGACGAGGCTATGCACAGGTCAGCGAATTCACCGGCGCGTCGGTCCAGGTCAAGGCCGACCGGATCGAGGACCAAGGCACCCAATGGCGAGCCACTGCCGGCTCGCTGAAGATCGACGCCGGGCGCCATCAACTGAAAGCGGCCAGCGATACCCAGTCCGACACCCTCCAGCGCCTGGATGCCGGAGGCGACCTACGCGTGGACACCAGCACCGGGCAGGACATCAATGGCCGCGGTGCAGGCAAGGGAGGTTCTGTGGATAAAACGCAAACCCAGCTCACCGCACGCCCTGGCGGGCTGTTCGGCCAACAAGGCATCCAGATCCAGCTCGCAGGCCCGGGCCTTTATGAAGGCACGCGCATCGATGCAGGCGACGGCGCCCTCAGCGCGCAGAGCACCGGCAGCCTGACCATTGCCGCGGCCACTGACAGCACATCCGAGCAATCGCTCCAGCTCGCCGGCAATGCCTGGCTCAAGGGCGGCAATCGCCCCGGCAGTACCGGCCTTGAGGGGCGTGGCTATCTTGACCGCGAGCGCGAGCAACGCCAATCGAGCACCGCCCAGGTTACGCAGATCGACGCCAAAGGCGACGTCGCCCTCAAAAGCGGCGGCGACCTGCTGCTCGAAGGCCCCCGTATCGGCAGCCGGGAAGCGCCTACAGGCGAGGTCCGCCTGGACAGTGACGGCCTGCTGCAGGTCAAGGCCGCCCGCAATACCCAAGTGGCTAGTGGCAGCAAGATCGGTGGGGGCCTGGAACTGGCCGCCAAGACGGGTAACAGCAAAGGGGGCGCCCTGGGCGGCCACTTCACCCATGGAAAACTGGATGAAGACGCCAACCAAGCGGTCGACGCCCGCATCGACACTCGCGCAGAAGTGCACATGAGCAGCCGCGCCCGCGAGGATTTCGCCCTGCATGCGCAAGGTCTGCAGGTCTCGGCCACGCTGCTCGATCTGCAGACGCCCAATGGCGGCCTGCTGCTAGAGGCTTCAGGCAACCAGGACAAGCGCAGTAACCTGGACATCACCGGTGGCGCCGGCTTGACCCTCAGCCGAGGCGAACTCGACAGCCGCGGCCTGTATGGCCGGATCAAGCTCGACCTCGATAAACGCGACAACCAGATCTGGAATGCCAACACCCTACGCGCAGACCACATCAATCTGTACACCCAGGGCGATGCACGCTTCGAAGGTACCAGCCTGGGGGCCGGCCGCATCCAGGGCTCCGTCGGCGGCGACCTGTTGCTGGCCAGTCGCAAGGACCGCATCGATACCCTGACCGTCGGGGTAGACGCACGCTTGAGCCAAGAGAAGAACCCGCAGAGCTATACCAACGCCGCCAAAGCCCTGGCGGGCCCGGCAGCAAGCAAAGTCGGCAAGAAGACCAGCTCCGCCCTGAGCCAGGCCGAACCTGGCCTCTCCCCTACCTTCAAGCTGGACCTGTCCCATCAACAGCGCGACACCGTGGCCCATCAGGCCACCTTCAAGGGCACCGACGGCATCGCCCTCAAGGTCGGTGGCGATGCGAAGCTGGTGGGCGCACGCTTGCTGTCGGCAAATGGCCCTGTCGAGTTGGATGCAGCCTCGGTCACCCGCCAAACCCTGTCGGGCACCGACTACCGCCGGGATGTCTCGATCGACGCGTCCAACTCGCCGGTCGACCTGGGGACCGCCATCGCCGAGCTGGCGAAGGACAAGGGCGCGGCCGAGGGCGACAACCCGATGGATCTGGGGCTGGTGCGCACCAGCGGACACAACCGCACTGAGCAATGGACCTCGCACATCGAGCAGAAGCGTCGCTAGGCCAACCGTGGCACGAGCAGGCATGCCTGCTCGTGTTCGAGGGCAAGGCCATCCATCACACATCCTGAAAACCAATCCTGGCCGTGACGAACGGGTTTCGGCGACCCTTTCATGGTTTTGCCAAAAAATCGTCATACTTTGCGTTCAAAGTCGCGGTCTTCCTTCCACTCAGCAACGCAAGGACACCCTGATGAGTCGAGAAAGCGGCGATAACCTTGATCGCAACTCCAGCGGCAATCTGCCAATGGCCAGTGTCATGGATGCCTACCTGAGCCGGCGCAGTGTCATGCGCGGCAGCTTGGGGGCGGCCATCGCGCTGATCGCAGGGGCAGGCCTGACCGGCTGCCTGGGCAGTGGCGCCAACCAAGGCACGCCGGCTCCGGCCCGTCCCGCCACTCCCAGGCCCAGACTGGGGTTCCAGTCGATCCCCGGCTCGCGTACCGATGGCTGCGCAGTGGCCGCCGGCTACAGCGCCTATGTCCTGGCGCCCTGGGGCACACCGTTGAACGGCAAGGCCAGCCCCTGGAAAGCCGACGGCAGTAACACATCCACAGATCAGGCCAACGCCATGGGCATGCACCACGACGGCATGCACTTCTTCCCCATCGGTGGCAGTTCCGACGATGGCCTGCTGGCAATCAACTTCGAATACATCGACCCTGCCGCGCTGCACCCGAACGGCCCGACCACCTCTGCCAATGGCAAGCGCCCGGCCGAAGAAGTGCGCAAGGAGATCAACGCCCACGGCGCCGGCGTGGTTCGCCTGCGCAAACTCAATGGGCGCTGGCAGGTGGTCGACAATGACCCGCTCAACCGCCGTTTCACCACCGCCTCGCTGATGGAGATCGCCGGCCCTCTGCGCGGCAGCGACCACGTCAAGACCCGGTTCTCGCCCGCCGGCACCCAGTGCCGTGGCACCAACAACAACTGCGGTAACGGCTATACACCCTGGGGCACCTACCTCACGTGCGAGGAAAACTGGCCCGGCATCTTCGTCAACAAGGGCACCCGCCCTGCCGACCAGGTGCGCATCGGCGTGGCCACCTCGAGCGGCCAGTACGGCTGGGAGAGCGCCGCAGGTGACCGCAGCGAAGCCAACGGCGAGTTCGCCCGCTTCGATATCACCCCTCGCGGCGCCAGTGCCACCGAGGACTACCGCAACGAAGCCAGCACTTACGGCTACATCGTCGAGATCGACCCGTACGACGCCCGCACGCGCGCCGTCAAACGCACCGCGCTGGGCCGGTTCCGCCATGAGGGCTGCTGTCCTGGCCTGGCGGTAGCCGGCAAACCGCTGGTCTGGTACATGGGCGACGACTCCAACAATGAATACCTGTACAAGTTCGTCTCCGATGCCGTCTGGGACCCTGCCGACGCCAACCCGAGCGATAGACTGGCCACCGGCGCCAAGTACCTGGACCACGGCAAGCTCTACGTGGCGCGCTTCGATGCCGACGGCACCGGCCACTGGCTGTTGCTCGCCCCCGGCACGGCCACCACCGGCGGTGGCACCTTGGGTGCGATGTACGGCGACCTGGCGGGGATCATTCTCAATACCCGGGGTGCTGGCGATGCCGTGGGGGCAACGCCCATGGACCGCCCGGAGTGGACGGCGGTCAATCCCCTCAATGGTGACGCCTACGTCACCCTGACCAACAACAGCGAACGCACACCGGCCAAGGTCGATGCGGCCAACCCACGCGGCCCGAACCGCCACGGCCACATCATCCGCTGGCACGACAACGACGATCAGCGCAGCTTCACCTGGGACATCTTCGTCTTTGGCGCCAATGCCGACGGCGGTGCCGACATCAATTGTTCGGGCCTGACCGAACTGAACCAGTTCGCCAGCCCCGATGGGATGAGTTTCGATAGCCGTGGTGTGCTGTGGTTCGAGACCGACAACAGCGAATCGAGCGTGACCCGCTATACCAACGACCAGTTGCTCGCGGTGATCCCCACCGATCTGGTGGACGCAAACGGCAGGCAAGTGCCTATCGATGCCCGCAACCAGGCAGACTTGCGCCGCTTCTTCGTTGGGCCGAACGGCTGCGAAGTGACTGGCATCACCTTCACTCCCGACAACAAGACGTTGTTCGTCAACATCCAGCATCCGGCCAACTGGCCGCACAGCGACATCGCTACCGACGCCACCCCCACGGGCAGCCGTGTGCGGCCTCGGTCGTCGACCGTGGTGATTCAACGCAAGGATGGAGGAGAGATCGGCATCGGCTGATGCTTGTAGAAAGGGCCGCTACGCGTCCCATCGCAAGCTTCGCCAGCTCCCACGGAGTGGAACGAACGCGCTGCGATGGGCTGCATAGCGGCCCCTGGGATCACACGAACGGGATCAGAACTCGGCGAGCCGCCAGACCTCGTAGGCTGGCGTCTCGTACGGGTGGCTCGCCTTGAGCGCGGCGACGACTTGGGCGATCAACTCATCCGCCACCACCAACTCGACCTTCCACTCCTCCACCTGCTCGACCTGACCAGTCTGCCCGAGGTACGGCTGGCTGCCGTCCAACGGGCGGAACTGGCCCAGGCCCTGCGTCTGCCAAGCACAGTGGTCATAGTCGCCGATGCGTCCGCCGCCTGCGGCGAACACAGCGGCCTTGACCACTTCCACATGGCTCGGCGGCACGAAGAAGGCGAGCTTGTACACGCTTAGTTCACCCAGACGCGCGCATTGCGGAACATGCGCATCCAGGCGCCGTCTTCCTGCCACTCGTCCGGACGCCAGGAGTTCTGCACGGCACGGAACACACGCTCGGGGTGCGGCATCATGATGGTCACGCGACCGTCGCGGCTGGTGAGGCCGGTGATACCACGCGGCGAGCCGTTCGGGTTGGCCGGGTAGGCCTCGGTGACCTTGCCGTGGTTGTCGACGAAGCGCAGGGCCACGCAACCGGACAGGTCCGCTTCCAGCAGGGCTTGCTCGCTGGCGAACTCGGCATGGCCTTCACCGTGGGCGATGGCGATCGGCATGTGCGAACCGGCCATGCCCTGCAGGAAGATCGAGTTGGACTTCTGCACCTCGACCATCGCCACACGCGCCTCGAACTGCTCCGAGCGGTTACGCACGAAGTGCGGCCAGTACTCGGTGCCCGGGATGAGTTCGTGCAGGTTGGACATCATCTGGCAACCGTTGCACACGCCCAGGGCGAAGCTGTCGTTACGCTCGAAGAACGCCTGGAAGGCTTCGCGGGCGCGGCTATTGAACAACGCCGACTTGGCCCAGCCCTCACCGGCGCCCAGCACGTCACCGTAGGAGAAGCCACCGCAGGCCACCAGGCCCTTGAACTCGGCGAAGTCGACACGACCGGCGAGAATGTCGCTCATGTGCACATCGATGGCGGCAAAGCCTGCACGGTCGAAGGCGGCAGCCATCTCGACCTGGCCGTTGACGCCCTGCTCGCGCAGGATGGCCACTTGCGGGCGCACACCCTTCTTGATGTAGGGCGCTGCGATGTCGTCGTTGACGTCGAAGCCCAGCTTGACCGACAGGCCTGGGTTTTCTTCTTCCAGCAGGACGTCGAATTCCTGGTCGGCGCAGTCAGCGTTGTCACGCAGGCGCTGGATCTGGTAGCTGGTCTCGGCCCACTGGCGCTGCAGCAGACGACGCTGGTCGTCGAACAGCACTTCGCCATTGAGGCTGATGGACACTTCGCCGTTGTTGACCGGCTTACCGATCACCGCGACGCAGTCGCCCAGGCCAGCGGCACTGAACTGTGCCAGCACGTCCGGGGTGGCGTCCTGGCGAACCTGGATGACCGCGCCCAGCTCTTCGTTGAAGAGGATGGCCGGTACGTCGCCCTTGCTGTCGGTCAGCGGATCGAGTTGCAGGTCCAGACCGCAGTGGCCGGCGAAGGCCATTTCCAGCACGGTGGTCAGCAGGCCGCCGTCGGAACGGTCGTGGTAGGCCAGCAGGTGGCCGTCGGCGTTCAGGCCCTGGACGACCGCGAAGAAGGCCTTGAGATCCTCAGGGTCGTCGACGTCCGGCGCCTGGGCACCGAGCTTGCCGAAGGTCTGGGCCAGGATCGAGGCGCCCATGCGGTTCTTGCCGCGGCCCAGGTCGATCAGGATCAGGTCGGTCTCGCCCTTGTCCATGCGCAGTTGCGGGGTCAGGGTGTCACGGATGTCGACCACCGGTGCGAAGCCGCTGACGATCAGCGACATCGGTGCGGTGACGCTCTTCTCGACGCCGTCTTCGCTCCACTTGGTCTTCATCGACATGGAGTCCTTGCCGACCGGAATGGTCAGGCCCAGCTCAGGGCACAGCTCCATGCCGACGGCCTTGACGGTGTCGTACAGGCGGGCGTCTTCACCCGGGTGGCCAGCGGCGGACATCCAGTTGGCCGACAGTTTGATGTCGGAGAGCTTCTCGATACGGGCACCGGCCAGGTTGGTCAGCACCTCGCCGATGGCCATGCGGCCGGAGGCCGGGGCGTCGAGCAGGGCCAATGGGGTGCGCTCGCCCATGGCCATGGCCTCGCCGGTGTAGACGTCGAAGCTGGCGGCGGTGACGGCGCAGTCGGCCACCGGGACCTGCCACGGGCCGACCATCTGGTCGCGGGCGACCAGGCCGGTGATGGTGCGGTCGCCGATGGTGATCAGGAAGCTCTTGCTGGCAACAGCCGGGTGGCGCAGGACGCGCTCGACGGCGTTATCCAGGTCCAGCGTGCTCGGGTCGAAGTCATCGCCAAGCTCGGCTTCACGGGTGACCGAGCGGTGCATGCGCGGCGGCTTGCCCAGCAGCACGTCCAGCGGCATGTC
Source organism: Pseudomonas sp. PKS (assembly GCF_051913525.1). Taxonomy (NCBI): domain Bacteria; kingdom Pseudomonadati; phylum Pseudomonadota; class Gammaproteobacteria; order Pseudomonadales; family Pseudomonadaceae; genus Pseudomonas; species Pseudomonas sp. PKS. Next base: position 74,759 of record NZ_JBEGDO010000017.1, on the reverse strand, counting down.
CACCGGGGTGTTGTCGAAATGGCTGTCGGTGACGGTGAGGTGTTTCTCCTCGGTGGCTTCGCCGACCACGGCGAACGGGCAGCGCTCGCGCTCGCAGATGGCCTTGAAGCGCTCGAAGTCCTCGGCGCTGACCGCCAGCACGTAACGCTCCTGGGACTCGTTGCTCCAGATCTCGTGCGGGGCCATGCCCGGCTCGTCGTTGGGCACGTTGCGCAGTTCGAAACGGCCACCGCGACCACCGTCGTTGACCAGTTCAGGGAAGGCGTTGGAAATACCACCGGCGCCGACGTCATGGATGAAGGCGATCGGGTTCTTGTCGCCCAGCTGCCAGCAGCGGTCGATGACCTCCTGGCAACGGCGTTCCATTTCCGGGTTTTCGCGTTGTACCGAGGCGAAGTCCAGGTCGGCGGAGCTGGCGCCGGTGGCAACCGACGAAGCCGCGCCGCCACCCAGGCCAATAAGCATGGCCGGGCCGCCGAGCACGATCAGCTTGGCGCCGACAGTGATTTCGCCCTTCTGCACGTGGTCTTCACGGATGTTGCCCATGCCACCGGCGAGCATGATCGGCTTGTGGTAGCCGCGCACTTCTTCACCACGCGGGGTGTCGATGGCCTGCTCGAAGGTACGGAAGTAGCCGGTCAGGGCCGGACGGCCGAACTCGTTGTTGAATGCGGCGCCGCCCAGGGGGCCTTCGACCATGATGTCGAGAGCGTTGACGATACGACCCGGCTTGCCATAGGCCTGCTCCCACGGCTGTTCGAAGCCAGGGATGCGCAGGTTGGAAACGGTGAAGCCGGTCAGGCCGGCCTTGGGCTTGGCGCCACGACCGGTGGCGCCTTCGTCGCGGATCTCGCCGCCGGAGCCGGTGGAGGCGCCGGAGAACGGGGCGATGGCGGTCGGGTGGTTGTGGGTCTCGACCTTCATCAGGATATGCACCGGCTCCTGGACCGCGCCGTATTGGCGGGTTTCAGGATTCGGGAAGAAGCGGCCCGCCACGTGGCCGACGATGACCGAGGCGTTGTCCTTGTACGCGGACAGCACGCCTTCGCTGTGCATCTGGTAGGTATTCTTGATCATGCCGAACAGGCTCTTTTCCTGAGCCTGGCCGTCGATGTCCCAACTGGCGTTGAAGATCTTGTGGCGGCAGTGTTCGGAGTTGGCCTGGGCGAACATCATCAGCTCGATGTCGTTCGGGTTGCGCTTGAGGCCCTGGAAGGCATTGACCAGGTAGTCGATCTCGTCTTCGGCCAGGGCCAGGCCCAGGTCGACGTTGGCCTGTGCCAGCGCCGCGCGGCCACCGCCGAGAATATCCACGGAGGTCATCGGCTTGGGCTGGGCGTGGCTGAACAGATCGGCGGCGTCTTCCAGGCGGGCCAGCACACGCTGGGTCATGCGGTCGTGCAGCTCGGCGGCGATCAGTGCGGCGTCGGCATCGGACAGCTCACCGGCGACGTAGTAGGCGATACCGCGCTCAAGGCGCTGGATGCTCTGCAGGCCGCAGTTGTGGGCGATATCGCTGGCCTTACTGGCCCAGGGCGAGATGGTGCCCAGGCGCGGGACCACCAGGAACAGGCGACCGGCCGGCTCCTGGACCGGAACGCTCGGACCGTACTTGAGCAGACGCCCCAGCACCTGCTGCTGGTCGGCGGTCAGCTCGCCATCGACATCGGCGAAGTGGGCGAATTCGGCATACAAACCAGTAACAGCGGGGACTTTCTGGCTCAGTTGCTCGAGTAACTTACCGTGGCGGAAGGCAGAAAGGGCAGGAGCGCCGCGCAGGATCAACATCGTCGGGACAGCCTCAGGAAGGGGTGTGCTTAGAGGCCGTGCATTCTAGCCTAATTCGCAGACTTTCGGCACCCGCTCTAAGCCAATGCTGCCGGGCGGCGGAACCGGACTTCGGGGTCAGAAATGCAGCTTCAAACTGCAAGCCCCAAACGCAAAGAAAATGCAGGCTGCCACTGCCCGCTTTTCGCTTACGGCTTACGGCCTGCCGCTTGCCACTCGAACCAACTAGCAGACCTGCCAACCATTGTCGAGATATGGCGGGACCGGTCCTTTGCGTATACTGCAACCTATGTTCGCCCTCACTGCTTTGCGCCAGCGCTGCGCCAGATGGCTCTTCGCAACCGGACTCTTCCTGCTGCTCGGTGCCTGTGTTGAAAAACCCAGCACCCTCGAGCGCGTCAAGGAGGACGGCGTGCTGCGCGTGATAACCCGTAACAGCCCCGCCACCTATTTCCAGGACCGCAACGGTGAAACCGGCTTCGAGTACGAACTGGTCAAGCGTTTTGCCGACGACCTGGGCGTGAAGCTCGAAATCGAGACCGCCGACAGCCTCGATGATCTGTTCGACCAGCTGGGCAAGCCCTCCGGCCCGGTGCTGGCCGCCGCCGGACTGGTCAGCAGCGAAAAACGCACGACCCAGGCAAGATTCTCCCACCCCTATCTCGAGGTGACCCCACAGGTCATCTACCGCAATGGCCGCTCACGCCCCACCAATGTCAAGGGGCTCATCGGCAAGAAGATCATGGTGCTCAAGGGCAGCAGCCACGCCGATCAACTGGCCGAACTGAAAAAGCAGAACCCTGCCCTGGAATACGAAGAGTCCGACGCGGTCGAGGTCGTTGACCTCCTGCGCATGGTCGATGAAGGTCAGATCGACCTGACCCTGGTGGATTCCAACGAACTGGCCATGAACCAGGTCTACTTCCCCAACGTCCGGGTGGCCTTCGACCTGGGGGATTCCCGCGATCAACGCTGGGCGGTTGCCGCCGGTGAAGACAACAGCCTGCTCAACGAGGTCAACGAGTTTCTCGACAAGTCGCAGAAGAACGGCACCCTTCAGCGCCTGAAAGATCGCTACTACGGCCATGTCGACGTGCTCGGCTATGTCGGCGCCTACACGTTCGCCCAGCACCTGCAACAGCGCCTGCCCAAGTACGAGAAGCATTTTCGCGCCACCGCCAAGGTCGAGCAGGTGGACTGGCGCCTGCTGGCGGCGATCGGTTATCAGGAGTCGATGTGGCAGCCGGAGGTCACCTCCAAGACTGGCGTGCGCGGCCTGATGATGCTGACCCAACGCACCGCCCAGGCCATGGGCGTGTCCAATCGCCTGGACCCGAAACAGAGCATTCAGGGCGGAGCCAAGTACTTCATGGTGGTCAAGGACCAGCTCGACGAGAGCATCAAGGAACCGGATCGCACCTGGTTTGCCCTCGCCGCCTACAACGTCGGCAGCGGCCACTTGGACGATGCTCGCATGCTGGCCAAGCGAGAAGGCCTGAACCCGAACAAGTGGCTGGACGTGAAGAAGATGCTGCCGCGCCTGTCGCAGAAGCAGTGGTACCGCAAGACCCGCTACGGCTATGCCCGCGGCGGCGAACCGGTGCACTTCGTGGCCAACATCCGTCGTTACTACGACATCCTCACCTGGGTGACCCAGCCGCAGCTCGAGGGCCAGGTGGCCGAAGGCAACCTGCATGTGCCGGGGGTCAACAAGGACAAGCCGGCCGAACAGCCCTCACCGATGTAACGTACAGCCGTTGCTAGCCCTTAGCCCGCCGTGCCTTGAAGAAATCGCTCAGAATCTGCCCACACGCCTCGGCCAATACCCCTCCCTCGAACATCACCCGATGATTCAAAAAGCCCTGGGTGAAGAACTGCCCCTGGCTCTGCACGATCCCGGCCTTGGGTTCCAACGCGCCATAGACCACCCGGGCAATGCGCGAATGCACGATCAGCCCGGCGCACATGCTGCACGGCTCCAGCGTCACGTACAGCGTACTGCCGGGCAATCGGTAGTTGCTGGCGGCCTTCGCGGCAGCACGGATAGCCACCATCTCGGCGTGCGCACTGGGATCGCTGTCGGTGATAGGACGGTTGAAGCCCTGTCCGATGACCTGGCCATGCTGCACCAGTACTGCGCCAACCGGCACCTCACCCATGGCCGCCCCCTGTGCGGCGAGTTCCAGGGCCAGTTGCATGAACTCCTGATCGCGGCTGCGATCGATGATCTGCGGACGCATCAGACCACCGCGATCGCGGCCATCAGGCCGGTTTCCATGTGGTCGATCACATGGCAATGGAACATCCAGGTGCCTGGGTTATCGGCCACCAGCGCTATCTGGGCGCGTTCGTTCTTGCCCAGCAAATAGGTATCGGTGAACCAAGGTTCGACGATCTTGCGGCGATTGGACGAAATCACCTTGAAACTCATGCCATGCAAATGAATGGGGTGCTGGTACTGGGTCATGTTCTTGAGTTCGAAGATGTAACTCTTGCCCTTCTTCAGCGTGGCGATCGGGCGATCGGCGCAGGTCTTGTCGGTGATGTCCCACGCCTGACCGTTGATCTGCCACAGGCTCGGTGGGCGGCCGTTGTCGGTATCCACCGACACCTTGCCGGCCCATTCGAAATTGAAGTTGAGCTTTTGCGCATTCTCCAGGTCCGGCTCGGCGATCGGATTGGCCGGCAGCGCCTTGGGCCAGTCCCCCGGCGCTTGGTCGCTGGCCACCGAACGCAGGGTCCCCAGGCGCACAAAGCCGTCACGCAGAGAAATCTCCTCGCCTGCCTCGGGGATACGGATCGCCAGGCAGATGCGCATGCCTGGGCCGAGCCAGTAGTCCTCCTCCAATACGCGCGGGGTGACGGGATTGCCATCGAGCGCGTACACCCGCGCCTCGCAGTTGCCCTTGAGGTTGATGCGGTAGGTCCAGGTGTTGTCCAGGTTCAACAGACGTACCCGCACCACCTGGCCTGCCGGCAGCTCGGTGACCGCGTCCGCCTGGCCGTTGATGGTGATCAGGCGCCCAGCCGTACCGTTGCGCGCGGCTTCGCGCGGGATGCTGAACGGCAGCCAGGCGCCCTGCTCGTCCACGTGCCAGTTCTTCAGGCTCAAGGTCCGCTCATGCAGGAAACCGGTAGGCTCGCGCTCCTCGACGATCAGCGGACCGACCAGGCCGCGCCCCAGCTCTTCGGAACTGCTGACGTGGGGGTGATACCAGTAGCTGCCGGCATCGGGCACGCGGAACTTGTAGTCGAAGAACTCGCCCGGCTTGACTGGCAATTGCGAAACGTAAGGCACCCCGTCCATTTCCAGCGGCAGCCGGATGCCGTGCCAATGAATGGTTGTTTCCACCGGCAGGTGATTGATGAAGCGCACCCGCAACCAGGTGCCCTGACGGACACGCAGTTCAGTACCTGGCGCCGAGGGGCCAAAAGCCCAGGCCTCGGTTTTGAACCCCGGCACCAGCTCCACGTCCAGCGGGGCAGCGATCAGTTCATAATCGTGCCCGGCGTTCTCGTCCTCGACTTTACCCAGCCAATAACGCGCCGCACCTCCGGCGCCCAGGCCAACCACGGCAAGGCCGGTCAGGCCCTTGAGCATTTGTCGACGGGTAAAGGACATCGGTGCGGGTACCTCGTTTCTGCGCAATCAGTCTGCCAGCAGTGCTGGCAATGAAGGGCGAATACGATACACCTGCATTTGCGAAAGATTAAGTGAAGTCTTGAGCTGACGCCTGGATCACCTTGTCACAGCATGAACACGCAGAAGAACAGACAGCCCAGTATCCTCTGCGCGCCTGGCTATCAATGGCCAGCCTGACCGGCCGTCGCACTCCAGGAGTTCTCCACTCCAGCCCGGATTTTCAACCGCCGCCCGAAGGGGGCATAGAAATCAAAGGCAGCATCTCGAAATTCGAGATACGCCAAAGAACGCATTCCCGCCTTGGGCTTCAACACATCATCAAGCAGGTCCGCGTAATCCGGACGCACGCGCTTGAGCGTGTCAAGGAACATCTGAGGGCCACTGACTGCAAAGACCTTGCGCATATAGGGATTGGTCCCGTCAGCGCCTACTGCGCGCGAACTTTCAAGCTCACGCAACGCATCGATCTCATTGATCCAACGACGATAGACCACCTGCTGGATCTCTTTCAGGACCGGGTTACCGGCGTGACTTGCAAAGTGGCTGTTGCCTGGGCCATAGAAACCCATTCTCGGTGAAGAGACCGCTCCGCCCACCAGTACATCATCCGGGCCCGCATTGAGTTCAGCCTCTTCAAACGAGCCAACCATGACGTCATCGCAATCCACATAAATGCCGCCGTATTCATGCATCAGGCAATACCTCAAAACATCCGAGGCTGCCGCCAGATTCTGTCCTTTGCCGCTGCGAAAGTAACGATAAGGCACCACTGTTTCATCATCGATGAGAAACCTGGCGAAAAAAGGCTCATCCCTCAGCTGCGAAACCACCATGTTGGCAAACTCAGCGAACGCTTGTTTCAACCGATCCACTTCACCGGTAAAGGCAGCATTGTCGAGATCCAGATGCAGGGTGAACTTCCAGCTGGGATTGGCACGGATATTCGCCTTCATCGTTTCAATCAATTCGACCCTGGGCCCCTGCTCACCCAGCCAAATCTGATGAACCTCTCGGTTGATTGCACGGGCTTCCTGCGAGATGCCCGGAATACGGGGAAACCTGTAGACCTCATAACGTACGCCGAACCGAAGCGATGCCCGAGCCGCGAGAAACGACTTCACACTGCCTTGCCTCCAGACACCTTTGTTGTTCAGCCAGTGGACCTTCCCATCATAGGATTTCCACCCCCCGATATCGGCATCGAACGTGACACGCGTGCCTTCGGCGCTGTTCATGGCGTAATACGTGTCTATCTGCTGTTCCTCTTCGAAAGCCGGGCGCACTTCAATCCCATCCATGGGTACTTCGATCTGTACGGGAGGATGTGCACGAACCAGGGCAATGCCCGGTTTGACACGCTCCGGCAGCGGCTCAGCCTCCGCTGTCACTTCGATAAGACTCTCGCCACCGCGCAGGCCAGGTTTGACATCGATATCGGAGTAAAACCCCTTCAACCGTTTGATGTAGGGGCCTTGGATATCGGCCTCGTTTGGCGAAATGATTCTGTACTGCCCTGCGCGCTCGATACGCTCGACTCGGTATACCTTGGCATGCACCCGGGCGTAGCGAGTGATGACGCCGGAAGCTGCGTCGGTTTCCTGATAGACCGCACCGAAATCATCCACAACCCATTTGCCGCCATCACCCAGCGGCGCGTTGTATTCGAATTTGGCAAGTTCATCGCGCAGTTCGGGTGACAACGAACGAAGGCCGTCGGGCTCGACACCGAACGCCTTCACACTGTCAAAGGTTTGAGCATGGAGCTTGGCGCGCGCCTGCCTTTGCATCTCCTCATGCCCGCGACGGGCCATTCGCTCATCGGTCGACTCATTGGCACGCTCTTCTCGCTGACTGGCAATCTCTTGCTCCTGCTGTTCAGTCGTGGCGGCATTTTCCAGTGTTTCCTGGGGGCTGAGCGTACTTGCCTTTTGCCCTATTTCGTCCGCAGCCCCAGGGGCGACCGTATCGCCTACCCGCGCCGCAGCGCCTGCAGCCTTGGCAAGCCCCAAGGTGGCTGGCACGGCATTGAGAACGCCGAAGATGATACGGTGCTTGCCTTGCGCCTGATCCTTGAGCGTGCCGTTGACGACCTCATCGGCCCCCAAGCCGATCAGCGCAGCAGACATCGCTGCCACGGGCAGCCAAAGTGCCGGGACTGCCATTGCGACGATACTGGTGACAGTCAACGCGGTGGACAGTACCTCGCCTGCGCCCCCTTGATTGTAAGCGGCACGGCTTCGAATTAGCCGCGCCGCATCGGACTGCAGACGGCTTTTCAGATTGTTTTTGAAGTGTGTGAACGGCCAAGGATGAATAGCGGGGCCGAGGGTGATTTCATCGTGCGGATTCCAGCGGGAGTAATTGCCCACATGCCAAGCGGGGAACGCGCCCAGGCCCAACAGTACGGTCTTGAGCCCTGATAAGAATATCCCGTCCGGGTCATCCTCCGCCTTGAAATGCCCTTCCAGAACTGTGCGGCGCTGAGTGAATCTGCATTGCAGGGCGAACCAGTCGCAAAACGCTGCCATATCCTCAAAACCATGCAGCGGCGAAGAATTGCCGGGGATGTAAACCAGCAGGCGTCCAGACTGTTCATCCTGGAAGACAATAATGTCGCTCGCCGTATAGCGATAAACCAAGAGCTCGCGAATGCTGACGACATGCTGATTGAGCGCCGCTTGCTCGAACGCCTCGTAAGTCAGTGTTTCCCAGGTGGTGGACACCTCAAGCCCCAAGGCCCTGAGCACCATGTACTTGTCATTGAGCGTCAGCGAACCTTCTTCATGCTGAACAAAGGCAGCCCTGAGCACCGATGCCTTGATCAGCAAGTTGTAATCCCGCTCGTGAAGACGCCAGAAGTTCTTCAAGTGCCTCAGATAGTTCGCCTGAAGATCGGCCTCCCAGGCGAAATGTTTGAATTGCTTCGGGTCCAGGCGGACTTGCGTATCACTGGAAAAGCGCTGAGGCGTGGTCTTGCGATAGATCGCCTCATAGGCGAAGCAGTTATCCAACGGCAGAGGCTCCTCGCTGATGACCGTGGGATAGCCCTCGACCCTGAACGCCTCCAATGTCCCAAGATGACTAAAGAGGCTGCCATCACCCTGTTGCTGCCAATTACGCATCAGGGCATCGGTCAAGGTCATGGACGATGCGATGTTTGCGCGTTGATCACCCTCATCCCAGGCATCGATATACAAGGTCGTGATGAACAGATCATCAGGGTCGATGTCCAGCTCCAGCGCCTGCAATACATAGGCCTTGGCCACGTCATGGGCAAATTTGCGCGGCGACGGGTAGTCCAATGCCTGCTGGTTCACGAAGTCCTTCAATAAAAAAGGCCCACTCGCTTCCTGCCTGGAGGCAGTTACTTCGTCGTTTAAATCCTGGAAAACGCTTCGCTCGGTCATTTCGACAGTCCTTCGCAATGAAGTCCATAGCATGCGAAGTCTGCCGATTCTTAAAAACCCAACTATTTACCACCTGCTGAGAACCCGCCATCCGCTGCGGCGCGCCCAACAAAAAGCCCGCAGATGTGCGGGCTTTTTGTTGGCGCTTCAGTTACCGGATTACTCCGGCAAGCCGGTCATTCCCACTCGATGGTGGCTGGCGGCTTGCTCGACACGTCGTAGGTGACGCGGGAGATGCCGTCGATTTCGTTGATGATACGGCCGCTGACGGTCTCCAGCAGCTCGTACGGCAGGTGTGCCCAGCGAGCAGTCATGAAGTCCACGGTCTCGACGGCACGCAGGGCGACGACCCAGGCGTAGCGACGGCCATCGCCAACGACGCCGACCGACTTGACCGGCTGGAACACCACGAATGCCTGGCTGGTCTTGTGATACCAGTCGGCCTTGCGCAGCTCTTCGATGAAGATATGGTCGGCGCGACGCAGCAGGTCAGCGTATTCCTTCTTCACTTCACCCAGGATGCGCACACCCAGGCCTGGACCCGGGAACGGATGGCGGTAGACCATGTCGTATGGCAGCCCCAGCTCCAGGCCGATCTTGCGCACTTCGTCCTTGAACAGCTCGCGCAGTGGCTCGACCAGCTTGAGGTTCATTTCTTCCGGCAGGCCGCCGACGTTGTGGTGCGACTTGATCACGTGGGCCTTGCCGCTCTTGGCGCCAGCCGACTCGATCACGTCCGGGTAGATGGTGCCTTGGGCGAGGAACTGGATGTTCTCCAGCTTGCTGGCTTCGGCATCGAACACGTCGATGAAGGTGCGCCCGATGATCTTGCGCTTCTTCTCCGGGTCCGACTCACCCGCCAGGTTGTCGAGGAACCGCTGCTCGGCGTCGGCACGGATCACCTTGACGCCCATGTTCTCCTTGAACATGGCCATCACCTGATCGCCTTCGTGCAGGCGCAGCAGGCCGTTGTCGACGAAGACGCAGGTCAGCTGGTCGCCGATGGCGCGGTGCAGCAGCGCGGCGACCACCGAGGAGTCCACACCGCCGGACAGGCCCAGCAGCACGTTGGCCGAGCCGACTTGCTCACGGACCTGGGCGATGGCGTCTTCAACGATGTTGGACGGGGTCCACAGGGCTTCGCAGCCGCAGATGTCCTGGACGAAGCGGGACAGGATGCGACCGCCCTGCTTGGTGTGGGTCACTTCCGGGTGGAACTGCACGCCGTAGTAGCCGCGGGCATCGTCGAACATGCCGGCAATCGGGCAGCTCGGGGTGCTGGCCAGCACATGGAAGTTGCCCGGCATCTGGGTGACCTTGTCGCCGTGGCTCATCCAAACGTCCAGACCCAGTACACCGTCGTCATCGACGTGGTCTTCGATACCGTCGAGCAGGCGGCTCTTGCCGACCACATCAACACGGGCGTAACCGAACTCGCGCAGGTCGGAACCTTCGACCTTGCCGCCCATCTGCTCGGCCATGGTCTGCATGCCGTAGCAGATGCCCAGTACCGGCACGTTCAGGTCGAAGACCGCTTGCGGTGCGCGCGGGCTGTTGGCTTCGTGGACCGACTCGGGGCCGCCAGCGAGGATGATGCCGCGTGGGTTGAATTCGCGGATCGCTTCATCGTCCATGTCGAACGGGTGCAGTTCGCAGTAGACACCGATCTCGCGCACGCGGCGGGCGATCAACTGGGTGTACTGGGAACCGAAATCGAGGATCAGGATGCGGTGAGCGTGAATGTCGAGGGCCATGACTCAATCTCGTCAGTGGAAATCGGAAACGACGCGGGGCTGTCGTGACAGCCCCGCTAACAGGTATTGCTGGAAGCCTTAGCCTACGCGGTAGTTAGGGGCTTCTTTGGTGATCTGCACGTCATGCACATGGGACTCGGCCATGCCGGCACCGGTGATGCGCACGAATTCAGGCTTGGTGCGCATCTCTTCGATGGTCGCGCTGCCGGTGTAGCCCATGGAAGAACGCAGGCCACCCATTAGTTGGTGGATGATCGCAGCCAGGGCGCCCTTGTACGGCACACGGCCTTCGATGCCTTCCGGAACCAGCTTCTCGGCGCCGGCCGAGGAGTCCTGGAAGTAACGGTCCGAGGAGCCCTGAGCCTGTGCCATGGCGCCCAGCGAGCCCATGCCGCGGTAAGCCTTGTAGGAGCGGCCCTGGAACAGCTCGACCTCACCCGGCGCCTCTTCGGTGCCGGCGAACATCGAACCCATCATGACGCAGGAGGCGCCAGCGACGATGGCCTTGGACAGGTCACCGGAGAAACGGATACCGCCGTCGGCGATCAGCGGGACGCCAGTGCCTTCCAGAGCGGCGGCGACGTTGGCGATGGCGCTGATCTGCGGCACACCGACACCGGCGACGATACGGGTGGTGCAGATCGAGCCTGGGCCGATACCGACCTTGACCGCGTCAGCGCCGGCTTCAGCCAGGGCCTTGGCAGCGGCGCCGGTGGCGATGTTGCCGCCGATCACCTGCACTTGCGGGTAGGTTTGCTTGACCCAGCGAACGCGATCGATCACACCCTTGCTGTGGCCGTGGGCGGTGTCGACCACCACCACGTCAACGCCGGCGGCAACCAGGGCGGCAACGCGCTCGCCGGTGTCCTTGCCGGTGCCGACCGCAGCGCCAACGCGCAGGCGACCCTGGTCGTCCTTGCTGGCCAGCGGGTAGGCCTTGGCTTTTTCGATGTCCTTGACGGTCATCATGCCCTTGAGGCTGAACTTGTCGTCGACGATCAGGACTTTTTCCAGGCGGTGCTTGTGCAGCAGCTCGCGGACTTCGTTCTTGTCGGCGCCTTCGCGCACGGTGACCAGACGCTCTTTGGGCGTCATCACTTCACGTACCTTGGCATCCAGGCGGCTTTCGAAGCGCACGTCACGGGAGGTGACGATACCGACCAGGTCGCCGTTCTCCAGCACAGGAACACCGGAGATGTTGTTCAGGCGGGTCAGGTCGAACAGGTCGCGCACGGTGGCGTCAGCGTCGATGGTGATCGGGTCCTTGACCACGCCAGCCTCGAACTTCTTGACCTTGCGCACTTCGGCAGCTTGCTGCTCGATGGTCATGTTCTTGTGGATGATGCCGATGCCGCCTTCCTGGGCCATGGCGATGGCCAGACGCGCTTCGGTCACGGTATCCATGGCGGCGGAAACCAGAGGAATGTTCAGCTCGATGCCGCGGGTCAAACGGGTCTTGAGACTGACTTCATTGGGCAGTACCTCGGAATAGCCAGGTACAAGGAGAATATCGTCGAAGGTCAGGGCTTCTTGGCTGATACGCAGCATCGCGGGGGCTCCCGGGCGGGAAAAATGGAAGCGCGCCATTATACTCATCCACGGCGCGCCGCTCAATGCAATTCAAGCTCCAAGTTACAAGCGGCAAGTGACAAGATTCACTCCCCCCACGTCTGCGCTTTTTCTGTCGCTTGCGACTTATGGCTGGCAGTTGAACTGCACCACCGCCACCGGCTGGTCCAACCAGTCGGCGAAGCTGTCGAGAAAGGCCTGGGTGAACCCGGCCTCGCCCCAGTTGTTGAAGATGAAACCCAGGTTGGAGAAGGCGCACGGCTGCAGGAACAGAAAGCCGTTGATGTCGTCCTCGAAGCCGCACAGCGGGCAGGTGAAGTTATCGCTCACCCCGGGCATCCATTCCTCCAGGCTCTCGAACAGCGGCTCGCCGATTTCGCGCCGGCACTCAGGGCAACCCGCTTCTTCGAGAAACCCTTCGGTCGGGGTATAGATGCAGCGTTTGAGCATCACCTCCAAGCCGTTGACCTGCTCGCCGAACGGGAGTCGTTCCGGATGCAGCGCGACCTTGCGTGCGCCTTGAGCCAAGGCGTACCCCATGCGATTGCCGGTGCGACCACAGGTACTGAGCTGCTCCTCGACGATCTTCTCGCGCACCAGCCAGCGCAGGATCGCCCGGGCGCGGGCTTCGTGGACCGGGACGGTGGAGAGTTTGGGAACGATGATGCTCTGGGTGTTCATGAACGAAACGGGCCTGCGGACTGCGGTAATAGCGCGATTCTACCGCTCAGCCACCCAGGTAGCGACCGATCAACGCCACTCCGCTGGCCAGCACCAGCCAGGTGACCACACGCACGAAGGCTTCACGGGACAGTTTCAAGGTCAGGTGCCGCCCAAGCCACAGCCCGACTGCCATCACCGGCAGCAGGCAGGCCGCGAGAAGCAACAGGCTTGCATCGGCGTATACCCCGGCGGCAACAAACAGCGACAGGCGCACCACGGTACTGCAACTGATGAGCGCACTCTGGGTCGCCCGTGCCTGCTCCGTGGAATCCAGCCGGGCATTGAGGTAGATCGCATAAAGAAACCCACCGCTGCCGAACAAGGCGCCGAACAGCCCACCTGCCGTGCCCATCGGCACCGCCCAGGCGCCTGCAAGCCGCGCAGGTCGCACCTTTACGATCAAGCCATACAAGGCATACCCCGTCACGAACAACCCCATCAGCAATAACAGAAGCTCCGATTTCAGGCGCAGCAGAAAGACCGCGCCCAGGGTACAGCCCACCGCCATGCACGGCAGCAAGCGCAGCAGTTCGCTCCGCACCACCGACTGGCGCGATGGCAACCAGTTGCCAAAGGCCGCGACGAAGTCCAGCAGCACCAGCAGCGGAATGATCCGCGACAATGGCATGAAGTGGATCAGCACCGGGCCCGCCACCAACGCCGTACCGAAACCGGCGATACCGAACACAATGTAGGCCACGCCGACCCCCAGCAGGATGGGCAGCCAGTCAAGGCCTGAAAACGACAATTGGGCAAGCATGGGGCATGACTCCTGAAAACACCGAGACAGGTTAGCCAGGCACGAGCCATGCCGACTAATATGCCTTTTCACCCTGAGATATCTCGAAAAGGCATGACATGACTTCCATCCGCCAGTTGCGCTACTTCGTTGAAATAGCCCAGAGCGGCAGCTTCAGCGCGGCTGCCGAGCGGCTGTACATCGCCCAGTCTGCGCTAAGCCGTCAGATCAAGGAGCTGGAACATCAGCTCGGTACGCCTTTGTTCGAGCGAACTGCCCGCCAGCCTCGGCTGACCTCGGCTGGCCTGGCCTTTCTCGATCGCGCGCAGCGCCTGCTGGCCGATCTGGACCAAGCCGAGCGCCTGGCCCAGGAGATCGGTCAGGGTCTGCGCGGCAGTCTGCGCCTCAATCACTCCAGCACCGTCCCCTTGACCGGCCGGCTGCTGGCGAGCCTGGGCAGCTACCTGAACAACAATCCTGGCGTGTCCTTGGAGATTGCCCAGCAGTCCTCCGAAGCCCAGCTGGAAGACATCGCCGAAGGCCGGCTCGAACTCGGCCTGTTGCGTCTGCCGGTGCTGCGCCAACACCAGGATGTGGAAATCCATGCCCTGTTCAGCGAGCCATTGCTCCTGGCCGTGGCGGCAGACCACCCACTGGCCGATGCCCCCCAGGTGGCACTGGCGCAATTGCATGATGAGCGTTTCATTTCCATCCCTCATCGACAGCGAGGGGGCTTGAGCTACCTGTCCGCTTCGTTGTGCATGGAGGCGGGATTCTTTCCCCGCGCCGCACAGGTCGTGTCTCGCAAGACCACGCAATTGCAGCTGATACAGGCAGGATTCGGGGTGGCGCTGTTGCCGGCCTGCATGCGCGACATTGCACCGGCCTCGGTGCGCTTCGTACCGTTACAAGAGGCTTGCCAGAGCACAGTAGCCCTGGCATGTCGACGCGAAGCGGGGGAACTGGTGCGCCAGTTCGTCTCGACGATGCCTGGCCCAAGCGCCAGCACAGACAACCAGGCGTGATGTCCTTTATGATGCCGGCCATGATCAAAGACCCCTTCGAACGACTCGGCCTGGACCGCGAGGTCCTCACCGTCAGCCAGCTCAACGGCCGCGCGCGCGTGCTGCTCGAGGATGTGTTCCGCAGTGTCTGGGTGGAAGGCGAGATATCCAACCTCGCCCGCCCGGCCTCCGGGCACATGTACTTCACCCTCAAGGACAGCGGCGCCCAGGTGCGCTGCGCGCTGTTCCGGCAGAATGCCGCGCGCGTGCGCCAGGCCCTGCGCGATGGCCTGGCGGTCAGGGTGCGCGGCAAGGTGTCGTTGTTCGAGGGGCGCGGCGACTACCAACTGATCCTCGACACGGTCGAGCCCGCCGGCGATGGCGCCCTGCGCCTGGCCTTCGAAGCCTTGAAGGAAAAGCTCGGTGCCGAAGGCCTGTTCAGTGCCGAACGCAAGCAACCTCTGCCGGCCCACCCGCGCCGCATCGGCATCATCACCTCCCCCACCGGCGCGGTGATCCGCGACATCATCAGCGTGTTCCGCCGCCGCGCCCCCCAAGTGGAACTGAACCTGATCCCCACCGCAGTACAGGGTCGGGAGGCCATCGCCCAGATTGTCCGTGCCCTGCGCCTGGCCGACAGCATGGGCTTCGATGCGTTGATCCTGGCTCGCGGCGGGGGTTCGCTGGAAGACCTCTGGTGCTTCAACGAAGAGGACGTCGCCCGCGCCGTGGCCGCGTGCGTGACGCCCATCGTCAGCGCCGTGGGCCATGAGACCGATGTGTCGATCAGCGACTTCGTCGCCGACGTTCGCGCGCCGACCCCCTCGGCCGCCGCCGAATTGCTGGCGCCGGACAGCAGCGGCCTGCAACAGCGCCTGGACAGCCTGCAGCGGCGCCTGTTGCTGCGCATGAAAAACCGCCTGGCTCATGATCACCTGCGCCTGGATGGCCTGGCCCGCCGCCTGCGCCACCCCGGCGAGCGCCTGCGCCAGCAGGCACAACGTCTGGACGACCTGGACATGCGCCTGCGCCGCGCCTTCATGCTCAACATGAACCAGCGCCACGAGCGCCTGGGCCGGCTGGACACCCGCCTGGCCGCGCAACATCCGGGGCGCGCGCTCAAGCTGCTCGGCCAGCGCCTGGACAGCCTCGCCGAACGCCTCCCGCGGGCAATGCGCGAAGTGCTCAAGGATCGTCGCCAGCGCTTCCAGGCCCAACTGCAGACCTTGCACGTGGTCAGCCCCCTGGCGACCCTGGCCCGCGGCTACAGCATCCTGCTCGACGAGCGCGGCCAGGCCATCCGCAGCGCCGCCCAGACCCACAACGGCCAGCGCCTGACTGCCCGCCTGAACGAAGGCGAGCTCAAGGTGCGGGTCGAGGACAACCACCAGACTCCGGTCACCCTCTCGCTACTGGACTGACACATGCCCCGCCTGCTCGCCCCTCTGCTCGCCTTCTTCTTGCTGTTGCTCGGCACCCACGCCCAGGCCAGCTATATCACGCGCCAGCTGAACAAGCCTGTGCCCGGCGGCGTGGCGGTGGTCGAGCTGGGCCCTGCCCCCTCGGCCCCCAGCGCGCGTTTCGACGGCAAGCCGGTGCTGGTGGTCCAGGAGCAGGGCAACTGGCTGGCCATCGTCGGCATTCCCCTGACCCAGAAGCCTGGCACCGCCGTGCTCACCCAAGGTTCGCGCACCCTGCCCTTCACGGTCGGCAGCAAGAAGTACCCCGAGCAACACATCACGTTGAAGAACAAGCGCCAGGTCAACCCTGACCCCGCCGACCTCCAGCGCATCGAGCGCGAGCTGGCCGAACAGATCAAGGCCTACCGCAGCTTCAGCCCTGCCCTGCCGAGCAACCTGATCCTCGACAAACCGGTCAGCGGGCCGCTGTCGAGCAAGTTCGGCGTGCGTCGCTTCTTCAACGGCGAGGAGCGCAACCCCCACGCGGGCCTTGACTTCGCCGTGCCCGCCGGCACGCCCATCAAGACCCCGGCCAATGGCAAGGTGATCCTGGTGGGGGATTACTTCTTCAATGGCCGTACCGTGTTCGTCGATCACGGCCAGGGCTTCATCAGCATGTTCTGCCACATGTCCAAGATCGATGTGAAACCAGGCCAGACGCTGCGTCGCGGTGAGGTGGTCGGCCGCGTGGGCGCCACAGGCCGGGCAACCGGGCCGCATATGCACTGGAACGTCAGCCTCAACGATGCACGGGTGGATCCGGCAATTTTCATCGGGGCGTTCCAGCCCTGATCCAGCGGCACCTGCTTCGCGAGGAAACCTGCGCGCACAAGGCTGGCGCGGTGTGGGAGGCCTTCACAAAACCCTGTGGGGGCGGGTTTACACGCGAAAAGGCCCCCACCGCCAATAACGATTCCACTGAGTTGCGCCATCGAAAAAGAGCGCGCAAAAATACTGAAGCCACTTTTGGATATCAGCCATAAAATCTCGCTCAATCGCTTTTTTTAAGCATTCCTCTCAATTTTCGCCGAATGCTTGCCATCCCTCCAGCCACTGGTTAGGGTTGAGGCATGAAAACCTTCAGCACCCTCATCCTGCTCCGACAACATCGCAGCCTCTGCCTGGTCAGCGCCCGACTACCAGGCTGATCGCGTCGCCTCGCCTCTTCATCTCGTTATCGCTCGGCAGGCCCGATCTCGGCCGCACATAAAAGGATTGCTTCCATGACCATGCTCAAAGACCCTTCGAAGAAATACCGCGCCTTCCCGACCATCGATCTGCCTGACCGTACCTGGCCGTCGAAGACCATCACCCAGGCGCCGATCTGGTGCAGCTCCGACCTGCGTGACGGCAACCAGTCGCTGATCGAGCCGATGGATTCGGAGAAGAAACTGCGTTTCTGGAAGACCTTGGTGCAGGTCGGCGTTAAGGAAATCGAAGCCTCGTTCCCGTCCGCCTCGCAAACCGACTTCGACTTCGTGCGCACCCTGATCGAAGACGGCCACATCCCGGACGACACCACCATCCAGGTGCTCACCCAGGCCCGTGAGGACTTGATCGCGCGTACTTTCGAATCCCTGCGTGGCGCCAAGAAGGCCATCGTCCACCTGTACAACGCCACCTCGCCGTCGTTCCGCCGCATCGTCTTCAACCAGGACAAGCAGGGCGTGAAGGACATCGCCGTGAATGCCGCCAAGCTGTTCGTCAAATATGCCGCGCAGCAGCCGGAAACCCAGTGGACGTTCCAGTACTCGCCGGAAACCTTCAGCGCCACCGAGATGGAGTTCGCCAAGGAAGTCTGCGACGCGGTCATCGAGGTGTGGAACCCGACCCCTGAGCACAAGATCATCCTCAACCTGCCGGCCACCGTCGAAGTGTCGACACCCAACGTCTATGCCGACCAGATCGAATGGTTCTGCCGCAACGTCAACCGCCGCGACAGCGTGATCATCAGCCTGCACACCCACAACGACCGCGGCACCGGCATCGCCGCCACCGAACTGGGCCTGATGGCCGGCGCCGACCGTGCCGAAGGCTGCCTGTTCGGCAACGGTGAGCGTACCGGCAACGTCGACCTGGTGACCCTGGCCCTGAACCTCTACACCCAGGGCATCGACCCCAAACTGGACTTCTCCGACATCGACGGCGTACGCAAAGTCGTCGAGGAGTGCAACCAGCTGCCTGTGCACCCACGTCACCCGTACGTGGGCGATCTGGTCCACACCGCGTTCTCCGGCTCGCACCAGGACGCCATCCGCAAGGGCTTCGCCAAGCAGAAGGACGATGCGCTCTGGGAAGTGCCGTACCTGCCGATCGACCCGGCCGACATCGGCCGCAGCTACGAGGCGGTGATCCGCGTCAACAGCCAGTCCGGCAAAGGCGGCATCACCTACCTGCTCGAGCAGGAGTACGGCATCAGCCTGCCACGTCGCATGCAGATCGAGTTCAGCCAGGTGGTACAGGGCGAGACCGACCGCCTGGGCCTCGAAATGACCGCTCAGCAGATCTACAGCCTGTTGCACAAAGAATACCTCCAGGCCAACACGCCCTATGCGCTGGTCAGCCATCGCCTGCAGGAAGAGAACGGCCACAGCGCCGTGGAAGTGGAAGTCGCTGGAGAAGGCGAAACCACCCTGCACTGGCGCGGTAAAGGCAACGGCGCGCTGGAAGCGCTGGTCGCCGGCCTGCCCATCAGCGTGGAAATCATGGACTACAACGAACACGCCATCGGTGCCGGCACCAACGCCAAGGCCGCGGCCTATATCGAATTGCGCGTGGCCGGTGGTCGTCCGGTGCATGGCGTGGGGATCGACGAGAACATCACCACCGCCAGCTTCAAGGCGCTGTTCAGCGCACTGAACCGCTCGCTGAGCCAGCAGGCGGCCAAGGCGGCGTAAGCTTCAGCCGTCCCTGAAAAGGGCCCGTATCCGCCGATACGGGCCCTTTTTTTTGCGCAAGATCGCTCGGCCATACACAGAAGGCAGGTAGCCATCACTTTGCCCATAATGCTGGGTATACTCGCTTCATCTTCCACAGCTTCGATCAAGGATGACGACCCGTGAACCCGTCCGCCATCACTCGATCACCGGCAAACGGACCAGGGACGCTGCTTCTGATGACTCCCGTCACCCTCATGGCACTGGCTGACCAAAACAGCCAAGACTACTTGAGCCGCCTAATCGACTGCCTGCACAGTTGCGCCCACCTACACACAGAGCACCTGCAATTACAGGTACACATTCTCAGTGATCTGTACGACATCGCCGATGACAGCTTCGAAGCCCGCCAGATCCAGCACGTGCTCAAGCAACGTCAGCAGCAGCAAGCCCAGTGCTACGCGCAACTGAAGCAGGCGAGCCAAGACGCAGCCGTATCGACCCAGACGCTGCGCGAACATCAAGCCAAGCTGGACCAGGATCTGCAACAGGCGCTGGGCGAATCCAGCCAGAGCCCCGCGATGCGTGAGTGCCAGCACGAACTGCAACAGGCTCAAGACGCACGCGAACCCTTGAAGCGCGACCACCTACTGCTCAGCCAGGAGTGCACGCAGAAGCTTGCGAGCTATGTCCGCCATCCGATGTATCGGTACCTGCGCCAGCAAGGCTTTGCCAGCACGACCTATCGACGCAACGCACTGAACCGGTTCCTGGACGAATGGCTCGCCAAGCACTGCAATTTCAGCCAGAACCTGCGCAATGAACAGCTGCTCAACGCCATGCAGCAACACAGCGCCGCACAACTGGCCGAGCATGACAAACACATAGGCGCGCTGGAGCAGCGTTTTGAGGATCTACGCAAGGCACTGACTCAACAGCCCGTCCAGGCCAAGCAAGTGCGACGCATCGAAACGCTGGCCAACCAGGTCATCGATCACTGGGCCCAAGTCGAGCCCCTTTATCTCGAAGCCCTCCGGTATGCGCGCTGCGAGGACGAGGACGGCCAGGATGCCCTGCGCTGGCTGAAGTACGAACTCAAGGCCGAGTCACTGGAGGCAGCACTTGCGCAATGGGCAGCCATCGGCTCGCCCCAGCCCGAGCGCTATCGCCGGGAATTGCTCGCGCTGCGCCAGCGACTGGACATCGCCACCGAGCAGATCAACGAGGCACTAGACGCCCTTCGACATGCCGAGGCACTGGAGTTCGCCTTGCGCGCCAGCATGAGCCCATTCGCTTGCACGTGCGGCGCCCAGTCCACGGCGCCCGTACGGTGTACCTGTCACCTGCTGTTGCCCACAGGCGAGCGCTATGCGCCGCGCCCGGACTATGCGTCACTGATCGACAGCTACATGAATCGCGCGCTGCTGCTGGGTTCCCTGATCAATACGATCAAGGCCGCACGCCTGGCACCGGCCACGGCGCCGGAACACACCGTCAGCGACACCTTCTCCCCAGCCCCACAACTCATGCAAGGACACCCATGAGCCAATATCTGGAACGAGCCCTCAATGGCCTGCAACAACTCGGTATCAGCTTCGGCCAGCCCGCCGCTCAGCCCGCCCCGGTGTTAGTGCTGCTGGATAAAGTCGCGCATTACGACAACGACCGCGTCACGGCCATCGCCGCTGTATTGCAGCAAGCCACCCTGTTCAACCAGATCGTGCGCGAGCAGATCGAGGGGATGGACATCGCCAACCGCTACCTGGACATCACCGAAAGCTTCACCTCGATCCGCGAAGATGCCGCGAACATGGCCTCGTGGATGGACGATGGTCGCCTGGACACCCTCGAACGCCTGAAACTGGGTTGGATGAACATGGCCCGCGGCTCGATTCCCAGCCGTTTTGGCGACATTCGCAAGCACTACCTGGAGGTGAGCAAGGCCGCCAGCGACCAGATCGCACGGGAAAACCTCATCCTGGAAACCTACATGGATTTCCGCCTGGCGATGAAGACCGCCGAGGTCGAGGCCCAGCAGGTGCTGGCCATCGCCGCCCAGGCGCTCAAGGCGCGCACCCAGGCCCTGGATGCGGCCAGCGCCCAGGTGACCGCAGCCGAGCAGCAGGACCCCGCCCGGCGCGCGGCGCTGGAACTGGCTCGCGACGAAGCCGTGCGTGCGCTGCAAAACGAAGACAAGAGCTACCAGATCATCAAGGACATTGCCGATGACCTGAGGGTTGGCTACAACACCGCCGAAATGGTCTTCGCCCGCATCAGCCAGGTCCACGTGGTCAAGGAACGCCAGTACCAACGTATGGTTTCGTTCTTCTCCACCAACGAAGTGGTGCTGACCAGCCTGGCCGTTTCGTTCACCGCCAACCAGGGCATGAACGAGGCCACCCACACGCTCAATGCCACCACCGATGGCATCAGCAAGGGGCTCGAAGCCCTTGGCCAACTGGGTAACCAACAGCTGGACGCCGCACTCAAGGCCAGCTATGGCTCGACCGTCCGCGTCGATTCGGTACGCGCCCTGGCCCAGGCCACCCTGGACTTCCAGAATGACATGAAAGGCCTGACCGACACCTACCGTGCAGAGTCCACCAAAGCTGCACAGGAAATCGCCACCGCCGTGGAAGACGCCAAGCGCGCCTTCTCCGCCCTGCTGACCAAAGCCGCGCAATGAGCAACGGCACATTCAGCGAACAGATGGGGGCCATGGCCCTGGTCGACGAGCTACGCCTTCAGCAACGCCAGATGCAGGAACATCTGGACCTGCCGCGGCGCCGCGAGGAAGTCGCCGAACGCATCCGTGGCTACTATCAACGCCAGGGCATCGCCTGCGATGACGCGCTGATCGAACAAGGCGTGCGCGAGTTCTTCGCCCGCCGCCTGGTGTTCGAGGCGCCCGCGCTGAGCTGGCCGCGCCGATTGCTGGCCGGACTTCTCCTGCGCCGCGCGCTGACAGCGTGGTTGCTGGTAGGCGTCGCCCTGCTCGGCGGCACGCTGCTGGCGACCAAGCAGCACCAATCTCCGGCACCCTCCCAACCGAGCAAATCCAGCATTGCCAGCGCCGGCAACGGCCTGGCCGTGCCCGCACCACAGTGGTCGTCAAAAGCAGAACAGGCCGCCTACCAGGCACGCCTGGAGCAATACACGCAGCTGATGGCCCGTATCGACGCCATGCCGCTGTCGAGCGACATGCGCGCCAGGCTGATGCCGTACGCCCTGTCAACCGGCCCGCTGGTAGCCAACCATCAACCGGCCGCATCCAGCCAAGCGCTTCGCGAATTGCAGTTGTTCACAGACTTCGTCGAGTCGAAACTGCAACTGGTGATTCCCGACGGCACGGGCGAGGTGTCCGGTTACGAACGCTGCCTGATGGGCGACACGTGCCAGCGAGGCAGTAAAGACGGCAAGGCATGGTTCCTGGTCTTCCAAGGGCACGACCCTCAGGGGCGGGTGGTGACAATGCCGGTGTTAGGCAGCAACGGCTTAACCACCTTCACCGACACCGTGGGCGTCCAGGTCAGCCGTGCGCAATACCTCAGGTCGCGCAAAAGCAAGAGAGCCACTGGCCACATCGACAAGCCGATCTTCGGCAAGAAGGACGCCTACAGCCTTGACCGAGGTTTCGACGCTCGCATTATTCCCGGTGGCAGATACGACAACCCATCCGAAGACCCACAGTACATCACCGCCCGCTTCTGACCGGACCGACCGCAGGCACGCCTGCGGCGCCTCTATTGAGGACCGCTCCCCGGGCAGCGCTCACACATCGTCTTCATGGCAGGCAAAAAAAGGGGCGCCAATTCGGCGCCCCGCAAGCGTTGTAGCACACAACAGAATCAGGTTCAGTCCAGCAGTGCCATCGCCTCGGCGCTGCAGGCCTCGATCCGTGCCCAGTCGCCGTTCTTGATCCAGCTGCTGTCGAGCATCCAGGTCCCGCCCACGCACATCACGTTGGGCTGGGCCATGTAGTTGCGCACGTTGGCCGGGTTGACGCCACCGGTGGGGCAGAAGCGGATGTCGCCGAACGGGCCGGCGAAGGCCTTGATCGCCGCCACGCCGCCGCTGATTTCGGCGGGGAACAGCTTGAAGCGACGGTAGCCCAGGGCATAGCCCATCATGATTTCCGACGGTGTGCTAATACCGGGCAACAGCGGGATATCGCTTTCGACGCCGGCCTGGAGGATGTCCTGGGTCACCCCTGGGGTGACCACGAACTGCGCGCCGGCGGCCTCGACCGCGGCGAACATGGTGCGGTCCAGCACGGTCCCGGCACCGACGCACAGCTCCGGGCGCTGCTCGCGCAGCACACGAATGGCCTTGAGGCCATGCTCGGAACGTAGGGTCACCTCCAGGGTACGGATGCCACCGGCGGCCAGGGCATCGGCCAGGGGCAGGATGTCTTGCTCACGGGCGATGGTGATCACCGGCAGAATGCGCGCCTTGCCACAGATCGCGTCGATCCGGGCGGCTTTCTCGGCCATCGAGAGCAGAGGCTGTTGGCGTTCGAGCGTGGTCATGAGAGTGGATCCTTGGCTCATGGGCACCAGTAGATGTCCAGGGGGTCGTGAAGAAAGGCGCGAATCGGCATTTCGGTTGGGTCAGCGGCCGCCAATGCGGCGCGCAGGGTAGCGAGTTTGCCCGGGCCTTGCACGGACAGCGCGGTGAAGCCGGCACTGGCCAACAGGGCGCGGGTCATGCTCAGGCGCTGGCGCGGCACACTGGGTGCCAGCATCGGCAGGCAGCGGCGGGCGCTGCCCACATCAAGGCCTTCAGGCAGGTTGGGGCTGGCCGGGAACAACGAGGCCGTGTGACCGTCATCGCCCATGCCCAGCACCAGCACATCGATTTCGGGCAGCGCGGCCAGGGCCTGGTCGGCCAGGACAGCGGCGGCCTCAAGATTCTCGGCACAGTGATACAGGCCCACGAAGCGGGCCTTGGCGGCAGGTCCCTTGAACAGGTGACGTACCAGCAACCCGGCATTGCTGTCGGCATGCTCGACCGGCACCCAGCGCTCGTCGGCCAGGCTGACCGTGACCTTCGACCAGTCCAGGGCTTCGTCCGCGAGCTTCTCCAGGAAGGGTACCGGGCTGCGGCCACCCGACAGCACCAGGCACGCCTGACCTTTATCGGCAATGGCCTGGCGCAGGCGCTCGGCCACATCATGGGCCAATGTCGCCGCCAAGGCCTTGCCATCGGCCAGCGAATGCGTCGTTACGCTGGTCGGCAGTTGCAGTTCAGATATCGCCATACCACGCCCTCCCGTCACGTGTGATCAGCGCGATGGAGCTCATCGGCCCCCAGGACCCCGCCGCGTAGGGCTTGGGTGCGTCGCCAGCGTTCTTCCAGCCGGCAATCAGCTGATCGCACCACGTCCAGGCATATTCGATTTCATCCTTGCGCACGAACAGGTTCTGGTTGCCGCGCATCACCTCCAGCAACAGACGCTCGTAGGCATCCGGGATGCGCGCACTGCGCCAGGTATCGGAGAAATTCAGTTGCAAGGGCCCGCTGCGCAGCTGCATGCCTTTGTCCAGGCCTTGCTCCTTGGTCATTACCCGTAAAGAAATGCCTTCGTCCGGTTGCAGGCGGATGATCAGCTTGTTACCGATCTGCAAACGCTGCTCGGGGGCGAAGATGTAGTGCGGCGTTTCCTTGAAGTGGATGACGATCTGCGACAGCTTTTGCGGCATGCGCTTGCCGGTACGCAGGTAGAACGGCACGCCGGACCAGCGCCAGTTGCGGATGTCGGCGCGCAGGGCGACGAAGGTCTCGGTGTCGCTCTGGGCGTTGGCGTTGTCCTCCTCCAGGTAGCCCGGCACCGGTGCACCATCGCTGTAGCCGGCAATGTACTGCCCGCGCACCACCCGGGTGCTCAGGGCTTCGCCGGTGATCGGCGCCAAGGCCTTGAGCACCTTGACCTTTTCGTTGCGGATGCTGTCGGCGGACAGGTCGCTGGGCGGGTCCATGGCGATCAGGCACAGCAGCTGCAACAGGTGGTTCTGGATCATGTCGCGCAACTGGCCGGCCTTGTCGAAATAGCCCCAGCGCCCTTCGATCCCCACCTTTTCGGCCACGGTGATTTCCACGTGGGAGATGGAGTTCTGGTTCCACTGGGTTTCGAACAGGCTGTTGGCAAACCGCAGTGCGATGAGGTTCTGCACCGTCTCCTTGCCCAGATAGTGGTCGATGCGATAGACCCGACTTTCTGGGAAAAACCGTGCCACGGCATCGTTGACCCGGCGGGACGACTCCAGGTCGTGACCGATAGGCTTTTCCAGCACGACCCGAGTGCGGGCGGCCAGGCCGGCTTTGTCCAGGTTCTCGCAGATCGCGCCGTACACCGAGGCAGGTGTGGCGAAGTAGGCGATCAAAGGCAGGTCTGCGGCCACCTGTTCGGCCAGCGCCTGGTAGCCATCGGCCTGGAGGAAGTCCAGGCGCAGGTAGCTCAGGCGACCGAGGAAGCGCCCCAGCGCGCCGGGTTCGATGTCCGCCTCCGGCACGAAGCGGCGCAGGTGCGCCTCGATGGTCGCCAGGTGCTGCTCGCCGTCGCCGGCTTCACGGGCCAGGGCCAGCAGGCGTGAATCGGCATGCAGCAAGCCGGCGCGGTCGAGCTGATAAAGCGCGGGAAACAGCTTGCGCAATGCCAGGTCGCCAAGGGCGCCAAACAGGGCAAAGGTGCAAGGTTCTACACTGATCGCAGCCATGATGTTGGTTCTTTCCTAAAGTTGGCCTAGGAATATCGTTTTCAACCGCGGTTTTCAAGGGGTAATGTAGTAAAAACCATAACATCACCCCATAACTGTGACAGACAAGTGGTACGGCAACCTCGCCGACAGTACGATAGACACCGTGCAAAAAGCCCGCTGCTCCATCAGCCGGCTGTCTTCCCGACCCAAGGACACACCATGGACCGCGTGAGAAACCTCCTGGAGCAGATCCAGGGACGCCTCGACGAGCTGAACAAGGCCGAACGCAAAGTCGCCGAAGTCATCCTGCTCAACCCCCAACAAGCCACCCGCTTCAGCATCGCCGCGCTTGCCCAGGCCGCCAAGGTCAGCGAACCGACGGTCAACCGTTTCTGCCGCTCCTTCGGCGTCAGTGGCTACCCCGAACTCAAGCTGCAGCTGGCCCAGAGCTTGGCCAGCGGCGCCGCTTACGTCAGCCGCGCGGTGGAAGCCGACGACGACCCGGCCGCCTACACACAGAAAATCTTCGGCAGCGCCATCGCGTCGCTCGACAGCGCCTGCCAGGCGCTCGACCCGCAACAGGTCAGCCGCGCCGTGGACATGATGATCCAGGCCCGGCAGATCCACTTCTTCGGCCTGGGCGCCTCGGCCCCGGTGGCCCTCGACGCCCAGCACAAGTTCTTCCGCTTCAACCTCGCGGTGTCGGCCCATGCCGATGTGCTCATGCAACGCATGCTGGCTTCGGTCGCCCACACCGGCGATCTGTTCGTGATCATCTCCTACACCGGTCGCACCCGCGAACTGGTGGAGGTGGCCCGCGTAGCGCGCGAAAACGGCGCCTCCGTGCTTGGCCTGACCGCCGCCGGCTCGCCCCTGGCCAAGGCCTGCAGCCTGAGCCTGAACATCCCGTTGCCGGAAGACACCGACATCTACATGCCGATGACCTCGCGGATCATCCAACTCACTGTGCTCGATGTGCTGGCCACCGGCATGACCCTGCGCCGCGGCGTGGACTTCCAACCGCACCTGCGCAAGATCAAGGAGAGCCTCAACGCCAGCCGTTATCCAATCGAGGACGACGAGCTCAACTGAGCCGGTGCGCCTGCAGGCTCAAGTGAGCCTGCTGACCCGGTGCCAGGCTCAAACCCTCGCCACTGCCGCTGGCGATCTCGACGCAGACGAACCGCTGACACTCGCGCCCGCTGACGCCCACCAGCGGACGCCTGCCCGGGTGCCAGACCACGGTGTCGTCGGAATCCCCACTGTCGATGCACAATTCACGCTCCCAGGCCGGGTCCTGCAGCTGTACCCGGGGCGTACCCGGATAGACCTTCTGGCAGCCGCCCTTGACCTTGAGCGCACCGTCCTCACGGCACGCCTGGCGGTTGAGGCGGTCATAGCCTTCGATGTCCTCCAGTCCGGACAGCGCTATCTCGGACACGTCACTGATACGCCAGTAAGCCAGCAGCGCATGGCTCAACTGGCAGGGTTCGCTGTCCTGGTGCTCGGTGGTCAGGCTCAGTTCCATGCCGCTGCCCAAGCGCGCGCTCAAGTCCACTTGCCAGTCGCACAGCTGCAGGCGCCAGGTAAGGGTCACGCCCTCCTCGTCCTCCTGGCTCTCGACCAGCTTCCAGTCGAGCAGGCGCGCCCAGCCATGGGACGGCCACAAATCTTCGCTGGGATGACGTCCATACCATGGCCAACAAACCGGCACGCCACCTCGGATCGCCCCGGCCAGCGGCCACTGCTCGGCACACCATAGCCACGGGCGTTCGCCGGCAGGCTGAAAATGCACCAGCTGCGCGCCCTGGCGACTGAACACCGCCTGGCAACGGGGGTGATCGATGATCAGTACATCGCGCTGCTGGTAACGCTCCCACTCGAACGTCGGCCTGGGCCTCTGCGCGCAAAAGAAGCGATGTAGCGGATGTTCGGGCATGGTTCCAAGCTCTTGTTGTTTGAGATAGCGCTGTCTCGGCGCGGGCTTCATTTCCACTGAGATCCAGTGGAAATGAAGTGGCCGGGAATGGATGGCGTAAATTTACAACAATTTTTCTCAGAATGACGACTGAATCTTCAATCCCGCGACCAGCGCGTTGTCGACCTCATCCACTCCCCCCGGGCTCTTGATGTACTGCAGGTTCGGCCGCACGGTCAGCCAGTTGGTGACATGAAAGCCATAGTAGAGCTCGGCGTTGTATTCGGTGCGCTGCAGCGGCACGAAGCCCGGATTGTCGTAATCGTCGATACCACTGCTGGCATTGAGCTGCTCGGCGCGTTTCTTGACGTCGTCATTGACGTGGATGCGCGCGATGCCAAAGCCGATGTCGTCCTTGGGCCGGGCATCGAAGGGGCCTTTGTAGACCATGCCGACCTGCTGGTAGTTGTCGACGACGTTGGTGGCCTTGTCGTGCACGGTGAAATTGGCGAACAAGCTCAGGCCTCGGTTGACGTCACCCTTGTGCGCCGTCACCTGCTGCTGGGCCACGACCCACCAGCCGTGCTTGCTGGAGTGGGATTTGAAGTCATTGCCGGTGATGCCCTGGGGCAGACCGTTGACGTCCTCATAGACATCGTCAGCCTTGGCGGTGCTGTAGTAGTAGCCCAGGCGGTACTCACCCGGCAGACCGTTGACCTTGGGCGACCAGACCATCTCCACCGGCAGGATCGCGCCCTTGGTGCCGCTGCCGCTGAGTTTGAAGCCGTTGCCGGTCTCAAGGTTCGACGGATTCTGCTCGAAGGCCCCCACCTGCACGAAGAATTCCGGGTTGATGTTGTACTTGACCCGCAGCGCCCACTGGCTGACCGGCCAGTTGTACCAGATGCCACCCACCCAGTTGCCCACCTGGGAGCCGCAGAAGGCGAGGTTCTGGAAGTCGCAGGGGAAGCTGTTGAAGTCCTCGCCCTCGCCGAAGCGCCCGAATTTCACATCCAGGGCGCCATCGAAGTACTTCTGCTTGATCCACATCTGGGTCAATCGCCAGGTCTGGCCACGGCCCCAGACTTCCTGGACCGAGCTCAGTTGCCCAGCGCGCGGATCGCTGATGCGGTCGTTGGACAGGTTGCGGCCACTACGTTCGGTGATCGCGAGCTTGAACTCGGCGTCGTGCCAGCCAAGGATCTTCTGAAGATCCAGGTGCGCGCCCAGGGCAAACTGGTCGCTGTAGCGGGCAGTCTTGTCGTCGTTGTAGCCGCCGTGCAGGTTGCCGGCCACCTCGCCGACGTAGTCGAGTGTGAAGTCGTAGCCTTTTTCCAACAGCTCGGTGCGGGTGCCGCCCCAGTCGCCGGTCATCCATTTCGAATCCGCCGAGAAGGCCTCGGCCGCGTGTGCCCCGCCGCTGCCAACGAGGGTCAGCACCGCCAGCGAGCCCAGCGTCCTGATGCGTTTGCGATGGTCCATCCCTTGTTCCTCACTTTTCTTGTTATTGATGGTTTAGACGACTCAGCGCCCTTTGAAACGCGCCACATTGCCCGCGGCCACTTGCGCGGGGGCAACCTGCCCCAGGCGCTCCCCGCTGGCGGCATCGAACAGCAACACCCGCGAAGGATCGAACTGCAGCTGCAGGCTGTCTCCCACACGGCAGGCGACATCCGGCGCCAGCCGGCAGCAAACCTTGACCTGGTTGAGGGTGACGAACACCAGCAGGTCCGGCCCGGTGGGCTCGGTCACCTGCACCTCGGCGCGAAGGCCATGCACGCCCTCGCCCATGCCGATCTGCTCGGGGCGAATCCCCAGTACCACTTCGCACCCTTCGAGTTCGTCCGACAGATGCCCGACGGGCAACTCGCAACGGGCCTGCCCGCTGTCGAGCAACGCCACCAGGCGCCCTTGTTGTTTCGTCAGGCGCGCCGGGATGAAGTTCATGGGCGGTGAGCCGATGAAGCTGGCGACGAACTGGTTGGCCGGGTCGTTGTAGATCTGCTGGGGCGTGCCGAACTGCTGGATGATGCCGTCCTTCATCACCGCCACTTTGTCACCCAGGGTCATGGCCTCGATCTGGTCATGGGTGACGTAAACGGTGGTGGTTTTCAGGCGCTGGTGCATTAGCTTGATCTCGGTGCGCATCTCCACCCGCAGCTTGGCGTCAAGGTTCGACAACGGCTCGTCGAACAGGTAGATCTTCGGCCGCCGCGCCAAGGCCCGGCCCATGGCCACCCGCTGCTGCTGACCACCGGAGAGCTGGCCTGGCTTGCGCGTGAGCAGGTGTTCGATCTGCAGCAGCTTGGCCACCCGCGCCACCTCGTCGTCGATCGCCGCCTGAGGCATCTTGCGAATCTTCAAGCCGAAGGCGATGTTGTCGCGCACGTTCATGGTCGGGTACAGCGCATAGGACTGGAACACCATGGCGATGTCCCGGTCCTTGGGGCTCATGCCACTGATGTCGGTGCCGTCGACGAGGATTTCGCCGCCACTGATGTCCTCGAGCCCGGCGATGCAGTTCATCAGGGTCGACTTGCCGCACCCTGAGGGGCCAACCAGGATCAAGAACTCGCCAGACTCGATGCCCAGGTCAATGGCCTTGAGGGTATCCGGCAGGCCGCTGCCGTAGCGCTTGTTGACGTTGCGAAGTTCGAGCCGTGCCATGTGTCACCCCTTGACCGCGCCGGCGGTCAGGCCGCGCAGGAAATATTTGCCGGCCAGCACATAGACCAACAGAGTCGGAAGCCCCGCGATCATTGCCGCCGCCATGTCGACGTTGTATTCCTTGACCCCGGTGCTGGTGTTGACCAGGTTGTTCAGGGCCACGGTGATGGGTTGGGCATCGCCGCTGGCGAACACCACACCAAAGAGAAAGTCGTTCCAGATCTGGGTGAACTGCCAGATCAGGCAGACCATGATGATCGGCACCGACATCGGCAGCAGGATCCGCCCGAAGATCGTGAAGAACCCCGCGCCGTCCAGGCGCGCCGCTCGCACCAGGGCCTCGGGCACGCTGCAGTAGTAATTACGGAAGAACAGCGTGGTGAAGGCCAGCCCGTACACGATGTGCACCAGCACCAGTCCCGTGGTGGTGCTGGCAAGGCCAAGCTTGCCGAGGGTGAACGAGGCCGGCAGCAACACGGTCTGGAACGGCAGGAAGCAACCGAACAGCAGCAGGCCGAAGAACAGCTGCGAACCCCGGAAGCGCCACATCGACAGCACATAGCCGTTTAACGCGCCCATCAAGGTGGAAATCAGCACGGCCGGCACGGTGATTTTCACCGAGTTCCAGAAGTAACCTCCGACCGTGTCCCAGGCCTTGATCCAGCCGATCCCAGTGATCACTTCCGGCCAGCTCAGCAGGTTGCCGGCGCGGATGTCTTCAGGCGATTTGAAGCTGGTCAACAGCATCACCAGCAGCGGTACCAGGTACAGCGCACAGGCAGCAAGCAAAGTGGCATGGATGGCCAGGCGGCTGGGGGCAAACCAACGCGGACTAGTCATGGCGCTTGGTCCTCAGTTCCGAATACAGGTAGGGCACCAGGATCGCCAGAATGGCGCCAAGCATGAGGATCGCACTGGCCGAGCCCATGCCCATCTGCCCACGGCTGAAGGTGAAGTTGTACATGAACATCGCCGGCAGGTCGGAGGCGTAGCCCGGGCCGCCAGCGGTCATCGCAGCCACCAGGTCGAAGCTCTTGATGGCGATGTGCGCCAGGATCATCAAGGCACTGAAGAACACCGGCCTCAGGCTCGGCAGCACGATGCGCAGATAGATCCTCGGCAGGCTCGCGCCATCGACCTGGGCTGCCCGGATGATCGACGGGTCGACCCCACGCAGGCCGGCCAGGAACAACGCCATGACAAAGCCCGAGGCCTGCCACACCGCAGCAATCACCAGGCAATAGACCACCCGATCCGGGTCCACCAGCCAGTCGAAGCGAAAGCCCTCCCAGCCCCAGTCCCGCAGCAGTTTGTCCAGGCCAAGGCCTGGGTTGAGCAGCCACTTCCAGGCGGTGCCGGTGACGATCATCGACAGCGCCATTGGGTACAGGTAGATCGTGCGGATGACACCTTCGCGGCGGATGCGCTGGTCGAGCAGCACCGCCAACAGCACCCCCACTAGCAGGCTGATGGCGATGAACAGGCCACCGAACACCAGCAGGTTCTTGCTGGCGACCCACCAGCGGTCGTTGGCCAGCAGTTTGACGTACTGGGCCAGCCCGGCCCACTTGTAGCTGGGCATGAAGCTTGAGTTGGTGAAAGAGAGCACGAAGGTCCAGAGGATGTAGCCATAAAAGCCCACCAGGACAATCAGCATGCTGGGCGCCAGCACCAGTTTCGGAAGCCAGCGTTGCAGGGCGTCCAGGGGGGAGGCCCGCAGGGTTGCGGTTGCTGTGTTCATGTGAAGTACCGAAGAACATGCATCTAGCGCGAGTCCTGTGGGAGCGGGTTTATCGAGGCGTCGAACAGCCGCGAACACTGGCGAAGCCGGCGCCGTGCAGCGCGTCGTATGCTTCGCGGGAAAACCCGCGCCCACAGGGGCCTGTACCGTCAAATACCGAGGTGCGGTGAAAGGGCCGCCAGCAGGGCTACTTCGCCGCCTTGATCGCCGCGCCCAGCTGCTTGGCTGCCTTGGCAGGGTCTGCCTTGGGGTCGTTGAGGAAGTTGGTGACCACATCGAAGATGGCCCCCTGCACCGCCAGCGATGAGGCCATGTTGTGCGCCATGCTCGGTTGCAGCCCCTGGCCTTTCTCGGCCTCCTGGAAGTCCTTCAGCGACTGCTGGGTGCAGGCATCGAACGGCGTCATGTCCATGCCCTGGCGCACCGGCAGCGAGCCCTTGGCTTGGTTGAAGGCGGTCTGGAAGGCCGGCTCCAGCGCGACCTTGGCCAGGTCGTTCTGGGCCTTGATATCGCTTTTGTTCTTGAGTTGGAACATCGCCAGGGAGTCGATGTTGTAGGTGAAGCTGCCCTGGGTGCCGGGGAATGGCACACACTGGTAGTCCTTGCCGGCCACCTTGTGGGCGGCGGTCCATTCGCTCTTGGCCCAGTCGCCCATGATCTGCATGCCGGCCTTGCCATTGATGACGTCGGCGGCAGCGATGTTCCAGTCTCGACCGGCGCGGTTGGCGTCCATGTAGGTGCCCAGGCGCTGCAAGGTCTTGAAAGTCTCGACCATCTTGTCGCCCGTGAGCGTCTGCTCGTCCAGTTCGACGAACGCCTTGCGGTAGCCCTCAGGCCCCAGGATGCTCAGGACCAGGCTTTCGAACACCGTGCTGTCCTGCCAAGGCTGGCCGCCATGGGCCAGCGGCTGGAAGCCTGCGGCCTTGAGTTTGTCGGCGGCGACGAACAGTTCATCGAGCGTATGCGGCACCTTGGCGCCTGCCTTCTCGAACACCACCGGATTGACCCACAGCCAGTTGACCCGGTGGATGTTCACCGGCACGGCTACATAGTGATCATCGTACTTCCAGATGTGGGTCAGCTTGGCCGGCAGCAGGGTGTCCCAGTGGTTGGCATTGGCCACCTCGTCGAGCTCGGCGAGCAGGCCCAAGGCGCCCCACTCCTGGATATCCGGGCCCTTGATCTGGGCGGCGGCGGGTGGGTTGCCGGCCACTGCGCGGCTCTTGAGCACGGTCATGGCCGCGGCACCACCGCCACCGGCCACGGCGTTGTCCTTCCAGGTGAAACCGTCTTTTTCGACCTGTTGCTTGAGGGTATTGACGGCGGCAGCCTCGCCGCCGGAGGTCCACCAATGCAGGACTTCGACAGAGCCCCTTTCTTCGACAGCCAGGGCGGTCAGCGGCATGAATGAGGCGAGGGAAACGACAGCGGCGAGGCGAGTGATCGCATTCATCGTGGAGAACCTTTCTTGTTGTTATACGAGGCAAGTCAAGGTGCTTGCGCTTGCCTTGGAGTCTAAACAGCCGACGAAGGCCGTCAGGTAACGAAGGGATGCGCGAATGTCACCAAGCGGTGACATTCGCCGCTCAATCGGTGCTGCGCGGCAAGCTGAGAGTGACCCGCAGGCCACCCTGACGCAGGTTCAGCAGGCTGACCTCTCCGCCATGGCTATGGGCGATGTTGCGCGCAATGCCCAGCCCCAGTCCGTAGCCCTGCTGCTGACCGGCCAGGCGAAAATGCGGTTCGAAGACCTGTTCCAGGCGCTGTTCGGGCACCCCAGGCCCTTGGTCATCCACCTGCAGGACAAACCCTGTGGCGCTGTCGAGAATGCGCAGATGAGCCCGTTCGCCATACTTGATGGCGTTGTCGATCAGGTTACCGATGCACCGACGCAGGGCTAGAGGCTTGCCCGCGTAGGGCGCCAGGGCACGGCCTTCGAGGGTGATACGGCCATCGCCCAGGTAGGGCTCGGCGAGTATCTCCAGCACCTGGTTGAGGTCCACAGGCTCGATATTCTCGTGGATGTCGGTGTCCTTCACACACTGCAACGCCCCTTTGACCAGCAGTTCGAGCTCGTCCAGATCACGACTGAACTTGGCCTGCATTTGCTCGTCCTCGAGCAGTTCGACCCGTAGGCGCAAACGCGTGATGGGCGTGCGCAGGTCATGGGACACGGCGCTGAACAGCTGCGCGCGTTCAGTCAGGTAGCGGCTGATGCGCTCGCGCATGCTGTTGAAGGCCCGCCCTACTTCAACCACTTCGCTGCCCCCGCCTTCAGTGACCGGCGCGACATCGGCGCCCAGGGACATCTCCCGCGCCGCCCGTGCCAGACGCTTGAGCGGGCGGCTCTGCCAATGCACGAGCAGGCCGATGAACAGCAACAGCAAGGCGGTGGTCAACGCGATGAAGCCGATCTGCTGACGTGGCAAGCGCTCGGCTTCCAGGCTCGTGTAGGGCTCGGGCAACAGCGAGGCGATGTACAGCCACTCGCCTTCGTCCAGGCGGATCTGGGTGACCAACACCGGCGGGTTGAGCGGCTCCAGGGTCAGGGAGTAATGCGCCCAGGAGCGCGGCAGCTCGTCGAGCTTCAGGCCACTGTTGAAGATGCGCAGCTCCTGGGGGCTGACGAATTCCACGGAGATTTCCATCTGCGGCCCCAGCCGCTCGTGCAGTACTGACTGGAACACGTCGATCACCGCCTGCTTGCGTGGCGTGATCGGCAGCACCGGCATGTCCAGCGGCTTGTCGTTGAGCGAGACGAAGAATCGCGTGCCACCCATGCTGCGCAACTGGTCCAGCACCATAGGCCGATAGGCGACTGGCAATGAGCGGAAGTAGCTGACGCTGGCGCTCATCGAATGGGCCAAACTGCGGGCACTGGCCTGCAGGCCCTGGAGCTGGCTGGCACGCAGTTGGGAGACCCAGATCACGCTCGACAGCCCTTGGGCCAGCAGCACCACCAGCAACGTCAACGACAGCATGCGCCCGAGCAGCGAGCGCGGCAGCAGGCGCCAGCGCCGCTCAGCAGGCAGGGCAGACATGGGCCGCCAGCAGGTAGCCACTGCCGCGCACGGTGCGGATCAGCCGTGGCGGTTTATCCGTGTCACGTAGCCGCTGGCGCAGGCGGCTGACCGCCATGTCGACGATGCGGTCCAGCGGCATCGGCTCACGACCTCGGGTGGCATTGCCGATGGTGTCGCGATCGAGGATCTGCTGCGGATGGTCGAGAAACAGCTTGAGCAAGGCGAAGTCGGCGCCGGAGAGAATCACTTCTTCGCCATCGCGATGGAACAGGCGATGACTGATGGTATCCAGGCGCCAATCGTCGAAGGCCAGCACCGCCTGGCTGGGCGCCGCCTGACCGAACTCGGCGCGGCGCAACAACGCCTTGATCCGCGCCAGCAACTCGCGCGGGCTGAAGGGTTTGCCCAGGTAATCGTCGGCACCTAGTTCCAGGCCGATCACCCGGTCGGTTTCATCGGAGCTGGCAGTCAGCATGATGATCGGCACCCGCGCCAGACGCGGGTGCTGACGTACCCACCGACACAGGCTGAAACCATCCTCGTCGGGCAGCATCACATCGAGAATCACCAGATCGCAGGGCACGGCCTCCAGCGCCTGGCGAAAGCCCCTGCCATCGGCCTCGGCATGCACCTGAAAACCTGACCGGCTCAAGTACGCCTGCAACAACTCGCGGATGTCCTGGTCGTCGTCGACCATCAGGATCGATTTGCCAGCAGTGGTCACTGAACCTTCCTCTGGTGGTGATAACGGATGGGCACCAAGAGCCCAGCGATCAATGATCCAACGCCTGCTGCAACGCCACACCGGCCCCCAGCAACCCGGAAAACTCCGCAGTCACCAGCCATACCGGCACCCCTTCGAAATAGCCGCTCATGCAGCCTTTATCGGCAAAGCTCGCGGCAAAGCCACTGTGCAGAAACAGCTCGGCAAAGCGCGGAATCACGCCGCCGACAATATAGACCCCGCCCCGCGCGCCCAGGGTCAGGACGTTGTTGCCGGCCACACGCCCGAGGAAGCGGCAGAACTGCTCGATCACCGCCAATGCACGCGGCTCGCCGCCCAGCGCGGCATCGGTGATGTGCGCGGGCGTCTTGTGCCTGGGGATGTCGCCATCGAGCGCGCACATGGCTTGGTACAGACGCACCAGCCCGCCACCACTCAACACCGTCTCGGCGCTGACATGGCCAATCTGCCGATGGATCTGCCGATGGATCGCCGCTTCGCGTTCGTTGCCCACCGGCAGATCGACATGTCCGCCCTCACCCGGCAAGGCCAGCCAATGCTGGTTGTCCAGGCGCAACAGGCTACCCACGCCCAGGCCGGTACCTGGGCCGATGACCAGAGCCGGGCGCGCAGGGTCAGCCGCCCCCGGACACACCTGGCGATACTCGCCCGCCTGAAGGCGCGTCATGCCCAGGGCCATGGCACTGAAGTCGTTGATCAACAGCAGGTGCTCGACCTGCAAGGCCTGACAGAACGCACGGCGGCTCAGACGCCAGTGGTTGTTGGTGAAGCGAAACGCATCGCCGCTCACAGGCCCGGCAACTGCCAGGCACACTGCCGCCAGCCCGCCGCGGGCAATGCCTTGCCCAGCCAGATAAGCCTCGATGGCCTGCTCGGGGCTGGTGTAGTCGGCAGTGGCCAGGACCTGCACCGCCTGCAACTGGTTGTCGTGCCACAAGGCAAAGCGGGCATTGGTGCCGCCGATATCGCCAACCAGCAGCGCATTCATTTGAGCTGCTCCAAGGCCGAGGTGAAGGCGCTGGCGCCCTGCTCGGCGGAGCTGAACGCCACCCGCATGAAGCCGAACAGCTCGCGCCCCATTCCCAAATCGTTGCCTTGGGGAGGTGCCGGCAGGTCACGGGTGGCCAGCTCCTCGGCCGACACCATGAGCTGCAGCGTGCCTTCGATGCCATCGACCCGCACGATATCGCCAT
This sequence comes from Pseudomonas sp. PKS, assembly GCF_051913525.1. Taxonomy (NCBI): domain Bacteria; kingdom Pseudomonadati; phylum Pseudomonadota; class Gammaproteobacteria; order Pseudomonadales; family Pseudomonadaceae; genus Pseudomonas; species Pseudomonas sp. PKS. The sequence continues at coordinate 37,811 of NZ_JBEGDO010000017.1, read as the reverse complement.
CGCGCACCCGCGCCAGCGGGCCACCGTCGTAGGCCTCGGGGCACACATGGATCGCCGCCGGGATCTTGCCCGAGGCGCCGGACATCCGCCCATCGGTGACCAGCGCCACTTTGTAGCCACGGTCCTGCAACACTCCCAGGAAAGGGGTCAGCTTGTGCAGTTCCGGCATGCCGTTGCAACGCGGCCCCTGGAAGCGCACCACCGCGACGAAGTCGCGCTCCAGCTCGCCGGCCTTGAACGCATCGGCCAGGGATTGCTGGTCATGGAACACCCGGGCGGGTGCCTCCACGACTTGATGCTCGGGCGCCACGGCCGACACCTTCATGACACCTCGCCCGAGGTTGCCGTTCATCACCCGCAGGCCACCTTCAGCCGAGAACGGCCGTGCCACCGGGCGCAGGATGCTCTCGTCCAGGCTCTGGCGCGGCCCCTCACGCCAGACCAGCTTGCCCTCCTCGAGGAACGGCTCCTGGGTGTAGCGGCGCAGGCCGTGACCGGCCACGGTATTGACGTCCTCGTGCAACAGCCCGGCATCGAGCAATTCGCGGATGAGAAACGCCATGCCACCCGCCGCCTGGAAGTGGTTGATGTCGGCCTTGCCGTTGGGATAGACGTGAGACAGGGTCGGTACCACCTCGGAGAGGTCCGCCATGTCCTGCCAGGTCAACTGGATGCCGGCAGCCTGGGCAATGGCCGGGATGTGCAGGGTGTGGTTGGTGGAGCCGCCAGTGGCGTGCAGGGCGACGATCGAGTTGACCAGCGCCTTCTCATCGACGATCTCGCCCAGGGGCATGAAGCTGCCGCTGGCCTTGGTCATGCGCGTGACCTGTTGCGCGGCCTCGGCGGTCAAGGCGTCACGCAACGGTGTATAGGGATTGACGAACGATGCGCCGGGCAGGTGCAGGCCCATGACCTCCATCACCAGCTGGTTGGTGTTGGCCGTGCCATAGAAGGTGCAGGTGCCGGGGCTGTGATAGGACTTCATCTCCGACTCCAACAGCTCTTCGCGGCTGGCCTTGCCTTCGGCGTAGCGCTGGCGCACGTCGGCCTTTTCCTTGTTGGAGATGCCTGAGGGCATCGGCCCACCTGGGACGAAGATGGTCGGCAGGTGACCAAAGCGCAGGGCGCCCATCATCAGGCCCGGCACGATCTTGTCGCAGATGCCCAGCATCAGGGCGGCGTCGAACATGTTGTGGGACAAGGCGATGGCGGTGGACATTGCGATCACTTCACGGCTGGCGATGGCCAACTCCATGCCCGGCTCACCCTGGGTAACGCCATCGCACATGGCCGGCACGCCACCGGCGAACTGGCCGACCGAGCCGATCTCGCGCAGAGCCTGTTTGATCTGTTCCGGGAAGTGCTGGTACGGCTGGTGCGCCGACAGCATGTCGTTGTAGGCCGAGACGATGGCCACGTTGGCGGCGTTCATCATCCGCAGGCTGTGTTTGTCCTCGGCGCCGCAGCCGGCCACACCGTGGGCGAAATTGGCACATTGCAGGCTGGCGCGCATGGGACCGTCGCTGGCCGCGCCGCGAATCAGCTCCAGGTAGCGTTCACGGGTGGCACGGCTGCGTTCGACCAACCGTGCGGTGACCTCAAGGATGCGCGGATGCATGTACTGGACTCCAGGCTGACTGTAAGGGTGGCGTCGATGGGCATTTCCCCTTCAAACGATTGCGGCCTAGGCTCAAGGGAAGGGGGCCTGACGCGATCTGGGGGTGGTCTGCCCGACCACTCGTTGTAGGTTTAACAAAATACTGCCATCAAAAAGGCTTGTTTTCTATCCAGCAGTGAATAATCTTGTAATTCCAATAACAAAACCGTTTCAGTGAAGTGACCTTTTTGCCACAAGCTTCACTCGGACTGCCAGAGGTAATGCCATGACCCTTCGCATCGCCATCAATGGATTTGGCCGCATTGGACGCAACGTCCTGCGCGCACTCTATACCCAAGGCTACCGCCAGGACCTGCAGGTCGTCGCCATCAACGACCTGGGCGACAGTGCGATGAATGCCCACTTGCTCAAGTACGACAGCGTGCACGGCACGTTCGATGCCCAGGTCGAATCCGACCAGGAGAGCCTGACGGTCAATGGCGACCGTATCTCGGTCAGCGCCATTCGCAACCCTGCGGACCTGCCGTGGAAGGCCGAAGCGGTGGACGTGGTGTTCGAATGCACGGGCTTGTTCACCGAGCGCGCCAAGGCAGCGGCCCACCTGAGCGCCGGCGCAGGCAAGGTGATCATCTCGGCGCCCGCCAAGGGGGCTGACGCCACGGTGGTGTACGGGGTCAACCACGACACCCTGCGCGCCTCGCACCAGATCATCTCCAATGCCTCCTGCACCACCAACTGCCTGGCGCCGATCGCCCAGGTGCTGCACCGTGAGTTCGGCATCGAGCAAGGGCTGATGACCACCATCCACGCCTACACCAATGACCAGGTGCTCACCGACGTCTACCACACCGACCCCTATCGCGCGCGCTCGGCCACCCAGTCGATGATCCCGAGCAAGACCGGCGCCGCCGAGGCCGTGGGCTTGGTGCTGCCGGAGCTGGCCGGCAAGCTCACGGGCATGGCGGTGCGGGTGCCGGTGATCAATGTGTCGCTGGTAGACCTGACCGTCAACCTCAAGCGCGAAGCCAGTGCCGAGGAGGTCAACCAACTGTTCCTCGAAGCCAGCCGGCATTCGCGCATCCTGGGCTACAACGCCCTGCCGCTGGTGTCCTGCGACTTCAACCACAACCCGCTGTCGTCGATCTTCGATGCCAACCACACCCGCGCCAACGGCCGGATGCTCAAGGTGCTGGCCTGGTACGACAATGAATGGGGCTTCTCCAACCGCATGCTCGACAACTGCCTGGCGCTGTGCAACGCGGGTTGATCTGGCAGTCCATCGCACGCTGCGCCAGCGCCTGATGCGTTTTTTGTAGGGGCTGGCGAAGCCTGCGACGGGTCGCAACACCGCGACACTTACCCACTCTTTACATCAATGAGGCTTGACCAAGCCACAAGATGATAAGCATTATCATTTGCCTTTCGTCGGTCAGGTTTCCTCGTGAGTCAGTCCCGGTTCAACACAGTGTTCCTCACCCAGCGCCTCCCTTTGCTGCGCACGTTGCAGCGCATGGTGGGCAATCCCAGCACGGCCGAGGACCTGCTCCAGGAGACCTACCTGCGGGTCACCCGCGCCTTGGGCGAACGCCCCATCGAGCACTTGGAGCCGTTCGTGTTCCAGACTGCGCGCAACCTTGCGCTCGATCACTTGCGCGCGCGCCGCGTGCAGGCCCGCACGCTGGTTGACGATGTTCCTGACGAGGTGCTGCACAACGTTGCCGCGCCGACGAGCAGCAGCGAAGAGGCCGCTCACGCAGAGCAACTGCTTGAGCACCTGAGCGTCAGTCTCAATCAGCTCACCCCACGCCAGCAGCGCATTTTCATCCTCAGCCGGCTGCATGGCGCCAGTTACCTGGAGATTGCCGAGCAGTTGAAAGTGTCAGCCAGCACCGTGCAGAAAGAGCTGAAACTGATCATGGCCATCTGCATGGGCGTCGCCGAGCGCCTGCGCTAAGCCGACCATTCGCCGGTCGACAACGGCCCCCCCTTGCCACACCTGCTCGCAGCCATGATCATTCGCGAAAAACCCACAGCAAGGATTTTCTGTGACAGACAGCCCTGCCCCTCGCCCGTCTCCCGACGCGCCTGATGCCCGAGCGCGCGCCATGGACGAAGCGCTGGACTGGCTGGTACGTCTGCAATGCGCCAGCGAGCAGGACACCCGGGATTTCGAAGCCTGGCTGGGCGCCGCCGCGGAAAACGCCGAAGCCTACGTCGAAGCCGAAGCCCTGTGGAACGGCGCGCCGCTGCATCAGGCCGCCGTGCAATTGCACCACCTTCACCGCACCACCTTGCGCGGTCGTCTGCGTTCCCACTGGAAACCTTTGGCCACCGCCGCCGTGCTGCTGGTCGGGCTGCTCACCTTCGGCAACCTGCCCGTGCGCCTGCAGGCCGACCACTTGACCGTGGCCGGCGAACGCCAGCGCCTGCAACTGGACGATGGCGCCCAGGTGTTGCTCAACACCAATTCAGCCTTCGCCAACGACCTGCGTGACGGCCGCCAGGTCGCCCGTCTGTTGCAAGGCGAGGCTTACTTCCAGGTACCTGGCAACAGCCCTGCCCCGCTGGAGTTGGAAGCAGGCCCGCTGCGCGCGCAGGCACAAGACACCGACTTCGCCGTGCGCTACCTCAATGGCGAAGCGCAAGTGCGGGTGCAGCGTGGCGATATCGACTTGCAGGGCGCCCGTGACCAGCGCATCCGCCTTTCGGCCGGCGACAGCATCAGCGTCGGCCCCCAGGGGTTCGGCCAGCGCCAGCGCCCGGACATGCACAAAGACCTAGCCTGGGTCGAAGGCCGCCTGGTGTTCGAGAATTGCCCGCTCAGCCAAGTGCTTGCCGAAGTGCGCCGCTACTACCCCGGCTGGATCATCAACCGCAACCCGCAGCTCGAACAGGTGGCGGTGACCGGTAACTACCGCCTGGACCAACCCCTGGAAACCCTGCGCGCCCTGGCCCACATCACCTCTGCACAAGTGCACGAGTATCCGGCGCTGGTGATCCTCAACTGACGCCCTGAAGTTTTTTTACGCGATCGCGCCTACCCGTCCGTCTCGTTATAGCCAATGCAACTGATTCTTGTTTGAAACAAGAACGGTCATCACCTATAACAGTTCGCGCGTCAGGGAGCGCCTTCGATGTCCACAGGTCCAACTCGCCCGTCCACCCCTTCCCGCCGCATGGGGCAATTGTCCCTGCTGACCCTGGCCCTGCTCGCCAGCGGCGCCTGCAGCCTGCCCACCCTGGCCGCAGAACCGGCCAATGCCAGCAGCCCACGCCTGGGCGACTACCGCTTTGCCATCGAGCAGCAGCCACTGGTCTCGGCGATCAACGCGTTCAGCCAGGTCACCGGCTGGCAAGTCGGTTTCAGTGCCGAATTGGCCGAGGACGTGTCGTCACCGGGAGTACGGGGCTCGCTGCCAGCGGAGGCCGCATTGCGTCGCCTACTGCAAGGCACGGGGCTGAGCCTGCGCAAGATCGGCAACGCCAACGTGGTACTGGAGCGCCAGCAGGCCGGCAACACCATCGCCCTGCAGCAACTGACCGTGAGCGCCACCCGCAGCGCCCAGGACGTCAGCCAGGTGCCGAGCACCGTCAGCGTGCAGACCCGTGAGCAACTGGACCGCCAGAACGTTAACGACATCAAGGAACTGGTCCGTTACGAGCCCGGCGTCTCCGTCGGCGGCGTCGGCCAGCGCAGCGGCCTGAACGGCTACAACATCCGCGGCATCGATGGCGAAAGGATCCTCACCCAGGTCGATGGCGTCTCGGTTCCAGATGGCTTCTTCTACGGCCCCTATGCCCAGACCCAACGCAACTATGTCGACCCCGAGATCGTCAAGCGCGTGGAGATCCTTCGCGGCCCAGCCTCGGTGCTCTATGGCAGCAATGCCATTGGCGGCGCGGTCAGCTACTTCACCCTCGATCCGGACGACATCATCAAACCTGGCAAGGACATGGGCGTCCGCCTCAAGACCGGCTACAGCTCGGCCGATGATAGCTGGCTGACCTCCGCCACCGCCGCCGGCCGCCAGGGCGACTTCGACGGCCTGCTGCACCTGAGCCAGCGCAACGGTCACGAAACCGAATCCTACGGCGAGCACGGTGGCACCGGCCTTGACCGCACCCAGGCCAACCCCGAGGACGCGCGCACCACCAACGTACTGGCCAAACTGGGCTGGAACTACGCCGAGGACGCGCGACTGGGCGTTACCTACGAGCGTTACAAGGACGATCGCGACCAGCATGTGCTCAGTGCCGTGGGTGGACCGTTCATTCCCGGCATGGGCGCTTCGAACATGTATCGCGCCCGCAGCGCCGACGACTCCATCACGCGGGAACGCTTGGGCATCAATCATGAGTTCGGCCTCGACAGCCTGCTGGCCGATCACATGAAATGGAGCCTGAACTACCAGATCGCCAAGACCGATCAACGCACCGAGGAGCTTTACTTCGCCCGTGGTCGTGAAGTGCTTCGTGATCGGCAGACAACCTATAAGGACCGCCAATGGGTGCTGGATGCACAGTTCGACAAAGCCTTCACCGCTGGCGCCACCGACCATCTGCTGACCTACGGCACAACGCTCAAGCAGGAAAAAGTCACCGGTTCTCGTAGCGGTACGGGCGTCTGTCTGAATGTAGGGGGCACCTGCACAGCCATCGGCCAGATCAGTCCCGCCGACAGCCTGGCCCGGGTCAGCGACTTCCCCGACCCGACCATCAACACCTACAGCCTGTTCGCCCAGGACGAGATCCGCTGGAACAACTGGACCTTCCTGCCGGGCGCGCGCTACGACTACACCCAGCTCAAGCCGCACCTGACCGATGCATTCCTAGCCACCCTGCCGACCTCGGGCAATACCACCGTCAGCGACGAACAGAAGAACTGGCACCGCGTTTCGCCCAAGCTGGGCGTGACCTACGCCTTCAACGACCACTACACCTGGTACGGGCAGTACGCCGAAGGCTTCCGCACGCCGACGGCCAAGGCGTTGTATGGCCGCTTCGAGAACCCGGTCGGCGGCTATGTCGTCCAGCCGAATCCGAACCTTGAGCCGGAAAAGAGCAAAAGCTATGAGACCGGTCTGCGCGGCAACTTCGATGCGGGCAACTTCGATGTCGCCGTCTTCTATAACAAGTACCGCGATTTCATCAATGAAGACGCCCTGCTCAACGGCGACGATGCGCTCGACTTCCAGGCGCAGAACATCAAGCACGCCACCATCAAGGGCGCCGAAGTCAGAGGTCGTCTGAACCTGGATCACTTTGGCGCACCGCAAGGCCTGTACACCCAAGGCTCGGTGGCCTACGCCTATGGCCGCAACGATGACACCGGACAGCCGCTGAACAGCGTCAACCCACTCACTGGCGTGTTTGGCCTGGGGTATGAGCAGGACAGCTATGGCGGCCTGTTGAGCTGGACATTGGTCAAGCGCAAGAACCGCGTCGACGACACCACGTTCTTCTCCCCCGACGGCAGCACTTCGCGCTGGCGTACCCCCGGCTATGGCGTGCTCGACCTGAGTGGCTTCTACCAGATCACCGACGACCTGACTGTCAATGCCGGCCTGTACAACCTGACCGACAAGAAGTACTGGCAGTGGGATGACGTACGCAGCTATGCCACTGTCGGCCAGAACGGCCAGAGCGAAGCCGCCGTCACCCAGCCCGCCAACCTCGACCGCCTGACCGCGCCGGGACGCAACTTCGCCATCAATTTGATCTGGGATATCTGAGCGCCGTCGTGCTCAGGCACCGCGTCGCCTGCTTCGCGGCTGAAGCCGCTCCCACAGGGACTGCGCCGCTCTCAGGATCGGCACAGTACCTGTGGGGTCTGCACCCTCTGCAACCACCTTTTTTTACGGTCGGACCCGCCCCGATTCGTCTCGTCTAGAGCCCTCATCTGCCAAGGACCTTTCCATGACCGCCACCCCCGCCCTGCGCTCGCAGCGCCTGAACCAGGTCACCCACGCACCGCACACCGAGCTGGACGCCCTGGTCAAATCCCACAAGCCATTCGACAGCCGCGAAAGCTTCGCCCGCTTCGTGGTCGCCCAGTACCTGTTCCAGTCCGAACTGCAGGCCCTGTACAACGACCCGCAACTGATCGCCATCGTGCCGGACCTGGCCCAGCGCTGCCGCGCCGAGCAGGCGCGCCTGGACTTGGCCGACCTGGACACCGACGTTCCCGCCCCTTTGCCCGGCGCGTTGCAAGGGCCGAGCCTGGGCCAGGCCTTGGGCTGGATCTTCGTCTCCGAAGGCTCCAAACTGGGCGCTGCGTTCCTGATCAAGCGTGCCGTGGCTCTTGAGCTATCCGACAGCTTCGGCGCCCGTCATCTGGGCGAGCCGGCCGGTGGTCGCGCCGAAGGCTGGAAGCAGTTCACCCGAATCCTCGACAACCTCGCGCTGTCGGCCGAGGAGGATGCCGCCGCCGAACGTGGCGCGGTCGCCGCCTTCGAGCGTTTCACCGAACTGCTCAAGCATGCCTATGCCGCGGATGCCGCACTGGCCTGAGAGGCTTCACCCGGTCACCGCTTCGGCGACCGGACCGTTTTTTCGCAGTGAGACCATGACCCGACCAGCCCGCTCGAAACTCGCCCGCCTGCTCTACGCAATCCTGGCCTATGTCAGTTTGGGTATCGGGCTGGTCGCGATCGTCGTACCCGGCCTGCCCACCACCGAATTCATTCTCCTGGCCGCCTGGGCAGCGACTCGCAGCTCGCCGCGCTTGAGCGCCTGGCTGGAGAATCATCGGTTGTTCGGGCCGATCCTCTACAACTGGCGCAATGGCAAGGTGATCCAGCGCCGCGCCAAGGTCAGCGCCACGCTCAGCATGCTGCTGTGCGCGGGGTTGATGCTGACGTTCTTCGAGCATCGCTGGCCAGTGTTCCTGGCCATTGGCGGCATGACCGTGGGCAATCTGTGGATCTGGTCACGCCCGGAGCAACCTGTCCCGCCCTGCCCCTCACAAGCTCAGCACCCCTGAATACAAGCCATAGGCTGCCAGCCCCGCTCCAGCCAGCACCGCTGCGAAGATCAGCTTCTCCCAACCGGTGAACAACGCCTTGCCCTGCTCGTGCTTGGCTCGGGCGAACAGGATGACGCCCGGTGCATAGAGCAGGGCCGAGAGCAGCAAGTACTTGAGCCCCCCGGCATACAGCAACCAGACGGCATAAAGCAGCGCCACCAGGGCGACCATCAGGTCCTTGCGACGCACCTGCGGCTGCTCGGCATAGCCTTCGCCACGCAGGGTCAGCAGCACCGCGTAGGCCGCCGACCAGAAGTACGGCACCAGGATCATCGACGACGCCAGGTAGATCAGGCTGGTGTAGGTGCCCGCCGAGAACAGGGTGATCAGCAAGAAGCCCTGGATCATCACATTGGTCAGCCACAGGGCGTTGGCCGGTACATGGTTGGCGTTCTCCTTGGCCAGGAAACGCGGCATGGTCTGGTCCCGCGCCGTGGCGAAGAGGATCTCGGCGCACAGCAGCGCCCAGGAAAGCAGCGCGCCCAGCAGCGATATCGCCAAGCCGATGCTGATCAGCAAGGCGCCCCAGGGCCCGACGATGTGTTCCAGCACCGAAGCCAACGAGGGGTTCTGCAGATTGGCCAGTTCTGGCTGGGTCATCACCCCCAACGACAGCACGTTGACCAGCACCAACAATGCCAGCACCCCGAGAAAGCCGATGACCGTGGCCTTGCCCACGTCAGAGCGATGCAGCGCCCGCCCCGAATACACACTGGCGCCCTCGATGCCGATGAACACGAACACGGTCACCAGCATCATGTTGCGCACCTGCTCCAGCACGTTGCCGAACTTGGGGTTGCTCAGCCCCCAGATGTCACGGGTGAAAATATCGGCCCGGAAGGCGAAGGCGGCAATGACGATGAAGATCAGCAGCGGCACCACCTTGGCCACGGTGGTCACCTGGTTGATGAACGCCGCTTCCTTGATGCCGCGCAGCACCAGAAAATGCACCGCCCACAACAGCAAAGACGCACACGCGATGGCCACCGGCGTGTTGCCCTCGCCGAACACCGGGTAGTAGAAACCCAAGGTGCTGAACAGCAACACGAAATAGCCCACATTGCCCAGCCATGCGCTGATCCAGTAGCCCCAAGCCGAGGAAAAGCCCATGTACTCGCCAAAGCCGGCCTTGGCATAGGCGTACACCCCTGAGTCCAGCTCCGGCTTGCGGTTGGCCAGGGTCTGGAACACAAACGCCAGTGCCAGCATGCCCACCGCGGTAATGCCCCAGCCAATCAGCACCGCGCCCACATCGGCCCGCGCCGCCATGTTCTGCGGTAACGAGAAGATCCCGCCGCCGATCATCGAGCCGACCACCAGCGCGATCAGCGCACCCAGGCGCAGCTTCTGTCCCGGTTCACTCATAGGGCTCCCCTTTGGGCTGTTGTCATACGCATGAAACACCTTGTTGATTCTTATAACGGGCCGGTCAACTTATATTAGACCAAGCGATCAAGGCTAAAACGCTCATAACGAGTCGGTCTATATAGTTGGCATTAATACTGCCCCTTCCATGAGGCAGGTCAGTGACAAACATAGTTAAGACGGGATTTTCACGAAAATTTGCTTATTGCCCAAAAGCGGCTAGCTTGAAACCTCGCAGGCAACACGGAGCTTTTGCTCTAGAAGGACATGGAGGTGCCAGCACACAAGGCCTGCAGCACAGCAGTCGGCACTCTCCAGGAGTCATGTGAAGGAGTTTTCCTACTTCACATCGCCATGAAACTGACCCATGTCAGCACATGGCACAGGCGTCGGATTTACTCTGAGGTCAACTTTCTCCTGGCATGGAGTTGTTAAATGTCTGATTCTCCCGGAAAACTAAAACTGGGTGCACTTGTTGCACTTGTCGTCGGCTCCATGATTGGCGGCGGGATCTTCTCGTTACCACAAAACATGGCCGCCAGCGCCGGTGTCGGCGCTGTATTGATCGGCTGGGCCATCACGGCGGTGGGCATGTTGACCCTCGCCTTCGTGTTCCAGACCCTGGCCAATCGCAAACCGGATCTGGACGGCGGGGTGTATGCCTACGCCAAGGCAGGGTTCGGCGACTACATGGGCTTTTCCTCGGCCTGGGGCTACTGGATCAGCGCATGGCTGGGCAACGTCGGCTACTTCGTCCTGTTGTTCAGCACCTTGGGCTACTTCTTCCCGATCTTCGGCGAGGGCAACACCCCGGCGGCGGTGATCGGCGCCTCGATCCTGTTGTGGGCGGTGCACTTCCTTGTACTGCGCGGCATCAAGGAAGCGGCGTTCATCAACCTGGTCACCACCGTGGCCAAGGTCGTGCCGCTGGCGCTGTTCGCGCTGATCTGTCTGTTCGCCTTCAAGCTGGACATCTTCACCGCCGACATCTGGGGCAAAGGCTCCCCTGACTTGGGCAGCGTGATGGACCAGGTGCGCAACATGATGCTGGTCACCGTATGGGTGTTCATCGGCATCGAAGGCGCGAGCATCTTCTCCTCCCGGGCGGAAAAACGCTCCGACGTAGGTAAGGCTACCGTCATCGGTTTCATCACCGTGCTGCTGTTCCTGGTGCTGGTCAACGTGCTGTCGCTGGGCGTAATGACCCAACCGGAACTGGCCAAGCTGCAGAACCCCTCGATGGCTGCCGTGCTCGAGCACGTGGTCGGTCACTGGGGCGCGGTGCTGATCAGCGTCGGGCTGATCATCTCGCTGCTCGGTGCCCTGCTGTCGTGGGTGCTGCTGTGCGCCGAGATCATGTTCGCCGCGGCCAAGGACCACACCATGCCGGAGTTCCTGCGCCGCGAGAACGCCAACCATGTGCCGGCCAATGCGCTGTGGCTGACCAACGCCATGGTGCAGATCTTCCTGGTCATCACCCTGTTCTCCAACAGCACCTACCTGTCGCTGATCTACCTCGCCACCTCGATGATCCTGGTGCCCTACCTGTGGTCGGCGGCCTATGCGGTGTTGCTTGCGGTACGTAGCGAAACCTACGAGCAGGCCCTGGCCGAACGCCAGAAAGACCTGATCATCGGTGGCATCGCCCTGCTGTACGCCATCTGGCTGCTGTATGCCGGCGGCGTGAAATACCTGCTGCTCTCGGCCCTGCTCTATGCCCCTGGCGCGATCCTGTTCGCCAAGGCAAAGCGCGAGGTCGGCCAACCGATCTTCACCTCGGTTGAAAAACTGATCTTTGCCGCCGTCGTGGTGGGCGCCCTGGTGGCCGCCTACGGACTCTACGACGGCTTCCTGACGCTTTGATCCACGTCTTCGCATTCTTGGAGGAATGAACAATGTCCACGGAAAAACAGAAGTACGGTGTCCACTCCGAAGCCGGCAAACTGCGCAAAGTGATGGTCTGCGCTCCAGGCCTTGCCCACAAGCGCCTGACCCCGAGCAACTGCGACGAGCTGCTGTTCGATGACGTGATCTGGGTCGACCAGGCCAAGCGCGACCATTTCGACTTCGTCACCAAGATGCGCGAGCGCGGCGTCGATGTGCTGGAGATGCACAACCTGCTCACCGACATCGTGCAGAACCCCGAAGCACTGAAGTGGATCCTCGACCGCAAGATCACCCCTGACACCGTCGGTGTCGGCCTGACCAACGAAGTGCGCAGCTGGCTGGAAGGCCTGGAACCCCGTCACCTGGCCGAGTTCCTGATCGGCGGTGTGGCCGGCCAGGACCTGCCGGAAAGCGAAGGCGCCAGCGTGGTCAAGATGTACAACGACTACCTGGGCCACTCCAGCTTCATCCTGCCGCCTCTGCCCAATACCCAGTTCACCCGTGACACCACCTGCTGGATCTACGGCGGCGTGACCCTCAACCCGATGTACTGGCCGGCACGACGCCAGGAAACCCTGCTGACTACCGCCATCTACAAGTTCCACCCCGAGTTCACCAAGGCCGACTTCCAGGTCTGGTACGGCGACCCGGACAAAGACCACGGCCAGGCCACCCTCGAAGGCGGGGATGTGATGCCGATCGGCAAGGGCATCGTGTTGATCGGCATGGGCGAGCGCACCTCGCGCCAAGCCATCGGCCAACTGGCGCAGAACCTGTTCGCCAAAGGTGCAGTGGAGAAAGTCATCGTCGCCGGGCTGCCTAAGTCCCGCGCGGCCATGCACCTGGACACCGTGTTCAGCTTCTGCGACCGCGACCTGGTCACGGTCTTCCCGGAAGTGGTCCGCGAAATCGTGCCGTTCATCATTCGCCCGGACGAAAGCAAGCCTTACGGCATGGACGTGCGCCGCGAGAACAAGTCGTTCATCGAGGTGGTCGGCGAGCAACTGGGCGTGAAGCTGCGCGTGGTCGAGACCGGCGGCAACAGCTTCGCTGCCGAGCGCGAACAGTGGGATGACGGCAACAACGTGGTGGCGGTCGAGCCGGGCGTGGTCATCGGCTACGACCGCAACACCTACACCAACACCCTGCTGCGCAAGGCCGGGATCGAAGTCATCACCATCAGTGCCGGCGAGTTGGGCCGGGGCCGTGGCGGCGGCCACTGCATGACCTGCCCGATCGTGCGCGACCCAATCGACTACTAACGACCATTTCCCCGGCCGTCCTCACAAGGCGACGGCCGGGCTGCCCCGAATTCAAGGAGAACCGTCATGGCGTTCAACATCCACAACCGCAACCTGCTCAGCCTCGAACACCACACCACCCGCGAGCTGAAGTACCTGCTGGACCTGTCCCGCGACCTCAAGCGCGCCAAGTACACCGGCACCGAACAGCAGCACCTGAAGGGCAACAACATCGCCCTGATCTTCGAGAAGACCTCGACCCGCACCCGCTGCGCCTTCGAAGTCGCCGCCTATGACCAAGGCGCCAACGTCACCTACATCGACCCGAACTCCTCGCAGATCGGCCACAAAGAGAGCATGAAGGACACCGCTCGCGTGCTGGGCCGCATGTACGACGCCATCGAGTACCGTGGCTTCAAGCAGGAAATCGTCGAGGAGCTGGCCAAGTTCGCCGGCGTGCCGGTGTTCAACGGTCTCACCGACGAATACCACCCGACCCAGATGATCGCCGACGTGCTGACCATGCGTGAGCACAGCGACAAGCCCCTGCACGACATCAGCTATGCCTACCTGGGCGATGCCCGCAACAACATGGGCAACTCGCTGCTGCTGATCGGCGCCAAGCTTGGCATGGACGTGCGCATCGCCGCGCCCAAGGAACTGTGGCCTCATGACGACCTGGTCCAGCGCTGCAAGCAGTACGCCGAAGAAAGCGGCGCACGCATCACCCTGACCGAGGACGCCAAGGCTGCGGTCAAGGGCGTCGACTTCATCCACACCGACGTCTGGGTGTCGATGGGCGAGCCGGTCGAAGCCTGGGGCGAGCGCATCAAGCTGCTGCTGCCCTACCAGGTGAACAAGGAACTGATGAAGTCCACCGGCAACCCTCGCACCAAGTTCATGCACTGCCTGCCAGCGTTCCACAACTCCGAGACCAAGGTCGGCAAGCAGATCGCCGAACAATACCCGCACCTGGCCAACGGCATCGAAGTCACCGAGGACGTATTCGAGTCGCCGGCGTGCATCGCCTTCGAGCAGGCGGAAAACCGCATGCACACCATCAAGGCGATCCTGGTGTCGACCCTGGCTGATCTCTAAACGCTATTGGCTGCAAGCTTCAAGTTCCAAGCCACAAGAAACGCGGCGCCTCACCCAGACCCGCCTCTGCTTGCAGCTTGCGGCTTGAAGCTTGAAGCTGACCTGAGAAGGACATTCACCATGCGTATCGTTGTTGCATTGGGCGGCAACGCCCTGCTGCGTCGCGGCGAGCCCATGACCGCTGAAAACCAGCGCGCCAATATCCGCACCGCCACCGAGCAGATCGCCAAGATCCATCCTGGCAACGAACTGGTCATCGCCCACGGCAACGGCCCGCAAGTCGGCCTGCTGTCGCTCCAGGGCCTGTCCTACAAACCCGACGAGGCTTACCCGCTGGATGTGCTGGGAGCCGAGACCGAAGGCATGATCGGCTACATGATCGAACAGGAGCTGGGCAACCTGCTGGCTTTCGAAGTGCCGTTCGCCACGCTGCTGACCCAAGTGGAGGTGGATGCCAACGACCCGGCCTTCAAGGACCCGACCAAATTCATCGGTCCGGTCTACAGCAAGGAAGAGGCCGAGCGCCTGGCCAAGGAGAAAGGCTGGGTGGTCAAGGCCGATGGCGACAAGTACCGCCGCGTGGTGGCCAGCCCCAAACCCAAGCGCATCTTCGAAATCCGCCCGATCAAGTGGTTGCTGGAAAAGAGCAGCATCGTGATCTGCGCAGGCGGCGGCGGCATCCCCACCATGTACGATGAAAACCGCAAGCTCAAAGGCATCGAGGCCGTCATCGACAAGGACCTGTGCTCGGCCTTGCTGGCCGAACAGCTGGACGCCGACCTGCTGGTGATCGCCACCGACGTCAACGCCGCATACATCGACTTCAACAAGCCGACCCAGAAAGCCATCGCCCAGGCCCACCCCGACGAACTGGAACGCCTGGGCTTTGCCGCCGGCTCCATGGGGCCCAAGGTGCAAGCGGCCTGCGACTTCGCCCGCAACACCGGCAAGGTGGCGGTGATCGGCTCGCTGTCGGACATCGAAGAGATCGTCAAAGGCGCCGCCGGTACCCGCGTGTCCACCGCCAAGCCAGGGATCAGCTACCGTTGAATGCAGTAGGCGGGCGCGCGACGCCCGCCGTTTTCGACCTTCCAGAGGAGCGTGTCAATGGCCCAATACCACCCCGGTCATGTCCATATCGAGCGCACCGCGCTGAACAAGAATGACCACAGCTATGACTTGAACATCGAATACGAGGCCGCGTCGGACCCCAAGGAAGGCAGAGGCATCCAGTTCCACATGCACGGCATCATCGAGGGCAAGTCGGTCGAGGAAAAATTCTTCCTGGCCAAGGACCAGGTGCTGCCCAGCTTCCTCATGCAACTCTCCCGCCGGGCCCAGTCCTACCTGGCGCCGCCCAAGAAGTTCGAGAACCTGGGTTCGCCGCACAAGATCTATGACTGGATGTTCAAGGACATCCGCGAAAAGCTGGACGTTAAATCGGGCGACCCGATCAAGCCTGAACACCTGGAATGACTTCACGATCAGGGGCCGCACAGCGGCCCCGGCAATATTGGGCTTGATCGACCGACCGAGGCATACTACCGCCCTCCCCCGGCCACAGCCCCCTCAACCCCATGCGCATCCACGTCAGCTTCATCGACCGCGTCGGCATCACCCAGGAAGTCCTGGCCCTGCTCGGTGCCCGCAATCTCAACCTGGACGCCGTGGAGATGGTGCCGCCGAACGTCTACATCGATGCGCCCACCCTCAGCCCTGCTGTGCTCGAAGAGCTCCACGATGCGTTGTTCGAAGTCCAGGGCGTGCAGTCGGTGGAAGTGGTCGACATCCTTCCCGGCCAACGCCGTCACCTGCAGCTCGATGCTCTGCTAGCCGCCATGAGCGACCCGGTGCTGGCGGTGGATAGCGCAGGCAAGGTGCTGCTGGCCAACCCGGCATTGATCGCCCTGTGCGGGCGCGAATCGGCCGGGCGCTCGGTGGGCGAGCTGTTCAATGACCCTGGGCTGCTGCAGGCTCTGCTGGACAACAATTTCCACCTGCCGATGCGCGAGATGCAGCTCAACGGCCAGAGCCTGCTGCTCGACGCCACACCAATTACCCATGCTGGCGGTCTGCTGACGCTCTACCCGCCGAACCGCATGGGCGAACGCCTGTCGGCCCTGCACCACGACCATGCCGAAGGGTTCGATGCCTTGCTCGGCGACTCCCCGGCGATCCGCACCCTCAAGGCCCGCGCCCTGCGCGTCGCGGCCCTGGACGCGCCACTGCTGGTGCACGGCGAGACCGGCACCGGCAAGGAGTTGGTGGCCCGTGCCTGCCATGCCATCAGCAGTCGCCATGCCGCGCCATTTCTTGCGTTGAACTGCGCGGCCCTGCCCGAGAGCCTGGCCGAAAGCGAGCTGTTCGGCTATGCCCCAGGGGCGTTTACCGGGGCACAACGCGGCGGCAAGCCGGGGCTGATGGAGCTGGCCAACCAGGGCACCGTGTTCCTGGACGAGATCGGCGAAATGTCGCCTTACCTTCAGGCCAAGCTGCTGCGTTTTCTGAGCGACGGCAGCTTTCGCAGGGTCGGCGGAGACCGGGAAATCAAAGTGGACGTACGCATCATCAGCGCCACCCACCGCGACCTGGAGCGCATGGTGGCCGAGGGAAGCTTTCGCGAGGACCTGTTCTACCGCCTCAACGTCCTCAACCTGCAGGTTCCCCCCCTGCGCGAACGTGGCCAGGACATCCTGCTGCTGGCGCATTTCTTCATGCAACAGGCCTGCACGCAGATCCAGCGCCCACCGTGCCGCCTGGCCCCGGCCACGCACTCGGCGCTCTTGGCCAACCCTTGGCCGGGTAACGTGCGCCAGTTGCAGAACGTGATCTTCCGCGCCGCAGCCATCAGCGAACAAAGCCTGGTGGACATCGACGATCTGGACATTGCCGGCACCGCCGTGGCCCGTGGCCAGGACGGCGAAGTGGCCAGCCTCGAGCAGGCCGTGCAGGCTTTCGAGCGCGATCTGCTGCAGCGCCTCTACCTGAGCTATCCGTCCACCCGCCAATTGGCCAGCCGCCTGCAAACCTCCCACACCGCGATTGCCCAGCGGCTACGCAAGTACGGGATTCCAAACAAAGCATGAGACAAGGCCCGCGCCACGGTTCGACACCGCCCCGCCAGCGTCGGGGTGGCGCATAAAACCACAAAAATAACCGTCATAAGCCGATAACTTTCAGAATAAACCTACGTACTCGCGTAATGGCCGTCCCTAGAATGGCGCGCCCAAGTAAATATTCTTCTGAATTTACAAAGAGTACGCATCACATGCTTGAGCTCGATTTCTATGGGACACTCGTCGCCGCCTCCTTGGTGCTGCTGTTAGGACGAGGCCTCGTTGCACGCATCACTTTTCTGCGCACTTACAATATTCCCGAACCGGTCGCCGGTGGCTTGCTGGTCGCCGTGGTGCTATTGGGGCTGCGCAGTTTCGATGTCCAGGTCCAATTCGATACTTCACTGCAAATACCTTTGATGTTGGCATTCTTCGCCACCATCGGCTTGAGTGCGGATTTCGCCAGCCTGAAGAAAGGCGGCCGTGTCGTCGGCATCTTTCTGCTGGTGGTCACCGCACTGCTGGTGGTCCAGAACGCCATGGGCATCGGACTTGCCACGGCGCTTGGATTGGACCCGCTGATGGGCTTGCTGGCAGGTTCGATCACCTTGTCGGGCGGGCACGGCACAGGCGCTGCGTGGGGGGCCACCTTCAGCGAGAAGTTCGGTCTGGCCTCAGCCTCCGAACTGGCACTGGCCTCCGCCACGTTCGGCCTGGTACTGGGCGGTTTGATTGGTGGTCCGGTCGCACGCTTGCTGATCGCCCGTGTCCAGACGCCGGGTGTCGAACAACAGACGCCGCGCTTGCCACAGGGGTTTGAACAACCGAACAAAGAGCGACTGATCACACCCTTTTCCCTGATCGAAACCATCGCGCTGATTTCGGTCAGCTTACTGGCAGGTTCCCTGTTGAATAAGTTTCTGCACGGGACTGCCTTCGAACTACCGACCTTCGTGTGCGTCTTGTTCGTAGGCGTATTGCTACGAAACGGGCTTTCAATGTTTGGCTTGTATCAAGTGTTCGAACGCGAAGTTTCGGTCATGGGCAACGTCAGTTTGTCGCTGTTTTTGGCCATTGCGCTGATGTCGCTGAAGTTATGGGACCTGGCGGCGCTGGCATTGCCGTTCTTCATTCTCTTGGCCGCCCAGGCAGTGGTGATGGCACTCTTTGCGATCTTCGTGACCTTCAGGGTCATGGGCCGCAACTATGATGCCGCCGTACTTGCAGCCGGCCATTGCGGTTTTGGCCTGGGCGCCACGCCAACAGCGATTGCCAATATGCAGGCTGTGACCCAACGCTATGGCCCATCGCAGATCGCCTTCCTGGTGGTGCCGATGGTGGGGGCATTCTTCATCGACATCATCAACGCCATCGTCATCAAGCTGTACTTGGCGTTGCCATTTTTTGCCGCCGTGTAACGGCCAACGGATTCATCGGGACAAGCGGCGGCAGCAGGACGGCCCTGCTCGCAGCGGCAATTTTTACGCTCTTTTTACGCTCACCAAGGGCAGTTGAAACGATACTGGCTGCGCTTGCTGCCTGAACGGTCGATGCCGGCGTTACGCCTGTGCGTAGCGCCGGCATCGACCGTTCAGGCGTCAGGGACGCGTGCAGCACAGGGAAGGCATGCGCGCTCGACCCGCCCGTCCAGAGAAGTCATCCGTGAGCCAGACTGCGACCACTGCACATCAAACCCTTCCCCGCAAAACCTCAGGCGTCGGCATACTCGTTGCCGCTGTCGGTGTGGTGTACGGCGACATCGGTACCAGTCCGTTGTACACCCTTAAAGAAGTCTTCTCAGGCCACTATGGCGTCCAGGTCAACGCAGCCGGCGTACTGGGGGTGCTGTCGTTGGTGTTCTGGTCGTTGATCTGGGTCGTCTCGATCAAATACGTGTTGTTCATCCTGCGGGCCGACAACCAAGGCGAAGGCGGCATCATGGCCCTGACGGCGCTGGCGCACCGGGCCGCAGCGCCCTATGCGCGACTGGGTCGGGTGCTGGTCTTGCTCGGCCTGTTCGGCGCTGCCTTGTTCTATGGCGACAGCATGATCACCCCGGCGATTTCCGTGCTGTCGGCGGTCGAAGGGCTGCAACTGGCCTTCGATGGCATCGAGCATTGGGTCGTGCCCCTTTCGGTGGTGGTGCTGGTCGCGCTGTTCATGATCCAGCGACACGGCACAGCACGCATCGGGATCCTGTTCGGGCCGATCATGGTGCTGTGGTTCGTGGTTCTCGGGGCGCTTGGCATTCATGGCATCGCGCAGCGCCCCGAGGTGTTGCAAGCGCTCAATCCCACCTGGGCGGTGCAGTTCTTCGTTGTCCACCCGGGCATGGGTGTCGCCATTCTGGGGGCGGTGGTGCTGGCATTGACCGGCGCGGAAGCGCTCTATGCCGACATGGGGCATTTTGGCCGCAAGCCCATCGCGCGGGCCTGGTTTGTGTTGGTGCTGCCTGGGTTGGTGCTGAACTACTTCGGGCAGGGCGCGTTGATCCTGGGCAATCCAGACGCCGTGCGCAACCCGTTCTATCTACTGGCGCCCGCCTGGGCCTTGCTGCCGATGGTCGGGCTGGCCACGCTTGCCACCATCATTGCCTCGCAAGCGGTGATTTCCGGCGCCTTCTCCCTCACCCGGCAGGCAATCCAGTTGGGCTATGTACCGCGCATGTTCATCCAGCACACCTCCAGCGAGGAACAGGGCCAGATCTACATTGGCATGGTGAACTGGGCACTGATGGTTGGCGTCGTGCTGCTGGTGATCGGCTTCGAATCCTCCAGCGCCCTGGCCGCCGCCTATGGGGTAGCCGTCACCGGCACCATGCTGATCACCACACTGCTGTCCTCAGCGGTGGTGCTGTTGCTGTGGAAGGCGCCGCGTTGGTTGGCCGTTCCCTTGTTGCTGGGCTTCCTGCTGGTCGACAGCCTGTACTTTTCCGCCAATGCGCCAAAAATCCTGCAAGGCGGAGCCTTCCCGGTCATCGCCGGGGTTGCCCTGTTCGTGCTGATGACCACCTGGAAGCGCGGCCGCCGGATCATCGTCGAGCGACTCGACGAAAGTGCACTGCCACTGGACCTGTTCATCGCCAGCCTGCAGTTCCAGCCTCCGCATCGGGTACAGGGTACGGCGGTGTTTCTAACCGCCAGGGCCGATGCGGTGCCCCATGCGTTGCTGCACAACTTGCTGCACAACCAGGTGCTGCATGAGCAGGTGGTCCTATTGACCGTCGTGTCCGAAGACGAACCGCGTGTCAGCGCCAGCAAACGATTCGAGGTGGAGGCCTTCGGCGAAGGCTTCTTCCGCGTGACCCTGCACTTTGGCTTCATGGAGGAGCCGGACGTACCGAAGGCGCTGGGCGGATGCCAACGCGATGACCTCGATTTCGGCCCCATGCGAACCACCTATTTCCTCAGCCGTGAAACCGTCATCGCGACCAAGCGAATCGGCATGGCGCGGTGGCGCGAGTATCTGTTCGCCTTCTTGCTCAAGAATGCCAACAGCAACCTGAAGTACTTCCAGTTGCCGTTGAACAGAGTGATCGAGCTCGGTACGCAGGTCGAGATGTGAGGCAAGGGGCGAAACCCTCTCAAGCCGGCCGACACACATCGGCCGGCTACGGGTATCACGTGCGCAGCAGGTGCACCGCCAACCCCACCAGTGCGCACGCCAGCAAAACTTGAATGACGCCACGCTTGAAGCGAAACAGTGCGACCGCCGCAGCGATGGCGATCAGCGCAGACGGCCAGTCGAACGCACCACTGAAGCCCTGCGGCCAAAGCACGTGGTAACCGAAGAACAGCGCCAGGTTCAGAATGACGCCCACCACGGCCGCCGTGATGCCGGTGAGCGGCGCCGTGAACTTGATCTCGTTGTGCGTCGACTCCACCACCGGGCCGCCGGCGAGAATGAACAAAAATGACGGCAAAAAGGTGAACCAGGTGACCAGGCTCGCCGCCACCGCTCCGGCAAGAAACGGGTGCTCAGCGCCAAACATCGGGTACACGTACCCACCGATGAAGCCAACGAAGGCAACCACCATGATCAGCGGGCCTGGCGTGGTTTCGCCCAAGGCCAGCCCATCGATCATCTGGGTGGGCGAGAGCCAACCGTAATGCCCCACGGCGCCCTGGTAGACGTACGGCAGCACCGCGTAGGCGCCGCCAAAGGTCATCAACGCGGCCTTGGTGAAGAACCAGCCCATCTGCGTGAGGGTTCCACTCCAGCCAAACGAGAGCGTCAGAAGTGCCATGGGCAGGGTCCAGAGCACCGTCCCGATCACAACCAGGCGCAACAGATGCTTCCACTGGAAACGCGCGTGCGCGGGCGTGGGGGTATCGTCATCGATCACCGCCGGTCCATGGTTGCCCTTGGCCGCGCCATGCCCACCACCGATCACGAACTGGCTCGGCGCGAATCGCCCGCCCAGGTAGCCGACGATCCCCGCCACCAGCACGATCAGCGGGAACGGCACGTTGAGCGCGAAGATGGCCACGAATGACGCCGCGGCCATGGCCCACAGCCAGCCGTTCTTGAGTGCACGCGAGCCGATCCGGTGAGCCGCGTGCACGACGATCGCCGTCACCGCGGGCTTGATGCCGTAGAAGATCCCCGCCACCACCGGCACTTCACCGAAAGCGATGTAGACCCAGGACAAGCCGATCAGGATGAACAACGAAGGCAGCACGAACAGCGCACCGGCGATCAACCCACCCCAGGAGCGGTGCATCAGCCACCCGATGTAGGTGGCCAATTGCTGCGCCTCGGGGCCTGGCAACAACATGCAGTAGTTCAGCGCATGCAAAAAGCGCTTCTCGCTGATCCACCGCCGCCGCTCCACCAGCTCCTGATGCATGATCGAGATCTGTCCAGCCGGGCCGCCAAAGCTGATGAAACCCAGCTTGAGCCAGAACAGGAAGGCTTCGAACAAGCCGACCGGCTGCCGGGCCGCATGCGCCGCTGGCTGTTCGCTTGCAGCGCAGGGTCTGTTGACCATGGGGAAGTTCCTCGTTTGAGAGTGCCGTTAGATCCCCCCGACGACGTGCGGAGTGATCCGCACGCAGCCGCGCTCGAGGCGTTCATCGAGGCTTCTGAATTGTCGCGTTACATTAATCTGAGCCAGTCAAAAATCAACAGGATAGCCGCGATCGGAAACCGTCCACCCGCCGCAACCGTATCGATTTCAATACGACGTATTGAAATCGATACATTACGCGCTGACACCGTCTACGCAACGGTTTGATCCCACAAGCCTTTTCAATCGTCGAAACCATGTAGCGATTTCATTACAGTAAAATGACCTGCGTTCACGCACATTTGAGCCCACCCCTTGATTTACAAGGCCTGGAGCGACTTGGCCGCATTATTGCTATGGGAATTACAACCAAGAGCGCGGAACCACCGTGCCCACTTCCCTGCTTCGCGAGGATCCCCCATGAGCGAGTTGCGTTTCACCGAAGATCACGAATGGCTGCGCGTCGAAGCTGACGGCAGCGTCACCGTGGGCATCACCGCCTACGCCCAGAATGCCCTCGGCGATGTGGTTTTCGTGCAACTGCCGGAGCTGCAGCACTACGACAAAGGCGCCGAAGCCTCCACCGTGGAATCGGTGAAAGCCGCCAGCGGCGTCTACATGCCACTGACCGGCGAAGTGGTCGCGGTCAACGACCAGCTCGACGCAAGCCCTGAACTGGTCAACGAAGACCCAATGGGCGAAGGCTGGTTCTTCCGCTTCGTCCCCGCCGATGCCAGTGCCATCAGCGGCCTGCTCGACCAAGGCGCCTATGACCGCCTGCTCAACGCCAACGACGACGCCTGAGGACCTGCCATGACCATCAACCTCAGCACCGCCAACGAATTCATCGCCCGCCACATCGGCCCACGCAGCGCCGATGAGCAGGCCATGCTCGCCGCCCTGGGCTTCGAGTCGCTGGAAGCCATGACCGCTGCGGTCATCCCTGACAGCATCAAAGGCACCAGCGTTCTCGGTGGCCACGACGGCCAGAGCGAGGCCGATGCCCTCGCCGACCTCAAAGCCATCGCCGGCAAGAACCAACTGTTCAAGAACTACATCGGCCAGGGCTACTACAACACCCATACCCCGGCACCGATCCTGCGCAACCTGCTGGAAAACCCGGCCTGGTACACCGCCTACACCCCCTACCAGCCAGAGATCTCCCAAGGCCGTCTGGAAGCGCTGCTCAACTTCCAGACCCTGATCAGCGACCTGACCGGCCTGCCGATCGCCAACGCCTCCCTGCTCGACGAAGCCACTGCCGCCGCCGAAGCCATGACCTTCTGCAAGCGCCTGTCGAAGAACAAGACCGGCCATGCCTTCTTCGCTTCCAGCCATTGCCATCCGCAGACCCTTGACGTGCTGCGCACCCGTGCCGAACCGCTGGGCATCGAAGTGGTGGTTGGCGACGAGCGTGAACTGACCGATGTCAGCAGCTTCTTCGGCGCTCTGCTGCAATACCCGGCCAGCAATGGCGACGTATTCGACTACCGCGAGCTCGTGCAGCGCTTCCATGGCGCCAACGCCCTGGTGGCCGTGGCCGCCGACCTGCTGGCCCTGACCCTGCTCACCCCGCCCGGTGAATTCGACGCCGACGTGGCCATCGGCAGCGCCCAACGCTTTGGTGTGCCGCTGGGCTTCGGTGGCCCGCACGCGGCGTACTTCGCCACCCGCGATGCCTTCAAGCGCGACATGCCAGGCCGTCTGGTGGGCGTTTCGATCGACCGTTTCGGCAAGACAGCCCTGCGCCTGGCCATGCAGACCCGCGAACAGCACATCCGTCGCGAAAAGGCCACCAGTAACATCTGCACCGCCCAGGTGCTGCTGGCCAACATCGCCAGCATGTTCGCTGTGTACCACGGCCCAGCTGGCCTCAAGCGCATCGCCGAACGTACCCACGCCCTGACCGCGATCCTGGCCGCCGGTTTCGAGCAGTTGGGCGTCAAGGTCGTCACCCGCGCCTACTTCGACACCCTGACCCTGGCCACCGGTGATGCCACCGCCCGCCTGCATGAGCTGGCCCGTGCCCAGCGCATCAACCTGCGCCAGATCGACGCCGCACACCTGGGCCTGTCCCTGGACGAAACCAGCACCCAGGCCGACGTCGAGGCCCTGTGGCAGCTGTTCGCCGAAGGCAAGGCCGTGCCGGCGTTCGACAGCCTGGCCGCCTCCACCGCCTCGCGTCTGCCGGCCGCCCTGCTGCGCCAGTCGGCGATCCTCGAGCATCCGGTGTTCAACCGCTACCACAGCGAAACCGAACTGATGCGCTACCTGCGCCGCTTGGCCGACAAGGACCTGGCGCTGGACCGCAGCATGATCCCGCTGGGCTCGTGCACCATGAAACTCAACGCCGCCAGCGAAATGATCCCGGTGACCTGGGCGGAATTCGGCAACCTGCACCCGTTTGCGCCTGCCGAGCAGAGCCAGGGCTATCTGCAGATGACCACCGAGCTGGAAGCCATGCTCTGCGCCGCCACCGGCTATGACGCTGTGTCGCTGCAGCCGAACGCCGGCTCCCAAGGCGAGTACGCGGGCCTGCTGGCGATCCGCGCCTACCACCGCAGCCGCGGCGAAGGCCATCGCGACATCTGCCTGATCCCCTCCTCGGCCCACGGCACCAACCCTGCCACCGCCCACATGGCGGGCATGCGCGTGGTGGTCACCGCCTGTGACGCCCGCGGCAACGTCGATGTCGAGGACCTGCGCGCCAAGGCCATCGAACACCGTGACCGCCTCGCCGCGATCATGATCACCTACCCATCGACCCACGGCGTGTTCGAGGAAGCGATCGGCGAGATCTGCGCGATCATCCACGACAACGGCGGCCAGGTGTACATCGACGGCGCCAACATGAACGCCATGGTCGGCCTGTGCGCCCCCGGCAAGTTCGGCGGCGACGTCTCGCACCTGAACCTGCACAAGACCTTCTGCATCCCTCACGGTGGTGGCGGCCCAGGCGTCGGCCCGATCGGTGTCAAGTCGCACCTGGCGCCATTCCTGCCGGGCCATGCGACACTGGAAAACACCGAAGGCGCGGTCTGCGCCGCACCGTTCGGCAGCGCCAGCATCCTGCCGATCACCTGGATGTACATCCGCATGATGGGCGGCGCGGGCCTCAAGCGCGCCTCGCAGATGGCGATCCTCAATGCCAACTACATCGCCCGTCGCCTGGAAGAGCACTATCCTGTCCTCTATACCGGCGGCAATGGCCTGGTCGCCCACGAATGCATCCTGGACCTGCGCCCGCTCAAGGACAGCAGCGGCATCAGTGTCGACGACGTGGCCAAGCGCCTGATCGACTTCGGCTTCCACGCCCCGACCATGTCCTTCCCGGTGGCCGGCACCCTTATGATCGAACCGACCGAAAGTGAGTCCAAGGAAGAACTGGACCGTTTCTGTGACGCGATGATCCAGATCCGTGAGGAAATCCGCGCGGTCGAGAACGGCACCCTGGACAAGGACGACAACCCGCTGAAGAACGCCCCGCACACCGCAGCGGAGCTGGTCGGCGAGTGGGCCCACGGTTACAGCCGTGAGCAGGCGGTGTACCCGCTGCCGAGCCTGGTGGAGGCCAAGTACTGGCCGCCGGTGGGTCGGGTCGACAACGTGTTCGGCGACCGCAATCTGGTCTGCGCGTGCCCGTCGATCGAGAGCTACCAGGACGCCTGATAGCCCTTGCCCGCCACCTGACTTGGGTGGCGGCCTGTGGGAGCGGGTTTAGCCGCGAATGCGAGGGTGGCTTTACCGCCGAATTCGCGGGTAAACCCGCTCCCACGGAGCTCACCGTCCGCCCAATCAACCTGGCAGGAGGTCACCATGTCTTTGAGCGTTTTCGACCTGTTCAAGATCGGCATCGGCCCCTCCAGCTCCCACACGGTCGGCCCCATGCGGGCTGCCGCACGCTTTGCCGAAGGGCTACGCCGTGATGGCCTGTTGGCACAGACCGACAGCATCAAGGCCGAGCTGTATGGCTCGCTCGGGGCCACCGGCAAGGGCCATGGCAGCGACAAGGCTATTCTGTTAGGCCTTGAAGGCGAGCATCCAGACACCATCGACACCGAATCGATTCCCGCGCGACTGCAGGCGATCCGCGACAGCGGTCGGCTGCGCCTGCTGGGTGAGCACGAGATCGGCTTCGTCGAAAAACAGCACCTGGCGATGATCCGCAAACCCCTGCCCTACCATCCCAACGGCATGATCTTCCGCGCTTTCGATGCAGCCGGATTGCAAATCCGTAGCCGGGAGTACTACTCGGTAGGCGGTGGTTTCGTGGTCGACGAGGACGCTGCCGGTCACGACCGGATCGTCGAGGACAGCACCGTGCTGCCCTACCCTTTCCGCACGGCCAAGGAACTGCTCGCCCATTGCAGCGAGCAGCACCTGTCGGTCAGCCAGGTGATGCTGGCCAACGAAGCGGCCTGGCGCCCGGAGGCTCAGACGCGCGAGCGTCTGCTGCACATCTGGCAAGTCATGCAGGACTGCGTAGAAGCGGGTTGCCGTCATGAGGGCATCCTGCCCGGTGGGCTGAAGGTCAAGCGACGGGCTCCAGCGTTGTACCGCCAGCTCAGCCGGCATCCCGAGGCGAATCTGCGTGACGCCTTGTCGGTGCTCGACTGGGTCAACCTCTATGCGCTGGCGGTCAATGAAGAAAACGCCTACGGCGGACGGGTGGTCACTGCACCCACCAACGGTGCGGCGGGCATCGTCCCGGCGGTCCTTCACTACTACATGCGCTTCGTGCCTGGCGCCAGCGAGGACGGGGTGGTGCGGTTTCTGCTCACCGCCGCTGCCATCGGCATCCTTTACAAGGAAAACGCCTCGATCTCCGGTGCCGAAGTCGGCTGCCAGGGGGAAGTCGGCGTGGCGTGCTCCATGGCCGCCGGCGCACTGTGCGAGGTCATGGGGGGCACCCCACAGCAAGTCGAGAACGCTGCCGAAATCGGCATGGAACACAACCTGGGCCTGACCTGCGATCCGATCGGCGGACTGGTCCAGGTGCCCTGCATCGAGCGCAACGCCATGGGCTCGGTCAAGGCGATCAATGCGGTACGCATGGCCTTGCGTGGCGATGGGCAACATTACGTGTCGCTCGACAAGGTCATCCGCACCATGCGCCAGACCGGCGCAGACATGAAAAGCAAATACAAGGAGACCGCCCGCGGTGGTCTGGCCGTCAACATCATCGAATGTTGACCCGAACAAAAAACGAGGAGTCACCGATGTCCGAAACACTGCAAAAGACCCCCTTGCACGCCCTGCACCTGGAATTGGGCGCACGCATGGTGCCGTTCGCCGGCTACGACATGCCGGTGCAGTACCCGCTGGGCGTGCTCAAGGAACACTTGCACACCCGCGAGCAGGCAGGCCTGTTCGACGTCTCGCACATGGGCCAGATCCGGCTGCGCGGCAGCGATGCGGCCAAGGCCCTGGAATCCCTTGTACCCGTGGACATCATCGACCTGCCGGTGGGCATGCAGCGCTACGCGATGTTCACCAACGAGCAAGGTGGCATCCTCGACGACCTGATGGTCGCCAACCTGGGCGACGACGAGCTGTTCCTGGTGGTCAACGCCGCCTGCAAGGACCAGGACCTGGCACACCTGCAAAAGCACATCGGTACCCGCTGCGAGATCCAGCCGCTGTTCGAGGAACGCGCTCTGCTCGCCCTGCAAGGCCCGGCGGCGGTCAAGGTGCTGGAGCGCCTGGCGCCGGAAGTCGCCAGCATGACGTTCATGCAGTTCCGCCCCGTCACCCTGCTCGGCGCCGACTGCTATGTCAGCCGCTCGGGCTACACCGGTGAAGACGGTTACGAGATCTCGGTCCCGGTAACCGATGCCGAAGCCTTGGCCCGCCGACTGCTGGCCGAGCCCGAGGTACAGCCGATCGGTCTGGGCGCCCGTGACTCGCTGCGCCTGGAAGCCGGTCTTTGCCTGTATGGCCACGACATGAACACCAGCACCACGCCGGTGGAGGCCAGCCTGCTGTGGGCCATCTCCAAAGTACGCCGTGCCGATGGCGAGCGTGCCGGTGGTTTCCCTGGCGCCCACGCCATCTTCGAGCAGCAACGGCAAAGTGTTGCCCGCAAGCGTGTTGGCCTGCTGCCGCAGGAACGCACCCCGGTTCGCGAAGGCGCACAGATCGTCGACGCAGACGGCCGCACGGTCGGTGAAGTCTGCAGCGGTGGTTTCGGCCCAACCCTCGGCGCACCGGTCGCCATGGGTTATGTCGAGAGCGAACATGCTGCGCTCGATACCGCATTGTTTGCTGTTGTGCGTGGCAAGCAGGTTGCCTTGAAGGTCAGCAAAATGCCTTTCGTTGCGCAACGTTACTATCGCGGTTGATTGACTGTGGGCAGGTTCGTCATATTCGTTTTCGAACCTGCCCAATAACTTTTGAACATAGCGCCAGGCCAGGCGCCACGCCGTTTCCGACAATTTTGTCGGTTATCGGAAAAACCCTGAATTCCGGCGGTCTGGAGGGCTTGTTTTTGTCGGCGGAGTTAGCGTAGAGTCACTGCACTGTGTTTGCATGGGTCGCAACAGTTCGTGACCTGGGCCAGTAGCTGAATCTGCTACAACCCGTTCGACGTCTCTTACTTTCCTGCAACCCAGCCCGGTAATCTTTTATATCGGTTAGATATGAAAGTAACTGTCATCAAAAATTAAGCTTCATAGGAAACAAGACAATGGCTGAGCGTCAGAACGGTACCGTCAAGTGGTTCAATGACGAGAAAGGTTACGGCTTCATCACCCCAGAAAGCGGTCCGGATCTGTTCGTGCACTTCCGTGCCATCGAAGGCAACGGCTTCAAGAGCCTGAAAGAAGGCCAGAAAGTCTCCTTCGAAGCCGTGCAAGGCCAAAAAGGCATGCAAGCTGACAAGGTTCAGGTCATCGCCTAAGCGAGATCCAGACTTCCAAAAGCCCCTGCCAAGTGCAGGGGCTTTTTTTTGCCCGTAGAATAGCGGCTTCGTCATACGGAGCGTCATGCATGTCAAAGCCCCTGCTCACCCCTCAGGGTGACTTCCCCCCGGCTGGCCTGGGCCGTCGACTGGCCGCCATGTTCTATGACTTCCTGCTGTGTACTGCCCTGCTGATCGTGACAGCAGGCGTCTACAAGATGGTGCAGATGTCGATCATCGGCGAAGCACGCATGCGCGAGCTGACCGAGGCCGGAGCATTGGACGGCGACCCCCTGCTGTCGACCTTGCTGCTGTTCGCTCTCTTCGGTTTCTTCGCCAAGTTCTGGACCCACGGCGGTCAGACCTTGGGCATGCAGGTGTGGGGCGTGCGCGTGCAGAACGCCGATGGAAGCGCGATCAGCCTGTGGCAAGCGCTGCTGCGCTTTGTCGTTTCCATCGCCTCCTGGCTGTGCCTTGGGCTCGGGTTCTTCTGGGCGTTGGTCGACAAGCGCAAGCGTGGCTGGCATGACATCTATTCGGATACGCAGCTGGTGCGGGTGCCCAAGCGCAAGCCGTAACTCTAGGACTGCTGCTCCCCCCTTGCAGGCTTCGCCAGCTCCCGCAGGATTACCTCCGGTCGGCAGACTGCGAAACCTGTGGGAGCGGGTTTACCCGCGAACAGAGAACGCCACCCACGAAAAAGCCGACCCTAGGGTCGGCTTTTTCATGTCGCTCAGGCCATCACCCTGCCCGGCGCAACAACCACACACCCGCCAACGCACAGATACCGGCCGGGATCACCACCGCCAGCAGCGGCGGGAAGCCGAACACCTGGCTGGAAGGGCCCAGCAGGTCCTGACCAATGCGGAACACGAAGCCCACCAGTACACCGGTGAACACACGCTGGCCCAGGGTCACGGAACGCAGCGGACCGAAGATGAAGGAGATCGCCATCAGCACCAGGGCTGCGGTCACCATCGGTTGCAGCACCTTGGTCCAGAATGCCAGCCAATAACGGGCGTTGTTCAGGCCTTGGTCGGAGAGGTAGTGAATGTAGTCCCACAGGCCGGTGATCGACAGGGATTCCGGCGCCAGGATCACAGTGTTGAGCAGTTGCGGCGTCACCGACACGTCCCAGCGCTCCTGCGGCGCCTTCACCACCTCGGTGTGGTCGCCACGGAAGTAGGTGGTGGCCACATCGCTCAGCATCCAGTGGTCCTCGTTGTACTGGGCACGGCGCGCAAAGCTGGAAGTCACGATGTGACGCTCGGCGTCGAAACGGTAGCGGGTCACCCCCAGCAGCAAGCCGTTGGGCTGCACCGAGTTGATGTGCACGAACTCTTCGCCCTGGCGGTGCCACATGCCGCGCTTGGAGCTCTGCGCCTCACCGCCACCTTGGGCCAGGGAACGCTCGGCCTGGGCCTTGTTCTCAGTGACAGGCGCCACGTACTCGCCGATCAGCACGCCGACCAGCATCAGCACCAGCATGGGCTTCATCACCGCCCAGACGATACGTCCGATAGACACGCCCGCGGCGCGCATGATGGTCAACTCGCTGCTGCTGGCCAGGCTGCCCAGGCCGATCAGGCAGCCAATGAGCGCGGCCATCGGCAACATCTCATACAGCCGGCGCGGCGCGGTGAGCAGCACGAAACTGCCTGCATCCATCACGGTGTAGGTATCGCTCAGGTCGCTCATCTCGTCGATGAAGGCGAACAGCGAAGCCAGGCCAAGGATAATGCCCAGCACCGCCAGGATGGCCAGGAGCACGCTCTGGCCGATGTAGCGATCCAGCTTAGCCATGGGCCACCTCCGTACGACGGGCGGCACGCTTGAGCTGCAGCGGCTCCCAGTACATCAGGCCCAGGCCGATCAGCAGGAACAGGCCGTGAACCCACCACATGCCCAAGGCAATAGGGATCTTGCCCTTCTCCAGGGCGCCGCGTACGGAAATGAGCATTGTCAGATAAGCCATGTACAGAAGAATGGCCGGCAGCAGCTTGAGGAAGCGGCCCTGGCGCGGGTTGACCCGGGACAGCGGCACCGCCAGCAGCGTCACGATGAACACCAGCAGCGGCAGGGAAAGGCGCCATTGCAGCTCGGCCTGTTCACGCAGACCGTCCTTGCCGAACAGCTCGGACGTCGGGATGGCTTCACGCTCGGTCACTTCCTCGCTGACTTCGGGCTTGGGCAGCAACACGCCATAGGTGTCGTACTTGATCGCTCGGTAATCGGCCTGGCCGGGGTTACCGTCATAGCGATAGCCGTTCTCAAGGATCAGGTAGCGATTGCCGTCGGCCTGCACTTCCTGGTGGCCTTTCTCGGCGACCAGCACCGAGGGGGCACGATCCTTGGTCTTATCTTGGTTGAAGCGCTTCTCGGAGATGAACACACCGTTCAGATTGACGCGATCGTCCGACAGCTGCTCGGTGTAGGTGACCCGCGAGCCATCGCGCAGGGTCTGGAAGCGCCCGGGCACCAGGGTATCGAACTCGGTGAGGGCGTCCTGCTGGTTGATGATCTGCTGCACCTGGGCAACGCCCTGGGGCGCCAGGCTCAGGCTCAGCCAGGCCACCAGCAGGGCGACCAGCGCAGCCGGCGCCATGGTCAGTGCCAGCAGGCGCTGCTGGCTCATGCCCGTGGCAGAAAGCACGGTCATCTCGCTTTCGAGGTAGAGCCGGCCATAAGCCAGCAGGATGCCGAGGAACAGGCCCAAGGGCAGGATCAGTTGCAGGAAGCCCGGCAGACGGAAGCCCATGATCAGGAACAGCACGCTCGGATCGAGCACGCCCTGGGCGGCCTGAGCCAGGTACTTGATGAAGCGCCCGCTCATGATGATCACCAGCAGCACGGCGCTGACGGCGCTCAAGGTCACCAGGACCTCGCGGGACAGATAACGAAAGACGATCAAACCAGACACTCCTGGGTTGTCAGGGGCGCAGAGCCAAACAATGACTTGCCGGTTCGCCGACGGCGAACCTCCATATAAAGTGCGCGCATTATCCTGTGATTGACCGCGCCTGTCACTTGGCCGCGCATGACGGCGCACGTCGGGGTTGTCATCCAGGTTCCCCCAGGCTCAAACTGGCAGCTTTTCAAGTGGCCCGCGACCGTGCGGCCACACCTGTTTCGAGCGCTTGCACGAGACTGCGCCAACTGACAGATCATTCGGGGACCCTGACATGGAACTGGTTGTAAAAAGTGTAGCCGCCGCCTCCTTGAAAACCGCCACCTTGGTGCTGGCCGTCGGTGAAGGGCGCAAGCTCGGCGACATCGCCAAAGCCGTCGACCAGGCCAGCAACGGCGCAATCAGCGCGGTGCTCAAGCGCGGCGACCTGGCCGGCAAGCCGGGCCAGACCCTGCTGCTGCACAGCCTGCCGGGCCTGAAGGCCGAGCGCGTGCTGCTGGTCGGCAGCGGCAAGGAAGCCCTGGGTGATCGCAGCTGGCGCAAGCTGGTCGCCAGTGTCGCCGGTGTGCTCAAAGGCCTGAACGGCAGCGACGCGGTGCTGGCCTTGGATGACGTCAGCGTCACCGCCCGCGACGCCCATTACGCCAAATACCGCCTGCTGGCCGAGACCCTGCTCGATGGCGAGTACGTGTTCGACCGGTTCAAGAGCCAGAAGGCCGAGCCCCGCGCCCTCAAGAAAGTCACCCTGCTGACCGACAAGCCCGGCCAGGCTGAAGTCGAGCGCGCCGTGAAGCACGCCAGCGCCATCGCCTCGGGCATGTCCTTCACCCGCGACCTGGGCAACCTGCCACCAAACCTGTGCCACCCAACGTTCCTCGCCGAACAGGCCAAGGAGCTGGGCAAGGCGCACAAGAACCTCAAGGTCGAGGTGCTGGACGAGAAAAAGATCAAGGATCTGGGCATGGGCGCGTTCTACGCCGTGGGCCAGGGCAGCGACCAACCGCCACGGCTGATCGTGCTCAACTACCAGGGCGGCAAAAAGAGCGAAAAACCATTCGTGCTGGTCGGCAAGGGCATCACCTTCGATACCGGCGGCATCAGCCTCAAACCGGGCGCCGGCATGGATGAAATGAAGTACGACATGTGTGGTGCGGCCAGTGTCTTCGGCACCCTGCGCGCAGTGCTGCAGCTGCAACTGCCGATCAACCTGGTCTGCCTGCTGGCTTGCGCCGAGAACATGCCCAGCGGCGGCGCCACGCGTCCGGGCGACATCGTCACCACCATGAGCGGCCAGACCGTCGAGATCCTCAACACCGACGCCGAAGGCCGCCTAGTGCTGTGCGACACCCTGACCTACGCCGAACGCTTCAAGCCCCAGGCAGTGATCGACATCGCTACCCTGACCGGCGCCTGCATCGTCGCCCTGGGCAGCCACACCTCGGGCCTGATGGGCAACAACGACGAACTGGTCGGCCAACTGCTCGACGCCGGCAAGCGCGCCGACGACCGTGCCTGGCAACTGCCGCTGTTCGATGAGTACCAAGAGCAGTTGGACAGCCCGTTCGCTGACATCGCCAACATCGGTGGCCCCAAGGCTGGCACAATCACCGCAGGCTGCTTCCTCTCGCGCTTCGCCAAAGCCTATAACTGGGCGCACCTGGACGTTGCCGGCACCGCCTGGATCAGCGGCGGCAAGGACAAAGGCGCCTCGGGCCGCCCGGTCCCGCTGCTCACCCAGTACCTGCTCGATCGCGCCAACGCCTGATGCCACAAGGCCGGCGGCGCTCGCGCGCTGCCGGTCGGCAGACCGAACATGAGCAAAGTCGATTTCTACATCCTGCCCACTGACGCGTTGTCGGCACGCCTGGATTTCGCCTGCAAGCTGTGCGAAAAGGCCTGGCGCCTGGGTCATCGGGTCTATCTGCACTGCCAGGACGCCGAGCAGCGCAAGGCGCTGGACGAGCGCCTGTGGCACTTCAAGGGCGAGGCCTTCGTCCCGCACGACCCTGCCGAGGTCAACGCCGAGGCTACGGTAGCCCTGGGACTGGGTGACGATGCCGGTACCCACCGCGACCTGCTGATCAACCTGGGCGCCGAAATTCCGGGGTTCGTCGGCCAGTTCGAGCGGGTGGCCGAAATCGTCGTCGAGGAGCCAGGCATTCGCCAGGCTGCGCGAGAACGATTCCGTTTCTACCGCGAACAGGGCTATGCTCTGCAAGACCACCGCTTACAGCGACTTTGACGACGATGGACAAGCACTCCCCCCTGCCCGATTCAGCTCATCTGCTCGACGACCTTGAGTCGATCCGCCAGTTACTGGGCGATGCCGATTTGCAACCGCCCCTGCTGACCGAAACGGTCGAGCAGATTCCCCTGCTGCTCGACGAGCCCGCAGGCAATACCACGCCAGTTGCCGAGCCCTTGTCGGTCGCAGCCACCGAGGACGATCCGCAGACCCGCCGCCAGGACACCCTGCTGCACCTGGAAGCCGATCTGCGCGCCGCTGCCCAACAGATCATGCAAGACGTGATCAACGACTTCACGCCGCACATCGAAAATGAGATCAAACGACGTCTCGATGCGCGCATGGAGCGCCTGCTCAAACGCGCCGAATAAACGCCGCTTTTCGTTGCGGGCAAACCCGCCCATACCGGTATACCGCCGCGCTCAACGCGTGCAGTAAGCCTGTAGGAGCGGGTTTCCCTGCAAAGAAGGCACCGTTGCACCTACAGATATCAGCAGCTTGTCGCCTGCGGCCCCTGGCTTGGTTATACTTCCCGGCTTTCCCGAATTAATGCCATAGGGTCCCGCCGCGCATGGATAAGACCTACCAGCCGCACGCCATCGAAACTTCCTGGTACAACACCTGGGAGTCCGAGAACTATTTCGCCCCGCAAGGTGCAGGCGAGTCCTACACCATCATGATCCCGCCGCCGAACGTGACCGGCAGCCTGCACATGGGCCACGGCTTCAACAACGCGATCATGGACGCCCTGATCCGCTTCCGCCGCATGCAGGGCCGCAACACCCTGTGGCAGCCAGGCACCGACCACGCCGGCATCGCAACCCAGATGCTGGTAGAGCGCCAGCTCGAAGCCAAGGGCCAGAACCGTCATGACCTGGGCCGCGAGAAGTTCCTGGAGAAGGTCTGGGAGTGGAAGGATCAGTCCGGCGGCAACATCAGCCGCCAGATTCGCCGCCTGGGCTCGTCGGTAGACTGGACCCGCGAACGCTTCACCATGGACGACGGCCTGTCCGAAGCGGTCAAGGAAGCCTTCGTGCGCCTGCATGAAGACGGCCTGATCTACCGTGGCAAGCGCCTGGTCAACTGGGACACCAAGCTGCACACCGCCATCTCCGACCTCGAAGTGGAAAACCACGACGAGAAAGGCCACCTGTGGAACCTGCGCTACCCGCTCGCCGATGGCGCCAAGACCGCCGAAGGCAAGGACCACCTGGTCGTCGCCACCACCCGTCCGGAAACCCTGCTGGGTGACGCGGCCGTTGCCGTGAACCCGAACGACGAGCGCTACCAGGCCCTGATCGGCAAGTTCGTCGAGCTGCCGCTGGTCGGCCGCCGCATCCCGATCATCGCCGACGACTACTGCGATCCGGAGTTCGGCACCGGCTGCGTGAAGATCACCCCGGCCCATGATTTCAACGACTATGAAGTCGGTAAGCGCCACAACCTGCCACTGCTGAACATCTTCGACAAGAACGCCCTGGTGCTGGCAAGCGCCCAGGCCTTCAACCTCGACGGCAGCGTCAACGAGCAGATCGACACCAGCCTGCCGGCCCAGTATGCAGGCCTGGACCGCTTCGTCGCGCGCAAGCAGATCGTCGCCGACCTGGACGCCCAGGGCCTGCTGGTCAGCATCGACGACCACGCCCTGAAGGTGCCCAAGGGCGACCGTTCCGGCACGGTCATCGAGCCGTGGCTGACCGACCAGTGGTACGTCTCCACCAAGCCGCTGGCAGAACCTGCCATCGCCGCCGTGGAAGACGGCCGCATCCAATTCGTGCCCAAGCAGTACGAGAACATGTACTTCTCCTGGATGCGCGATATCCAGGACTGGTGTATCAGCCGCCAGCTGTGGTGGGGTCACCGCATCCCGGCCTGGTACGACGAGGCCGGCCAGGTCTATGTCGGTCGCAACGAAGAAGAAGTCCG
Source organism: Pseudomonas sp. PKS (assembly GCF_051913525.1). Classification (NCBI taxonomy): domain Bacteria; kingdom Pseudomonadati; phylum Pseudomonadota; class Gammaproteobacteria; order Pseudomonadales; family Pseudomonadaceae; genus Pseudomonas; species Pseudomonas sp. PKS. Next base: position 1,537 of record NZ_JBEGDO010000017.1, on the reverse strand, counting down.
TGCCAAGCACAACCTGGGCGCCAACGTGGCACTGCGCCAGGACGACGACGTGCTCGACACCTGGTTCAGTTCGGGCCTGTGGACCTTCTCCACCCTGGGCTGGCCAGAGCAGACCGAGTTCCTCAAGAAATTCCACTCCACTGACGTGCTGGTCACCGGTTTCGACATCATCTTCTTCTGGGTTGCGCGCATGATCATGCTGACCATGCACCTGATCAAGAATGAAGACGGCACCCCGCAGGTGCCGTTCAAGACCGTATACGTCCACGGTCTTGTACGTGACGGCCAGGGCCAGAAGATGTCCAAGTCCAAGGGCAACGTCCTCGACCCGCTGGACATCGTCGACGGCATCACCCTTGAAGCCCTGCTGGAAAAACGCACCAGCGGCATGATGCAGCCCAAGCTTGCCGAAAAGATCGCCAAGCAGACCAAGGCCGAGTTCCCTGAAGGCATTGCCAGCTACGGCACCGACGCCCTGCGCTTCACCTTCTGCTCGCTGGCCTCCACCGGCCGCGACATCAAGTTCGACATGGGCCGTGTCGAGGGTTATCGCAACTTCTGCAACAAGATCTGGAACGCCGCCCGCTACGTGCTGGACAAAGGCGAGGACTGCGGCCAGAACGGCGAGGCCTACGAACTGTCGCTGGCCGATCGCTGGATCATCTCGCAGCTGCAGCGCACCGAAGCCGAGGTGACCCGCCAGCTCGAGCAGTTCCGCTTCGACCTGGCCAGCCAAGCCTTGTACGAGTTCATCTGGAACCAGTACTGCGACTGGTATCTGGAGCTGTCCAAGCCGGTACTGTGGGACGAAAATGCCCCGGTCGAGCGTGCCCGCGGTACCCGTCGCACCCTGGTTCGCGTGCTGGAAGTCGCCCTGCGCCTGGCCCACCCGTTCATGCCGTTCATCACCGAAGAAATCTGGCAGCGCATCGCGCCGCTGGCCGGTATCGAAGGCAAGACCATCATGCTGCAACCTTGGCCTGTGGCCAATGAAAGCCGCATCGACACCGCCGCCGAAGGCGATATCGAGTGGCTGCAGCAACTGATGGTAGGCCTGCGCAACATTCGCGCCGAGATGAACATCGGCCCTGGCAAGCCACTGCCGTTGTTCCTCAAGAACGCCAACGCGGACGACCAACGTCGCCTGCAGGAGAACGAGGCGCTGCTCAAGAAGCTGGCCAAGGTCGAGTCGTTCACCGTGCTCGGCGAACAGGACGAAGCGCCGCTGTCGGCCACCGCACTGGTGGGTGACTTGCAGGTACTGGTGCCGATGGCCGGCCTGATCGACAAGGACGCGGAACTGGCACGCCTGAGCAAGGAAATCCAGCGCCTGCAAGGCGAAGTCCAGCGCGTGGGCGGCAAGCTGTCCAATGCCGCGTTCGTCGACAAGGCCCCGCCTGCCGTGATCGAAAAAGAACGCGCCAAGCTGGCCGAGTCCGAACAGGCCCTGGCCAACTTGACAGAGCAACATGCGCGGATCGCGGCACTGTAACAGCCGCAGACCTCAGTGATGCCATCGCGGGACAAGCCCGCTCCC